>JAILDD010000048.1 GCA_024689605.1 Lachnospiraceae bacterium
CTGTCTGGACAATATGGAATACAACCCCTATCAGACACCCGTTGATATTTTCCTTAACGGCAAATACATAGGCGTCTATACTTTCTCGGAAAAAATAGATGTCGCCATGAACAAGGTGGATCTTTTTTCTGATGACTTTGATGTGCCTTCGGCCTACATCACATCACCGGCTGAGACCCATGATGAAAGTGCTGATACTGCCGCAGACACACTTCCGGAAACTCCATTCCTGCTGGAAACCGGGGGCGACTTCCGCGTCCCCCACACTATGGGAAAAGACTTCTTTACATCAACATATACGCCGAAGCTGTTCTTTAAGTACCCTGAATTCAACACGGCTAACACTGATGAGTTCAAATACGTAAAAAAATATATAGACGACACCGGAAATGCCATATACAAACATAACGGATATGATGAATATATAGATACCGCATCCTTTGTTGACTGGTTCATACTGATGGAACTTACCTGCAATACCGACTCGGCTTTCTGGCGCAGCACCTATGTATACAAGCGGCCCGGCGAAAAGCTGATGATCGGACCGGTATGGGATTTCGACAGGGCATACGGTAATTTCCATAATGACAATAAAACTTATAAATACTGGGCAAGTGCAGAGCAGGTCTATGACCTGGCACAGAACCACTGGTTCTCATATCTGTATGAATCAGACGAGTTCATGGTAGCAGTGAAATTCCGCTGGGATGAAAAAAAGGATGAACTCTTAGGCACTGCACTTGATGCCATAGACGAATACGGTGATGCGGTAAGATATTCAAGAAGCTACCACGGTGCCCTTTACGGAAACTACGGCGGTGATTCTTCTCTGAAAAGCCTTAAGAAATTCGTGATCAAACGCTACAACTGGATAGATGAGAGTATCCACATGGATGATTTCAACAGGCGTCCTGCCCCATATACTGTTTCCGATCCTGTATGGAACCAGGATGAAACCATGCTGCAGCCTGTTGATACAGGACTTGATACACCCCCCGTCGACGCTACTGTAATCCCTCAGGACAACACTATGGTTGTAGACGGTTCTGTTTCATTTCCGTTTTTTGAAGAAATTAATGACTCTGCTTTCACTTATGAAAGAAACCTGTACGAACCGGAGGATGAAGACGGCAGTGTTTCGGATAATGCCTTTACCCCTGATGTCGCACTTTCCGAAGCCGACTCTGACACGGCATATGATGAGGCAACTGCAATATTCATGAATTTTACCGGTGCCGGACTTCTGTGCTCCGCTAACGATGCGTCTGCAGACATAAAAAACCGCATTTCAGTTTCCGGCAGCATTATCACCATAAAAGCCCCCGGAGATTATGTTCTCTCCGGAACTCTTTATGACGGACAGATACGGATAGAATCAGATGCTGCTGAAAATGTCCATCTCATAATGAACGGAGTGCATATATCCTGCATGACTTCTTCCGCAGTATATGCCGATTCCGCTGATAATCTGATCATAACTTTAGCGGACGGAACCGATAATTCACTTACGGATGCCTATGAATACCTGCCGGATGATAAGGCAAAAGGCTGCATCCATTCAAAATGCGACCTGACGATAAACGGCAGCGGAATCCTGCGTGTCACAGGTAACTGCAACAACGGTATCAGCTGCAAAGATGATATAAAGATTGCCGGAGGAGATTTATACATTTATGCAAAAAACAACGGCATAAAGGGGAATGACAGTGTATCGGTTTTTGACGGCATTGTAAGAATCACTGCCGGATCTGATGCTGTCAGATCAGATAATGATGAAAATCCCGAAAAAGGATTTATATATATAGAAAAAGGTGAATTCGCACTGACTGCCGGAGATGATGTATTCCAATGCCCCACCGCATTCTGTATGACAGGCGGGGCAATGAATGCACGCTGCTATGATGAATTAGTAAACTGTGACGGAGATATAAGCGGCACTGAACTGATCAGTTTCAGATTTTAACCCCTCACTCGTAATCCAGGTCCCCCATGTCGAAGGATCCCTGAAGCGTATAAATTTCAAGAATATCTATAAAATCATCCGCTGATTCAAGTTTGACATTTTTTATCTCATCCTTACGGACAGAAATAACTGCCGGCCTGTTTTTAAATACAGGCACTGCATTGTCAGAGAAGATGGCATCACCCTTACGCAGATCTACTGTTACAAAAGGAGTATAAACATCACTGTTTATTGTTATCTCATAGCTGTCTTCAAGCTCGTCTACAGCTATATCCACCTGGGCTTCCTTAAGATTAAGATGCTTGTACGGAACGAAAGGCAGCACCTCGCTCTGCTTCTTTCCGTTTGAAAAATCGAAATCCACGCAGATAAACACATCACGTATGCCGTTTGCTTCCATCTGTCTCGCAAAGTTCTTGGGCTTAAGCCCTACGGATGAATCAGCCGGAACCTTTGTCTCATCAACAAAATGCGTTATCTCACGTCCATCCATGGCAAACAGGGATGTTCTTACCTTCACTCCTACCTGCTCAGATGTATCATTTGCAGCAAAGGCCTGTACCACAGTACCATCCACAGTCACGCTTCCTGCCAGGGGATCATAGAACTTCCTTGCCATATACTGGAGCAGCTTCCATCTGCCATAGTAATCAACTGAAGACCATGAAACTGCGGGCCAGCAGTCATTGAACTGCCAGAAAAAAGTGCCCATGCATCTGCCACGGTTCTGTCTCATATGTTCCACACAGGATTTCACGGCTATTCCCTGCATTATCTGGCTCACATAAAGAAGCTGCACAAAATCCTTGGGATACCTGAAATTCTCTGATATATGCCTCAGTATCTTTACATTTCCGGAGGGAGATTTCTGATGGCTCTCCATTACGGGAGAAAAAATATTCCTGTCAACCTCACCGGTAAATGACCTTACTGTCTTTATGTTCGGGAATGACTGGAAACCAAACTCAGACAGGAAACGGAAATAGTGTCTGCGGTATTCCTCAAATCCTGCCTCTCCGTGCCAGACTTCCCAGTAATGGGAATCACCCCGGTTCTCATCCTCCGGATCATCAAAACTTCCTCCTGAAGAAGGTGATGAATTCCAGTAAGGTGTGGCACTGTCCTCTGCATAAACAGCCCTCGGCAGAAGATACTCAAAAAGTTTCACATAATCAACCCTAAGGGCAGGACTTGCACTAGCCAGCCGGCTGTCATTTACCCACTCAGCTTCCATTTCATTGTTGCCGCACCACAGTGCAAGGCAGGCATGATGCCTTATCCTTGAGACATTATCATGTATCTCGGCTAAAACCGTCCTCTCAAATTTCTGTGACATCTCATATGTATTGCAGGCAAACATAAGATCCTGCCATACCAGTATTCCGTATCTGTCACAGGCATCGTAAAAATAATCATCCGGATAGTAACCGCCGCCCCACACACGCAGGAAATTAAAATTAGCCCTGGCAGCATCTTTAATTCTCTCAACAGTACGCCTTTCATTGAGATCCGGATATATCACATCCTCCGGCACATAGTCTGCACCCTTTGCAAACATCTTGCGCCCGTTTATCACAAAACAGAATTCCTCTCCGTATTCATCCTTTTTCCGACTAAGGGAAACAGTCCGCAGTCCTATGCGGAATTCCTTTTCATCATATATCTTGTCTGCTTTTTTCAGCCTGACATTGACAGTATAAAGAGGCTGTTCTCCCATACCATTGGGCCACCAGAGCTGGGGTGAATGGATCTGAACCGCAACTTCATTCTCGCCCCTTTCGGAAAACTCTGTTCCCGGCTCGGGCATACGGGTCATATTGACGATTTCTTCTTCACCTGTTACGGATACTACAAGCTCGACAGGTATCGCATCCGTATATTCAAGCACCGGATCCACATGCAGCACTATTTCATCTGCATAATGGTCCTGGGAAAAGAATACCTCTCCCAGCCTTATTTTTGAAAAACTCTCTATCCTAATATCCCGGAATATGCCCATATCCGGCAGCTTCGGGGCCCAGTCCCAGCCGAACATACACTGCGCTTTTCTTAAATACTGCGCTCCGGTGGTAGAACCGGTAGGGGTATAATCACTTTCCTTCCCCTGTCCCGGTATATATTCTCTTATAAATCTCAATGGGGATTCAAAAACTATGCGCAGCTCATTCGATCCCACATGAAGCTTATCCTTCACATCGTATCTGTAGGTTCTGTGCATATTCTTGGCAGCGCCGAGTCTGCTGCCGTTCAGAAATATTTCTGCTGACGTATCCAGCCCATAAAAAACCAGCTCAACACTGTCCTGCTGCATATGCTCACCGGACACATTGAACCGCTTTATGAATTCATAATCCTTTTCAAGGCAGGCCTTAGCCCGCTCTTCATTTTCCCTATAGAAAATATCATCTATCTTATTGTTCTCCCTAAGAACCGAGAGAACAGTACAGGGTGTCTTTGCTTCATAGCCGCTGGCAGCTCCCTTTTCCCTGACGGTCCAGCCGTCACCGCACAAACTCTCCTTTAACATCACATCTACTCCGCAATAAAAAACACTTAACGGGTAAACTATTAATTCACACGACCATCCTTAAGTGCTTTTTTATACTCTTCATACTTATCCGTCATAATATAACGGTTGTCCATCGTCTTCATTACATCCTGAATCTGAAAATTCTCGTAAACCTTCCCTTCTGAAAGGTTAAATATCTTGTTGCTGTGGAATGAAAGTACAAAAGGCCTCAGTATATCATCCTCATTCTCCGTGAGAACTATACCCTTGTCACCGTTCGTAAATCTCACACAGCAGCCAACCGGAACTATATTCACAGCAGCAGTAAGCCCCTTAAGAGCCTGCTGATTCATATAATTCTTGGGGTGTCTCAAAAATTTGTACGCTTCTATTTCAGAAGAAGGCTCGTCACCCAGCTTCATTGCAGTAAGCTCATCAAAATAATAAGCTATCTTCAGTGCCTCAACCTGCATATCAGCAACAAAACTAAGGGTAAGGGCACCTTTGTGCCTTTCCCTTATATCCTTCAAAAGAAGGGCTATATTCTTGGTAACACTGGTATCAATATATGTCTTTTCAAGAATGAGATTATGTCCGTTCTCCCGGCACCTGTCTATTACTTCAATGTCGTCCGGAGTATAATCTTTTGTACTCTTATGTAAAATCTCGTCCGGTATATCAAGGGAGCCTATATCATGGAGAAGAGCTGCCATAACAACATACTTCTGCCTGTCCGGGGCCGAACCCAGACGTCCGTATATGGCAGACGCCAGTATTGCAGTATTAAGTGTATGCTTATATACCGCATCCTCTGCACTTCTAAGATTCTGCATAAAATTGATCTTGCCGGGATGATACGCGTAACTGCGGATTATCTCATTTGCCAGATCCTCTATGGGGCGTTCGTTTCCCTTTTCCCTCACTGCCTTTATGGCGTCCTTCAAGGTAAAGACTGCCATGGTCTGGAAACGTTCAAAAGCCCGGTCCTCTTCACTCATAGGAGGAAGCGGCTCAGCAGGCTCAAGAATATAAACGCCTATCAGATCAAAATTCTTAATGCTGTTGATTCCCTGCCTGTTAAGCTTGGTGTCACGGTCATAAAGAAGTACACCGGTCTTGTTAAAGATCGGTTTGGCAAGTCGCATACCCGCTTTCAGCTTGTCGGTAGGTACAAATATCATAAAAACCCCTCAAAATGACATAATTATGCATTTATTATAATACATTTTAAAGGGTATGTGTATCCTAATTTAGCGACTATTCCAAACTATTCAGAGCCATTTCGGACATTTTGCTGTCATTATCTGTACTCCAGGCATACCTTGCCTATACCCACCTCGTCCTCAGCGGAAAGCATCGCCCTTTCCTCGCCTAACAGTTGTACCCCGTTTATGAAGGTTCCGTTGGTAGAATTATAGTCCTGCAGATATACATGCCCGTTTTCCTCAAAGAGTCCCGCATGCAGACGACTTACCGACCGGTCGTTCAGTATCAGGTCGGCAGTTCCCTGAAGCTTGCCGATAGTAAAGGGGAAATGATCGATCTCATATTCTTTTCCACGCTTCCGGTCTACCAGAACATTTCGTATCCCGTCACTGTCCGGCTCCACAAATATGGTTTTTCCGGCATCCGCTTCATTTATGGGCATCGGTCTTTCCGGCATATCAGAGAAGAATTTATTAAAATCCATTGGCTCATTTCTGATCATATCCTTTTTTTCCGGATTATTTTTACCCGGAACAAAGCGTTCAATACTTTTCTCTGGCGATGCTTCCCTAACCACCGGATTTTCATTCTTTTTATTCCGTATTCCGGAAATAATGCCTTTCACCGGTATTCCTATGGCAATTATCAGTATTGCCGCCGCTGCAAGTTTAGCTGATTTAGAATCGCCCACTCCCGGAATGATACCGGCCAAAGCAGCTATAGCTCCCGTTGCAAGCACTGCCGGGATCCATAACGGAAGTCCTTTTTTTTCATCACCGTTTTTAACAGTATTTCCCTGCTCAATGTTTACAGATTCTTTTCCCTGCTGAAAATTGTTTTCGAAAATAAAATCATCGTATGTAATTGAAGAACTGTTTTTCATTCTGTCCTGTTCTATGCTGCGCACAGGAACAACCGTCTGCCCGATCAGTCCTGTCGGAATCCGGTCAGTATTCCTTACTGTCGTCTGATAGTCCTCTTCCAGCGTATCACGGCCTTCTCTCCCGCATTCATCCAGTACCCGTTCTATATCTGATATAACATAATTATCCTTTCTTACAGTCTGATAAAAACGATAAGCCATAAGTGCTGCCTGCGCATCTGTACGGCTTATTCTCTCAAGAAAAAACTCTGCAACAGTTACAAGACTCCCATTCTCTGTTTTTTCTTCCGGAGAAAACATCAGCTTTATACTTCCATCATCAAGACTCATAAATATACATACCGGATCCATAACAAGCCTGGAAAAATCTATCATATATTCTTCCGTCTCCCGGCAGGCCCTGAGTATTCCTCTTATGGCAGTTTCCAGAGTCACGCTGTCTAACTCTTTGTGCTCATATATCCTTCCTAAAGGCTGCATGGAACTGATTTCATAATATATGTACTCCCTGCCTTCAGAAATCCTTTCTTCCATAGGAAGCAGGCCCCCAATATCATTCTGCACCGCCATTGAGTACTGATAATCCTCATCCGCTTTCTCCGGTTTTCTTATAACCAGATAATTGTGATTGAGGCTTCTTTTGTACTCCGCACCACACCTTTCCAGAAAATCCGTCTTATTCATTTCATCCTCCATTCCGTATCATATAACTGCTCAGAACCTGTCAGTTCCTCCAGTTACGGCATATCGCTTTCATCCGGCATAGCATCCGTATCCGATAAACCTTCCATAAATCTTCCTACCCTGTTAAATGTTCTTATGAGCCTGGAACACCTTATACGCTTTGTCTCCTTTTGCTGTCCCAGATCCCATACTTCAGCTCTGAAAACATCCATCCCCGGTACCGGCGGAGATTCCATCGACGCAGTTACTTCTGTTTTTATCATTCCGTACGTGACAGTAACGTTTATCTCCGAATCCTCAGCCAGGACCAGCCTGTCAGTAAGCAGTTCCTCCGTTTTTTCCTTCACGCACTCAGCAATCTCTTCGTTGTCTTTTTCCGGAAAACTCGCTCCCAGAGTAAGTCCTACCGAAATTGCACTGTTTATTGCGTTTCTGTTATATGAAAGCATGCCCATCCAGATTATCATTATGGTCATAAAAATAATTATAGGAATTATCACGCACGCCTCTATAGTCATCATTCCTTTGTTATTTTTCATTTTTCCCTTCTTTCCATTCCACCTAATGCAAACTTATAACACTTAGAAACCGTCATATATTCCGCAGACTGTACAGAACATATCCCAGTAACATAAATGGTATAAACGGTATGTGGCTCTTACGATCAGCTTTCCCAAGCGAGATCAGGATTATCGACACTATCGCCGCAAAGAATATGGCATACATCGTCATCTCTATACTTCCCATATACCCGAATAATAGTCCTGTCAGAAAAACCAGTACCGCATCAGCCATTCCTATGCATCCATCACTGAAGAATGAAGCCGCCATCACTACAACTCCTATAACCGCTCCAACACCGGCCTGCATAAGATTTATACTGTTCAGGCTCAACAGATACCCCAGCAGCATTAATAACCCGCTTACCGAGCAGATCATCACCATAAAAGTTTTCGGGAGGCTTTTTTTCTTTATATCCATAAAACTCCCCATCCCAAGCACAAAAGCCCACCATATGTCCCTTATATAATTCATCATCTCAATGCTCATAGCCACACTTTCCCTTCCAGCTAATCACCATACCTCTGCGCACATCTGGAACACACCCTCCTGTCACCGACTTGGGATATGGGAATCTCATAAATTGTCCTCTTAAGACCGCTGCAGCTAATATCCGTATGATAACGGTCTCCCTCATTCGTTATAAAATATATTCCTCCCGAATCACCATGACCGCAACGCTCACAGGCTGAATAATGCCGGCCTCCTTTATTTACATGGGAATCTATCTCTGCTGCATCCACGGGTGTTATCGAAAGATCCAGATGAGTACAGCTACGGCTCAGATGATAGACTTCGCTTCCATCGGTAACATATACTATCCTCTCCGTGTCATCAGTATCTTTTCCTGATCCGTTCACATGATAACCCGTCCAGGCCCTGGTCCTTGCACGGCTCATTACTATCACATCAGGAATCCCGAAAACATTTGCCAATGGCTGCATTGCATATCCAGCCTTCAGATCCACCACTTCGCTGTCGTCAACCATTGAAGTCACCAGGAGACTTATGTCTCCGTCCAGTCCGCATTGTTTTCTGTAATCATCCGGAAGCGAATCTTCAAGAGCAGATGATGCATATCCCCAGGACAGAACCGTCTCGGCAATTCCATAATCTACTGACGGATGAGCAGGATCACCATGTCCCTTTGTACCATCATCTGATACATACTCCATATTTTCCGCATTAGTCAGGTCTGCATTGTTATACTTAAGCATTCCCTCGGCCGGTATATACAATGCCACTTCTTTTGACGTACGGCTCATGATATGGTCTATGCTCTGCTCCATATGAAACATCTGCATGATAAACAGCAGCGCCATGCAGAAAAAAAGATATAAGGGAACAAGGAATACTGCCTCAATTGTAAGGCTTGCCTGAATCCTGTCTTTTTTCAATATGTCTCCCTCCTTAACATCACATGAATCTCATATTTCTTTCCACAAAGAATTCATATCCGTAACCGCTCTTGAATGTAAACTGCACTGTTGCAGCCGCTATACAGTCATCAAACCTGAAATTTTCATATCCGGACACCATACGCACATCCATCTCTATAATATCCATCATTCTTCCAACACGGTTTTCTCTTGATACCGTATATAAAAGCAGCCTCAGATAGCCTTCGTACCCCACCTCCATATTGGCGGGATCATCCGGCATATCCCTTCCGGATCCGTCATCAACAGAATCCTCTATCATATCTTCAGTAGCATTCAGCGCTCCCTCCAGGCTGAGCCGCCAGTCCCCCGGACTCATAATGATGGGCAGCTTCCCTCCGGTCATAAGGATCCTTATATCGGAAACGCTCTCAGCGTATATCCATGCAGCATCTATAAGTGCAAGATAAACAGGCTCCAGCTCCGGCGACATAGTCGCAGCCGCAAGAGCTGCCGCCAGTTCATTTGATTCAGCCTGGAGTTCTCCATCCTCAAAAAAATATATCGTGTTGACTGCGCCGCGAATCAGCAGAATACGGTTTACCACAGTTCCCAGATTTGCATCATCACTATCCTTGCCTGCATAAATATATTCAACTTCATACTTAAGCCGGCTGCCTTCCTTTTCATTTAAATAATTACCGGCTTTTTCCATGATATATTCATTGAAAAGCATCTCATACATTATTCCTTCCCTGTCATCCCATTCTTCATACATTCCGTCCCCTGCCACAAGATCCCTATGGGATGCATAGATATCGGCATTTACAGATTCTGTTGAAATCTCCTGTCCGCACACAAGAGAAAGTATACCTCCTCCGCGCAGACTGTTTACCTGCCCCGCCGGATCAGCCTTTTCAGGTTCAGACCAGTCCGGATCATCCATTTTTCCGCCGTTGCCGTCATCTACCTGCGGAGCCTCAAATTCATAATCGTCCAGCTCCTGTTGGGCATCAGCTTCTTCACTTTCAATATCTCCGTCATAGAATCCTGATGATTCAGACTTTTCAGCCATGTCCTTTACATCCTCAGCATAAGCAAGTCCGTACTTTTCAAGCATATACGACAATGCCATATACCTGAACACTGCACCGTCATCATCAGTCGCCCTGGAAACCCTCGTAAACTCAATCCCGTCACACTCAAGCTGTAAAAAATCAGATCCGCCCATAAGAAAATTATCCTTCCCGGGATCAATGTTATAGGAAAGATAATCCATCATATGTTCACGTGTATTGTCTATCGATCCCACTCCGGTATCATATGCTGTGTCAACAAAAAGCAGATCGTACTGTTCCAGCAGCTCCCTGTTATATTCTGCAAGTGCGGAATCCATCGCAAGGTCTGCAGCGCAGCCTATTCTGGTGCGCATGGCGCTTATTCTTGCTCCCTCTATCATTGTAAGGATAATGGGTATCATGACAGCTATCATAAGTGCCAGATATACACTAAGCACACCGGAATTATTATTTATTTTTCTTCGCATTACTTTATTCATGAACATTCTTCCCTCCGGAAACCGCACTTCAGAATTGAAAAAAGGATTACAACATCAGAAACTGTTAGTTTTTTTAGTGATCTTATCGAAAAGTGTATTGATTATTTCAGTTATATTGTCTTTGAAAATAATAACAAGTCCTACAAGTACAACGATAATGAGAATAACTTCGACCGTTCCCATTCCGCCTTCATCTTTGAAATATTCTTTTAAAAGCTCCATTTCCATGCCTCCTTTCTGCCTTGAATTCCCATATCCGATTCCGGCATCATATGGTCATGAATGCCGGTACAATGATCACTACCATCACGATCATCAGCATCAGTATCATCGGAAGAAGCAGCTTTGTTCCCGCCTCCTCGCCCTTCTTTCTGGCGCCTGACTTTTTTTCCTCAAGGGCATCACGGGATTCTGCCCTTAATGCTTCAATAAATCCCTTTGCACCGAGCTTTATATTCTGTTCTAAAAGTGAAACAAGTTTTACATATTTCTGCACACGGCATCTCTTTGAAAAATTCCTGTACGCAGCCAGCTCTCCTGTCCCACTCTGCATTTCATATGAAGCAAGAAGCATTTCCTCATATGCAAACCTCATATTACCCGTATCTTCTTTTCTCGACAGGTATTCGTCAGTAATCTTTTTCCAGGCCAGCCTCACAGCCATTCCTGCTCCTACATACAGAGACAGCTTGCTGACTATCTCCGGGTAATCCTCCATAAGCTGCTCATCCCTTTCCTTTACCTTCTTATCAAGGGATTTATCACTTGCAAAAAAGATTACTACCGTAGCTGCAATTACCAAAAGAAAAAATAAAACCGTGTTATCTTTTTTTCTTTCAGTCCATCTTATCTCGTATCCGTCAGTTTCATCCGGAAGCACAAATTCTCCTGTCTGGCTGCTTTCATCATCGGCACCGGTCAGTGCATTCAAAAGCTTTGTATGTAAGATCTCACGGTGTGTTTTCTCCCTTGGATATACCATCAGAGGGAATTCATAGAGCTCGCTATATTCACCATATGAAATACCTGCACCAACTATCATTAATGCTCCTTCATCAGGAATGTCCTCTTTTAATGTTCCGTCATTCTTTACTAATTCTCTGTCAAAACGCCACTCTACCCTGAAGGGATAACCGTCTAAACTGTCAACAGGTGACAGGTCCGTTGTGATTTCATCAGGGCTTGTATTTTTTCCAAGCACCGCATTTTCCAGAAGAGTCCTGAAATCCGGCAGCAATTCTTCAATCTCTTTTTGTGAATATTCCCTTGCTGTTACGTTTATTTTTTCAGCGTCAAATGTTTCACCATCCACAGTCACATCAAGCTCAACCGTATAATCACCTTTCGGAAACTCATTCCTTTTCAATACATTTCCGGAGAGCCTGCTCCTGCTTTCCGTGCTGAAAGATATCAGGACCACCAATACAAAACCTATAGTAATGAAAAGAAGACAGTTGCTTACTTTGCTTACCAGATGCATATAGTTTTCCCGGTCTATATCCTTCCCCGGTTTTAACAGATAGAATTTTTCCGAATTCTTCTGCAGCAGAGCACTTTTAATTTTCTTATTGTTTACAATTTTGGATGTCAGCCATATTCCGCCCTTATAAAAAGGTTTTGTTACAGTTGATGTATCACACTCATCCGGAACCTGTTCTTTTCTTACATAAAACAAAAAGAAAGCCATTGACACGATCATTACCAAAAGTATTATTATCATTGCATTCTCCTTAATAAGAAATCTTAAGTATCTTTTCCCCTAAAAGAAAAGCGACTACATATACAACAAGTAACGCTGTCATCAATGCAGCCCCGGCAATGTTGTGATACAACGGATCAAAAAAACCCGGGGTTGTGGAATCAATGTAAAGTATTATCCCGAAGGGCACCAGGTCCATAATTCTCTGCTCCATTCTCTTTGCACTGACCTGTGTTTCTATTTCCCTGCTGACTTCTATACGGTCACTTATGGCAGATGCCGTATTACCCAGTATCTCTGGAAGATTTCCTCCGCTTCTCTTTGCAATGGAGAACACTTCCACAAAATCTGTTATATCCCTTATGTGTGCCCGTTTAGACAGGTCAAAGAGCAGTTCCTCTATGTTTATGTTATTCCTCAGTCCTCTGTTTATTATTTCCACTTCCTCAGGCATCATCTCATCCTTCCCATATAAAAGTACCAGATCGGAATGGCTGTTTTTGAAAGCATTTTCCACAGAATACCCGGCCTGAAGTCCTGCGATCAGTGAATACATCATTTCGCGAAACTGAAGCGTAAGTTCTTTTTTCCTTTTTTCTATCTTCTGTTTTCTTTTGTAATCAATAAACGGGATCAGTGCCGGAATCAGCACAAATAAAGCGACAGGGGTTCTATAGAAAACATATGATATCAATGCAAGCAGAACTATCCCTTCCACTAAACAAACAATAATGTCCCTTGGCCTCATACGGTAATTATCATAATCCTGCAGTGCATTATTATTCCCTGATTCCGGCCGCCCTAAGCTTTTCAGTATGTACGAGCGTATTTTCACGCTCAAGCTTCCCGATGATCTTTCCTTCACTGTTTTCACCCTCCTCGATAAAACGGTATAATGACTGAAGTTTTATCTCTCCATCCATGTAACCTAATACTTCCGCGATTTCCAATACCTTTCTGCTCTTATCCCTTAGTCTCCCCAGATGCACAATTATGTCTATTCCGCTTGCAAGCTGTCCCCTTATCGCCGGTATAGGCAGGTCCATTCCCATTAGTATCATAGTCTCAAGCCTTGCCAGCATATCAACTGCACTGTTAGCATGACCGGTAGACAAAGAGCCGTCATGTCCCGTGTTAAGTGCCTGCACCATATCTATAGCCTCTGCGCCTCTTACTTCACCTACAATGATCCGGTCAGGCCTCATTCTGAGGCTTGACTTGATCAGATCCCTTATGGTGATCTCGCTGCAGCCTTCGACATTGGCATTCCTTGTTTCAAGGCGGACCAGATTATCTACACCTACAATCTGCAGCTCAGCACTATCCTCGATGGTAATGATCCTTTCATCCTTTGGAATAAAATCCGACAGGGCATTCAGGAACGTGGTTTTACCCGAACCGGTTCCGCCGGAGATAAAAATGTTATATCCCGCTATTACAAGCTTCCTCAGGAATCCGACAGTCTCTTCGTTTATTGCCCCGAACCGCATAAGGTCATCCATAAGAAAGGGCTTTTCCGGAAATCTTCTTATGGTGACAATAGGACCATTTAACGCCACCGGCGGCAGAACAATATTTACTCGTGACCCGTTTTCCAGTCTGGCATCCACAATGGGCGATGCCTCGTTTACTGTACGGTTGCACTTTGCAACTATCTGCTGTATCACATCCTCAAGTTTTTCTTTTGACTCAAAACTTTTTTCCCAGCGGTATAAGCGTCCGGCCCTTTCCAGAAAAATATGGTCATATCCATTGATCATTATCTCCGTGACCTTTGGATCATCAGTAAGTTCCTGCAATATATCCAGTCTGCGTATGGCATAGAAAAGCTCTTTTGCAAACTGCTTCTTGGCTTGCAGCGACAGCCCATACTTCTTACCGTTTCCGACAATTGCATTGTCAATAAGCTCTTTTACATCATCATCTGATACATCCCGGTCAAAGCTTATCTGTGACTGTATTTCTTCCTTTAATCTGAGTTTTATCTCTTCAGTATTCAAAATATATTCCTCAAGTGCTTCGTGCCACCCTAAAAACTTAATCCAAGTTCCTCTTCTGCTACGCTTCTTACATAGCCGGCAAGTTCTGTGTAAGGAAGCTCTTCTATGCCGCTGGGCAGGTTTGTAAATACCGGCATCTCACATTTACTTGTCCTCGCCAATACTTCGTCAAGGTCATTGAGGCCAAGCAGTTCCTCATACTGCTTCATTCTTACTGCGCCCATTCCTTCACGCTGTGATATTGTATATATAACATCACACTCTCTGAGCACATTAAGAACTCCCTGTATGATTTCTGAAAGATCCAGTATCAGATAATCGTACTTGCCGTATTTCATTATTGTTTTAAGAAGCAGTATCCAGTTCTCTGCTTCTATCTGTGCAAGATCAATAAACGAAAATGCAGGTGCAACATAATCCAGTCCTCCTATGCTGCTTATCATGCTTTCCAGCTTATACTGCAGTTTATCTTTACCGCTGTTCATGTAATAGATAATATCTGTAAGGTCTCTTCCTTCACCGGCATTATCAAGGTATGACAGGCCTGAGAATGGTTCCAGATTTAAATAAAGAACTTTCTTCTTTTTTGCAAGAAACTGCCCTAGAAGAAGAGAAAACGAAGTCTGCACATCTTTCCCCACCGGAGAAAAAACTCCGATCAGCCTGGTATGTTTCCCGCATTCGTCAATTACTGCGTCAAGGTTTCCTTTTTCAGCGCAATGCTCCAATATTTCCTTGCGTATCTTTTCAGCTGACTGATACTTCCATATAAAGTCATCCGCGTCACACTTGTTTCCTCTTTCCTTCAGCAGTACCAGAGAATCCCCCACATCCTTACGCAGTTCATTGAAAGCATCTTCCGCAGCAAGAACCACTTCGTATTCATATTCTTTCATGCTTTCTTTTAGGCTGACTGCATTTGTGTATGTGTTAACAACAAAAGGAAAATTTTCCCTCTGTTCTAGATTTTCCTGTAAATGAGTCAGGTAATTACTGTCAGGATCACAAAGTGCTATCATCTTCCTTCTCATACAAATCCTCCATTATCTTTTCTGAAGAATGCCACAAAAATAACATTCGCTCCGCAATGCCAGATACAGTTCTGATATATATACATTATTTAATTTTCAATACAGGGCATCTGTTCAGAAGAATGAAAATCGATCTGAACAGTTCAACAAAAGATAGATACATACACCAGCCGCTATGGGAATGCTGTAATGTATCATTGTTTTTGAAAAAAGTTTTCTCTTAGTAAAGATCATCATGCCAATGCCAATGAAAGCCGCCGGGATAAGGGATAAAAGAAAAACATATCCACAGGCTTTCATTCCTATCATCGCACTTATTGCACATAGCATCTTGCAGTCCCCTCCGCGCAATGCTTTTATTACAAATAAAATAAATGTCACAAGAAATGCAATAATGATATCTGCGATAATAAGCGGCAGACAGGACGGTCCGGCCCTCACAAGCCGTATGATCACGCCGGCCGCCATAGCCGCTGCTGTCAAAGCATTCGGTATTTTATCGCATTTCACATCCGCCAAGATTGATAACGCGATATAGACCAACAATACTGCTGCCATTAGTCTTTCCACCTAAACCTTCATTTTCGCCTTCCTGTTTTCATATGCTTTGATAGTACACCTGCCGAAATCAATCCCTGTTCTAGACACAGTTACACATAGTTTTAGCGTATAAAAACAGAACAACACACAACACTGAGTTTCTTAACTAAACTAATAATAGTTTTGAAATCCTGCCGACGAAACCTCCCGATAGGGAATCGACAAGTTAGCAGACAACTCTGCTCTGACATGAGCATATACTACCACAAAATGGCGAAAAAATCAAGACGCAAAGCCCTAAAACACACTAATTGTTTTTTTCCTATTTCTTGTAATATAATTCACAATAGTTAAGATACCTTACTGACTGAGCATAATCGGTGTATCGTTACATAAATAATATTACGGCTAAAACGGAGATAACTAATGAACAGTATCTTTCTAATACTAATTCTTCTCATTGTGTTTGTATTCGGCTCACTCGTATTAAAAAAAAGCAATACATTTGAAGGCAATAATAAAAATGGAATTGTTATTATACTTTTCTCCGGCCTTATCATAGAATTCCTGATAGCTTTTCTAATTCCCGGATATCCAGAAGATCTGGAAATCATAGCGAGCTGGGCAAAACGGTTATATACATATGGTCCTTCAAAATTCTATTCAGACAATGTATCCATGCCCTATCCGCCTCTATACTTGTACATATTATACATAATACAGCTAATAAAAGAAGGAGTTCCCCAAAATACATTAATCCAGACTTATCTGCTATATAAAACTGTGCCTATCATTTTTGATATTCTGACTTCGTTCCTGATATATAAAGCCGCAGAAAAAAAACTCGATGAGAATAAGGCACTGATCCTAACTTTTCTATACATACTTAATCCTGCCATATTTATCGATTCATGCATCTGGGGTCAGACTGACTCCGTATTTACATTCTTCATAGTACTTATGTGCATTTGTATTATGGAGCACAAAATTATACCGGCTGGAATATCCTTAGGCGCTGCACTTTTAATGAAACAGCAGGCCCTCGTTTTTATACCGGTATTTATATGCGGGCTATTATTTGAACTTGAGCGTAATAAAAAAGATTTAAAGTTTATAGGAAAAACCGTGATAGCCGGAGCGGTCACTGCAGTTATGATGCTGCTTCTCTGCATACCCTTTGGTATAAAAACTATGCTGGAGCAGTACCTGAATACATTGGATAATTATGGGGCCGTTTCGTTAAATGCATTCAACATCTGGTCGCTCCTTCGCCTTGACGATGAAAGCCTTTTTTCAACTATCATATGTGGGCTTACATATCAAAATATAGGGACCATCATATTCATTGCAATAACTATATTCATAGTATTAAATTTCTTTGACAAAAGAAAGGAAAATGAACTTAATTTTGTTCTGCAGGCTGCAACTACCATCGCCTTAGTATTTACCTTTTCGACAGCCATGCATGAAAGATATCTGTTTGCAGCTGTACCTCTGGTACTAGTCTCATATATCTATAATCCGCAAAAAAAATTATGGTTCCTTTATGGGGGCTTTTCGTTTTGCAGCTGCTTAAACATCTCCGAAGCTCTCGCTTGGCTGACCGGGAATGCCGACATGAGCTATGCCATAATAAAATTAATTATTTCAGGAATCGTAACTGCAGCCACTTTTTCTTTATCAGTTACATATATGAATCAATTTCCAATACCCCAGGAAGAAGAGATAACAGAAGCCGACGATCAGGAAGAGATATGACAATTTATAAATGCTAAAATCCTATCGTTTCCTCTAATTAAAACAGCCCGAAACAGAATAATTATTTCGGGCTGTTCAGTATATTTTATATATTTTCGAGTTCATCGCTTTCCAGCGGACTGTTTATCCATGCAAATTTCTCAGCATTCGAAACAGCTAGCTTCAAAGTCTCAAGATTTTTTTCCTTGCCGATGATAACCGTTTTCTGATTTTTTTCACTCAGCAGCTTGCATACAGACCTAAACAGTTTTTCCTTATCTGTTTCATTAACGGTATCATCAAAAACCTGAAGTGCGAAAAGTCCAACAGTTCCAGCACTGTTTTCTGTAATGTTCTTAAGATTCTTTTCGTATGTGCTTACTTTATATCCCATCCGGGCAAGCTTGCGCTCAAAGTCTTTTACCAGCACGCTGTGGCGGAATGCCAGAACTACCACATTTTTGTTTTCTGATACACTGTTTTCCGACACAGGATGTACCTTCTCCACAGGCAGAAACCGGCACATAGTTTCCTCAAGCTCGGAAGACTCAACAGGCTTTGTAAGATATTCATCGAAACCTGCCTCAAGATAATATTCCCTCGCTCCGGATATTGCATTTGCAGTAAGGCAGATGCAAGGGGTATCCAGGTTGGGATTATCCTTCTGCTCCTTCATTTCATGAAGCGTTTCTATGCCGTCTTTTCCAGGCATCATATGATCGAAAAAGATCAGATCATATTTTTTTTCCTGAGCATACTTAAGACCTTCATAGCCATCGTTGGCAGTATCTATCTTCACCTTAGTCTTTTTAAGAAGGTTCTTAAACACCATAAGGTTCATGGGATTATCATCGATTGCAAGCACCTCTGCCTCAGGCGCAATAAACTTTTCATGATAATCTCTTCTCTCACCGGCAAGCCGCTCGTATGCTTTTTCATAGTCACCCAGCTCTTCCCACTTTGTGACTTTCTGTCTGAGCACAAATGAAAACTTTGATCCTTCACCGTAAGTACTTTCCACATTCATTTCCGAACCCATCATTTCAAGCAGACGCTGGGTTATGTTCATTCCCAGTCCGGTGCCTTCAATATTACGGTTTCTCTTTTCCTCTATGCGGTCAAACAGCTCATATAAACGCGAAATATCCTCTGGCTTTATCCCTATACCGGTATCCTCAACCGCGACTTTCAGATCTATCCGGTCATCCTCTTCTGTTTTTTCATAGCCTATACGGAAAGTAACCGTTCCCTTTTCCGTATACTTCACCGCATTGGTGAGCATATTCGTAATGACCTGCTTAATCCTTATCTCATCGCCGTACAGCCTCTTAGGTGTTTTAGGATCTATATCCAGAGCCATCTTAAGACCTTTCTCATCTGCCCTGATCTGAATGACATTAACAAGATCATTGATCACGGAGGAAAGATCGTAGTCCACAGGATCTATCTCCATCCTGCCTGCTTCTATCTTAGAAAAATCCAGTATATTATTTACAATCCCCAGCAGGGTGGTTCCGGCGCTCCTGATCTTTTCGGAATATGAAGTTATGTTATCATCCCCGCTTTCACGCAGGATCATCTCGTTCATGCCAAGGACTGCATTGATTGGAGTACGGATCTCATGGGACATATTCGCAAGGAATGCGCTCTTGGCCTGAGTCGCTTCTTCCGCGATTTTCTTTTCAACCTCAAGCTCTTGAACCATGGTCTTCTCATAGTAAATGCAGTTTTCTTTATGGTTAAAGCCGTTATAGATTGCAACCGCCATCTGTCTGCAGTTCTTATAGCCGCAGCAGGTGCAGTTGATATTTCTTGACTCCTCCGTCAGCTTATTCATGCTGACATATATTTCTTCAAACTCTTCCTCATTGGGAATCGCATACTTACACTCTTCAGAACGGTCAGTATATCCTCTCAGGTAATCCTCAAGATCCAGGTCTTCAAACTGTCTATTAAACTGCTTAAGCCTCTCAGCAGGTGTGTCAGGTTTTGACCAGGCATCGCCACCGGTATTCTTCTTTGAATTCTCACGGATCTTTAACAGTTCATAAAGTGCATCATCTGTAAGAGATTTTTCAGGATTGACCGCAGTACCGCATATACATCCCTTCTCACAGTTCAATGCATCGATAAAAAGAAAGGGTGTCTCACGGTCCTTGATCCTGTCTTTATTGATATGAAGCCATTCGTAAAGATGACGCTCTCCCTCTATCTGGCGTATAAAGACTTCATCCCCCAGGAACCATTTTACATTTTCCGCAAGTCCTCCCGGAGTCGGATAGAAAGAACCGAGACCATATTCAATCTCGCTGTGTGCCGGAGAACCGATTATATTATGTTTCCTTACATATCTCATCAAATGTTCAAATGTCACATTGTACTGCACCAGTCCCTCATTATGGGGATCCTCGATCTCAAGCTTCTTTGCGATACAGGGACTGATGAAAGCAAACTTATCCTTTATGCCAAGCTTCTTTCGTGCATATATCGCAGCACACATTAAAGGACTCTGCACAGGGAAAAGCCTGGGCAATAATTCAGGCAGGTAACGCTCAATATAGGAAACAAGTGCAGGACAGGGCTGGGAAATCCCCCCTGTAAAATCATGCTTATCAATATAATTCAGATATCCCCAGGTAGTGATGTCTGCTCCGAAAGACACGCTGATGATCCTGCGGACCCCCAGTTCCTTCAGGCCGCCAAGCACACTGTCATACTCTTCGGGATAATTTGCCTTAAATGCTGGCGCAAGCAGAAGGGAAATGGGCTCCCCGTTTTTCAGGTCGTTGAAGAATCTTTCCGTGTCATCTTCGAATTCACGGGCCCCGTGCACGCATACATCAATACAGCTTCCACAGGCAACGCATTTGCTGCCGTCAACTACGATCCTGGCCTTGCCGTCTTCTTCCTTGGAAATGCACGCACCAATGGCACTGCAGACATTTATACACTTGTTGCAGCCTATACAGTTTTCATTTGTAAAAACAATGCTTCTGTTTTTCATTTCCGTCACGCCTTCTGCTTAAGCAGGGAACTTACCTTCTCGTAATCATACATGTCCGCTGCTTTTTTCAGTTCATCAAACAGTTCCCTGTGTTCTGCCGGAATACTGTACCCATCCATATCCTCAAATACACATTCCAGCAGTTCAGTATCCATTTTTTCTGCCGCGTCACAGAGTTCGGCATAAACATCCTTCAGCAGCTCTTCATCAGCTTCCACTTCTTTTCCGGTATTTTTATCTTCACCAAATACAGGGGAAATAAACTCATAAAAGCTGCGGTATTCCTTAATGAATTCTTCATGATGCCCTTTAATGTATTCCGCATCTCCCGATTTGCCTGCATTCTCCAGCTGCTGTGCCTCTTCCCCGAATGTCGTTGCACCTATTATCCTTGCGGAACTCTTCAGCGCATGAACCTTTATTGTATATTCACTGTAATTCTCAGTATGGTAAAGTTCATCCAGGATATCAGCAGTTGAAACTATTGAGTCATAGAATACTTTAAGTACCGGTATATACATATCCTGATCGCCGCTGTTAATGATTCCCTGCCTTACATCAATGCGGCTGCCGTCAATAACCGACAGCTTTCCCAGACCACTGTCTTCCGTTTTATCTTCTTTTGAAGAGTCTGCATCAGGTTTCCTGTCTTCTGATATAACATTTTTTGGAGCCTCAACATTTACTGCATCCGGTGACATTTTCTTGCTGTCCGGGATAAGGCTCATAAGCATCTCTTCAAGCTTATTAAAATCAATAGGCTTGGTAAGATAATCGTCGAATCCTGCATTAATATACTCTTCCCTTGCTCCGGAAATTGCGTTTGCTGTCAAACATATTACCGGTGTATTCAGATTCGGATTGTCATCCTGAGCCTTTAATTCTTTTAAAGTCTCTATTCCGTCTTTGACCGGCATCAGATGGTCAAGGAAGATTGCATCATATTTTTTTGACTGTGTAAGCTTAAGGCACTCGTCTCCGCCGGTTGCCGTATCAGTTACAATAAGCGTCTTCTTTATAAGCCCCTTAAACACTGTGATATTCAGGGGATTGTCATCTACAACAAGTATATTTGCATCGGGCGCGATAAACTTTACGCTAAAGCTCTTTCTTTTTCTGTTGTTTGAACGGTAAGAAGCTTCATAATCACCCATTGCCTCCCAGTTCACTACTTCCTGCACGAGTTCAAAGGAAAAGATAGAACCGATTCCATAAGTGCTCGCCACATCAAGTGAAGATCCCATGAGTTTCAGCAGGCTCTGGGTTATGTTCATTCCAAGGCCGGTGCCTTCAATATTACGGTTCCTTTTTTCTTCTATGCGTTCAAATTTTGAGAACAGCTTCGATATGTCTTCATCCTTTATTCCGATACCCGTATCCTTTACGGATACCTTCAGCAGCACCTTATCCGGCTCATTTTCAATCTTTTTGAATCCTATATGAAATGTTATGCTGCCCTTTTCCGTATACTTTACCGCATTGGTCAGGATATTAGTGATGATCTGTTTTATCCTTACTTCATCACCATTAAGGTATCGCGGGGTCTCCGGGTCAAAATCCAGATACAGCTGCAGTCCCTTTGCATCAGCCCTGCTGTGTATCATTGTCACCAAATCATTTGACACTGAAACGATGTCATAATCAACCGGTATAATATCTATCTTGCCTGCTTCAATCTTTGAAAAATCAAGGATATCATTGATAAGACCAAGGAGAGTAGTACCTGCATTCCGTATATTATCCGCATAGGAAAGTATTGAAGAATCATCGGATTCCCTGAGGATCATCTCATTCATTCCGAGTATTGCGTTTATGGGCGTTCTGATCTCATGTGACATGTTAGAAAGGAATGAGGTCTTTGCCTCACTTGCAGCCATTGCCCTTTCTGTCATTATTTCCGACTTTATTATTTCAGCGTCCTTTTGGGCCGACTGGTATATCAGCATCAAAAATGTCGTGATCATGACGGCTGCGATCAGTATTGTAAGCACTAACGGATTGCGCAGCTGATTGAAGTCTTCTGTTGCATCTATCACCGATATGCAGGTCCAGCCGTTATACAGCGGCATAAAATAAACCATATAATTCCGTTTGTTATCTTCAAGATAAAGATTTCCGGTAATACCTTTACGGATCTCATTTGTTACCGACATTGATATATAATCATCATTGTTATAATAATCCGTACCTATCTTCGACGGATCTGAATGAGCAATTACGATTCCCTTTGAACTTACTATAAATTCTTCGACGGAAGCCCCGTCATTCACTTGCTCCTCAACAATGTGCTGAATTTCACCCATAGTAAAATCAATTGCGACAACGCTCTCTTCATCACAGAGTTTCTTTACGATGGTTATCATGACAGTACCGGTTTCCTGGTCAACGTAAGGATCCACAACCACTATATCGCCCTCACCTGCCATACCGTCAATATACCAGGGACGTTCGGTAGGAACGTATCCTTCATCGGGAACCCAGCCGGAGCCGTCCATATACACACCGTTTATATAGCCGTACAGTCCTGTGGAATCCGTAAGGATCGAGCCCTGTATGGCAACAGTCTCATTCTCCAGATAGTCCAGAATATCTTCGTTTGACCTGTTATCCTTCAGCATATTGTCCAGAGTATACGCTGAAAGATATATAATATCCATGCTGGCCGCCAGACTCTTGTCAATTCTGTCAGTTGATTCGACAGCATTTGTACGGCCTTTATTTATTATATTTTCTCTTGTTTCTGAAAAAAGCTTTGTGTAATAGAAGAATAAGACGCAAGCAAAGAAAGCGATGATCAAAAAGTACATCATCATCCTGCCAATGATGGTTTTTCTTTTCTCTCCCACTTATTACTCACCCTCTGCAGAATATTTATAACAAACGCCAAAGCAGAATGGTTTTGACGTTCAACTCACATTATACCGAAAAAATAGCCTTAACACCAATGATAACATTCCCCACACCTATAGCTACAGGAACTGCCATTTACTGAGCAGGTATCCCGGCACCACAACTATCACGAAGAATGCCCATGATACCAAAGTGAATACTTTGATAAATTTCTTTCCGTTTTCCGGATACTCCCTCACATAAATACGGTAATTAATAACGGATGCCAGCGAACCTATAAGAGAACACAGTCCGGCAGTGTCCGCACCATAAATAAGCCCCGCAAAACTTTCCGTAAAGGGATAAAGCACTATCGTTGCGGGAACGTTCGAGATCAGCTGGCTCAAAGCAATTGCCCACCAGTATTCATTGCCGGCCACGCTTTTCTTCAGGAATTCCGAGATCATGGGATTACCGGCTATGGATGATGAAAAAACAAAGAAGCAGAAAAATGTCACTATCAGAACGTAATCCACCTGGAGTAAAAGCCTTCGGTTAAGTATCAGGATCGTCAGTATGACTACCAGGATCGCATAGGGCCACAGTTCGGTACGGGACACAATGGTCAGTATTATCATCACAAACAGAAGAAAATACCCTATTCTCCTGCTCTTGTATTTCGGATCCCACTCACCTGCAACCTGCTCAATATTTATCTCTATCTTTTCCTTCAGATTTTTCCGGTACAGTATCAGTACGAATAATATAAGCAAGATCCCGGAGCCTATGCATAAGGGCGACATGTGCAGGATAAAACGTCCCGCACTCACGCCCGACTGCTGGAAAAGAAAAAGGTTCTGAGGGCTTCCAAAGGGCATAAGGAGAGAACCGCGTATCGCGGCTATGTTTTCCATGCTTATCACGGGAAGTATGTAATGCTCCTTGCCCCCTGCCCTGAATAAAAGAATCGTCAGCGGAACAAAAATGATCAGTGAAACATCATTGGTTACGAACATGGATGAAAAAAAGACGCCAAATATAAGAAAAAGGGACAGTGTCACCATCCCCCCGAAATGTGTTGTAAAACGTATTACAGGACGAAAGATGTTTTCCTGCTTAAAACCCTCCAGGACACTCAGCATCATAAACAAAGTGCCCAGGGTATGCCAGTCCAATTCCTGAAAAAGAGAAAGCATTGGAGGTGTGATAAAAAGTGATATCACCGCTGCCAGCACGGATACCGTAAGCATAGGCTCCTTTTTCAGAAAGGTGATCATTTTTTTCATTAAATGATACCGCCTACGATAACTACCGGCGGCTTCGCAGCGCCGCACTCTTCGCAGAATTTCCCCTCATTTCCCGTATGTCCGCAGGCAGAGCATGTCCAGACTGATGCCCGGTTTATGGCATTCTTAAGGCCTGTAGCTTCACCCACAGCTTCAAAAAATCCGCAGGGTCTCATTCCGGACTCCGGATAATTTATTCTTCCATCCTCACGGATGGCAGGATTAAAACCGCTCTGCTGCTTATTTTCATCCTTATTCTCCATAGCTCCTCCTTCTGCCATTTTTATCACTGCACAGCTGCTTTGTACTCCTGTATCCCCTGTTCCAGCCTGTGGATTCCGTCTTCACAGACACTCCTGGGGCAGGCAATATTGAGTCTTAAAAAACTGTCGCCCTCTTTGCCGAAGTACGAGCCGGCTGAAACGAAAAGCCCCGTCTTCTCCCTTATGAAAGCCGCCATTTCCCTGCTTTTTGATGATACGGAACTTATGTCCAGCCAGAGAAGGTAAGTAGCCTTCCCCTCTATAACAGATATTTCCGGTATATTATCTTTAACATACTCAGTTACGAACTTACGGTTTTCTGAAATGTATGCCCGCAATTCGTCCAGCCATTCTCCGCCCTTTTCAAAAGCCGCTATTGCCGCAGGAACCGCAAGAAAGTTCGGCTCCGCAACCTCATCCGTATTAAGAGCTCTCCATACCTTATGCCGCAGTACCGTATTGGGAATACATACAGCCGCTGTCTGAAGACCTGCCAGATTGAATGTCTTGGTAGGCGCAATGCAGGTAATGCTCACATCCCTGCATTCATCGGAAACAGACGCAAAGGGAACATACTCCTCTCCGGGCTCTGTAAGATCGCAGTGTATCTCGTCTGATATAACGTTCACGTTATACTTTTTTGCAAGCATTCCGATGTGTGCAAGAGTATCTCTGTTCCAGATAAGCCCTATAGGATTGTGGGGATTGCAGAGTATCATAAGGGACGTCTGGGGATCCGACAGTTTCTTTTCCAGATCCTCAAGGTCCATGGAATACTTTCCTTCCTCATATCTGAGGGGACTCTCCAGTATCCGGCATCCGTTATTTTTTATACTTGTGAAAAATCCCGTATATACCGGCGTCTGCACCACCACATTTTCATCCGGAGTGGCAAGCTTTCTTACAGTCGAAGACATGGCAGGTATCACGCCTGTGCAGAATATAAGCCAGTCCCTGCGGATTTCAAGACCATGCCTGTCCTTCCACCAGTTTATATATGCATCATACCATTCATCAGGGACGATCGAATATCCGAAAACTCCGTTGGACAAACGTCTGCCCATTGCATCAATGATCTCCGGCGCAGTCTTAAAATCCATATCCGCAACCCACATGGGAAGTTCGTTTTCTTTTACTTTCCATTTAAGTGAGTCCGTCCCCCGACGGTCTACTACTGTATCAAAATCGTACTTCATATTAACCTCAGTCCATCCAGTCAGGCTTATCTGACTTCTTTCCTATATCGTCACACACCAGACTTATCCTTGCCGTATCGGTTTTATCCTTTTCAATGATCAGCTCCTTTATCTGAGGGGCAGTTATGGTTCCTTCCTTCGGATTGAACACGCTGTCTATTGATGTTGTCACTTCCGCATCCAATACCGAATACTCAAATGCAAGTGTAGTATTAACAAGCCTGCAGTTTTTCAATGTGAGACTGTCTATATAACACAGCCCCTGGAGACTCTCTATCGTACAGTTTATAAAAGCGAGATTTTTTGAGTTCCACCCAAGGTATTCACCTGAAATAAAAGAATCGTAAACAGTCACGTTTTCGCTGTTCCAGAATGCATCTTTGGAGATCAGGCGGGAATTGCGGACAACGGTATTTTTTACACCGTCAAAAGAATAGTTTCCGTCAAGCTTAAGTCCCTCTACTTCCATATCGGAACTGTTCATGGCAAAATAATCACCCTTGGCAGTAATGGAAGAAAGCTTTACACCATTGCAGCTCCAAAGGGTTTCCTTTGCATCGGTAAGAGCCACATCCTTAAGTACTATATCAGTACATCTTCTGAAATTTTTCGGTGCCTGTATGACAGCATCTTCCACTGTTATATTATCAGTATACCAGACACCGGCCCTTGCCATATCGAACCAGGTGCATCCTTTAGCTTTCACATCATGACAGTACCAGAGAGGATACTTCCATCTGAACATAGCACCCTCAAGTTCGATAGAAGAACTCTCCTTTAAGGGCGATTCGCCGTCTTCAAACACGCAGTCAGTAAACTTAACATCCCTGCTGCCATAGCCCGCTCTCTCCCCCGTAAATTTTTTCTGTCTGATCTCTTCCATATATAAGCCTTTCAATGCCAGTCGTCTGGTAACTGTTCTGTATTTATTCTATCGGCTTCTTTGCCTTTTCGAACATCTCCTCAATTTCTTTGGAGGGTTCTTCGTCTTTGAGAGAAACTGCTACAGCCACGATGAGGCTTATGATAAATCCTGGTATGATCTCATACAGTCCGGTATTTACTATAGTAAGGCCCTCCACGCTTCCCGAGAAGAACATGTACCAGAGAGCATCTGCCACGAAGCCGGAAATGATACCTGCAACAGCACCCTTGTAGGTGAATCTCTTCCAGTAGAGCGAAAGAATTATCGCAGGTCCAAAGGCTGAACCGAAGCCCGCCCATGCACACTCAACCAGTGCCATAATGCCTGCACATCCGGGATTGCTTGCGATTATCAGTGCTACAATTGCAACAACCGCAACTATTGCCCTTCCTACCCAGAGCATCTCAGTATCGCTTGCCTCTTTATGAAGGACCGGCTTATACAGATCGGAAGCAAAAGCTGATGATGAAGCCAGAAGCTGTGAGTCCGCTGTTGACATTGACGCAGCCAGTATAGCCGAAAGAAGTATGCCTGCAACAAGTGCAGGGAAAAGAGCACGTACCATGGTGATGAATACAAAGCTTCTGTCATCAGCGGGAAGTGAGCTTCCCAGATACTGGTGAGCCACAAGGGCTACAATACTTGCCATTGCCAGTATGAGGAATGTCCAGAATGAACCGATGATGCGTGATTTCTTCATTTCCTTTTCAGAGCTGATGGACATATAACGCACCAGTATGTGGGGCATGCCAAAATAGCCAAGTCCCCAGCCGAAACCGCTTAAGATATCCGATACGGATTTCCAGTCGAATTTTCCGCTGGATAAGAGATTGTAATAATTCTCATCAGTTACCACTTCCGCCACCGGCATAAAATCAGGCTTGCTCATTGCAAAAAGTGCCACGATAGGTGCCGTCATAAGAGCTGCCAGCATCAGCAGCCCCTGGAAAAAGTCAGTCCAGCACACTGCATTAAATCCGCCAAGGAAGGTATAAAGAAGTATTATGACCGTAGCACCGATCATAGCTATCCAGTTGGGTATTCCGAATACTTTATTGAATAAGCCGCCGCAGGCATATATGCTTGATGCAGAATAAATACAATACACCACGATGAAAATTACCGCACACACAATCTGAAGTGCAGGATGATCAGACTTAAAACGCTTTGTAAGGAACTGCGGAATCGTGATCGCATCATCTGCTATAATTGAGTACCTGCGAAGCCTGGGGGCTATGAATATCCAGGCAAGCAGCGTTCCGCATAAGAGACCTACTGAAATCCACACCTGTCCCATGCCCCAGAGATATATGGATCCCGGAAGTCCCATTAACACCCATGCACTCATATCTGAGGCCCCGGCTGACAGGGCAGCAACCCATCCGTTCATTTCCCTTCCGCCTAAGAAGTAGGATTTATCACCTGTCTGTTTGCGCCCCTTGATAAAGAAATAGACGCCAATAGCCAATACCAGTACCAGATATACCAGAAAGGCGATCATTTCCATTTTT
>JAILDD010000092.1 GCA_024689605.1 Lachnospiraceae bacterium
GTTTACCTCAGCAAGTCTCTGCAGGTTCCTTATAACCATATCTGCTGTAAGGGGATTTCCGTTAGAAAATGCAACGCCGTCCTTCAGTGTAATGGTCCAAAGGCTTCCGTCTGCAACCGCATCCTCTGCAAGCAGGGGAACGGCATTCATATTCTCATCCATTTTGAAAAGTGTTTCCGAAACACCGTAGATAGATGTGTACCAGCCATAGTACTCCTTGTGTACATCAATGCTGGCATAAGCAAATGACGTAGCTGCACGAAGGATCTTGTCGGAAGTCTCTCCGCTTCCCTCGTCAGTCACTGCTGCTTCGGCGCCTTCGTCACCGGTACTCTCCGGTGCTTCTGTTGCCTCAGTACTCTCAGTAACTGTTTCAGCACCGGTACCTGTGGATGTACAAGCCACGGCACTTAAGGCTAAGACAGCCGTCATCATAAGTGTCAGTAATCTTTTTTTCATAGTTTTCCTCTCATGTTCATTTCTGTTACAGCTGCCACATAACAGCAGACAGCAAAAAAATGATATTTTGCTGCCGCCGGAATTCGCTGTAATGACACATGGTGGATTTTATTACAAAAAAAATTGATTTTTAAGCCCCCGGGGGGGTTATTTTATTAAAATAATTTACAGATCTGCTGTTTAACGGTAGTACTCCACTATCAGCGGAACCACTCCGTCATAGCCGCTTTCGCCAAGAAGCTTTGCCTGGGTTTCCCAGCCAGTATCAGAAACTGTTGCCGCATTTTCCGACAAGGATTCCATTGGGTGGTCGTCGCTTTCATAACGCTCATCAGCTTCGTTCTGTGCCTGAATAAGGTCTGTCCTGACCTGCTTTATGAATTTCACCTGAGACTTGTATCTTTCTTCCGCATTTTCAGGATCCGTGTTATATAAAGCTCCGATATAAGCATCATTTATGTATGAGAAAGTATTCATGTATCCGGAATACCGCAGCAGCGGATCATCAGCAGTTGTGCATGCCAGGAACTCAATGAAATTTGCCTCATTCTCCCGGTAGTATCCCTGATGATGAGATGACTCATGCGCAAAAAGCGACGGATAAAAAAACTTCGTCACATAACGGTTATATGTAATTTCCATAGTATATGGATACGTATAGCCGCCGATATTCATCCATTTAAAGACATCCGAACAATATGCCGCCTTCATATTAGGATAGTATCCGGTCAGCCGCCTGTACTCAGGCGAAAGACGGTGCATGGATTCCGTCAGTTTTCCTCTTATCTCCTTTTCCTCAGGATAGACCAGGCACCCTTCTTCATCGCGGACAGCCTCCATGGCAGCTTCGTTTATCTGCTCCACAAAATGATTACGTATAGTCTCGAGTTCCTCAAGGGTAATATTCTCTGCCGGTGCGATCGCATTACCCATGAGAGAACTCCGCAGCGGAATGTACCAGTTCAGCATATATAAAAGCAAAACCGTAAGTGTAATACATCCCACAGTCTTCAGATAAAAAATCGTGAAATTTTTATATTTCTTTTTTTTGTAAAAAAATATTAGAAGAATTGAAAGAATTACAGCCGCCAGCAACACTAAGGCAGCAAGGTACATAAGACACTCGCCTAAATTTATTATCAGCAGGCTGACCAGAACTCCAAGCAGATCCGAAATCAAACCATAAACCGTATCAGCATAAAAATTGCAAAATGGCGTAATAAAAGAAAGCAGAAATAATACAAATGATATGGAACCTGTTATGATCGCATATTTCTTCATGTTTTTTCATTTACTGCTCTGCCGCTTCTTCAGTTTCAGCAGGCACAGCGGCAGCATCCTGCTGTACAGGTACTTGTGTATCTGTTGTATCTGCAGTCTCCGCAGCCTGAGCAGCTTCTGCGGCCTGGACGGCCATCTCCGCCGCCATCGCTTCTGCAGCCGCTGCCTCCGCAGCTTCCGCTTCCTGTCTTAATCTCGCAGCTTCCGCAGCTTCTGCATCCCTTGCATTCTGTGCCGCATCTGCCGCCATGGCCTCTGATGCCCTTTTCTTTTCCTCTGCAATCTCTTCTTCAGTGATAAGCCCGGCATCTTTCCATGCTGTAAGATAAAAGTTATATTCAACCATATTCACGCCGGCGAGATATGTCAAATCATTGAGGGTAAGATAATTTTCAAGGTAATTATCCAGGTCTTCCTCATCATACATCTCGGTATCTATCTTCCATACGATATCATTTTTAGCTGAATCATACTCCACCGTATCATTAAGGAAGCTTTTGTTGTACAGCAGAGCCGTATGCATGCTGTCTGTGGAAAAAACATCCGTCCCCATAAGAAGCCTTGAATCAAAAGGAATATTGAAAAGATTCAGGACAGTGGGAACAATATCTACATTACAGCAGTACTCTTCATTATGGATAGGTGTCTCTATGGCAGAATTATAAATTATGCAAGTCGAGTGGAACTGGTCCAGACCATTGACTTCCTTGCCGCAGAGGCTCGTCCTTCCACCTTCGGAAAGATAATAGGGGTAATGGTCACCGGTAAGTACTATGACAGTTTTATCAAGTTTTCCTTCCTCCGCAAGTCTTTCCTCAAGGTATGCCATTGCCTTATCAAGCTCCAGATTGCATGCCAGATAATACAGGGCCTGAGAATTATAATTTGCAGCATCATCCCCCAGAAGTGACTTTACCTCGCCAATATTTTTCCTTGCCATATAATTTGAATCCGAGTAGGGGCCGTGTCCGCTGAATGTCATATAGTATGCGAAAAATCTGTCCTCCCCAATATAATCATCTACTGACTGCTCCATCATCTCCAGGTCACTGGCAGGCCAGCAGGATGTAAATTTCATCTTTCCCATGAACTTGCAGTTTTCAAAACCGATATTGGGCCAGGAAAGGTTTCTTCTGTAGTATGTACCATAGTAATCATGAAATGCATATGTAGGAACACCGTCAGACACGAAGAAATCCCCTATTCCGTAGGGCATGAATTTTCCGGAAGACTGGGGGAAGCTTCCCACGTCGGTGCCCTGTTTTGCATGCCTTGAAACATCGGGCCAGAGGGATGTGGTGAATGCAAATTCACCGTTCGTAGTCGTATTCAGAAATGAATTATAGAAATTATCCAGCACTATGCCGTTATTCGCCATTTTATAAAGTGTCGGCGTAACCCTTTCATCACAGGCATATGTCCAAAAGCTTTCAGCACAGATGTAGATCAGGTTATAGTCCTCAAAATACCCCGTATATTCATTCTTGTAGCTGGGCTCTCTTTCCGCAAGATAGGTATACATTTTTTTAGAGGAATCATCGGATGCATTTTCTGCCATAGTCTGAAAATCAAAAGCGGAATCCACCCAGGGCTCATACACCACCGGCTCCTCTATCATTTCAGCCGCCTCCTCAGATACCGTACTTTCAGTATAAGCGGGCTCATTATGTTCAGTAACAGTTTCTTTAATGGGCTCCTGTGCCACCAGCTCAAGGCTGCTCCGGTCCACACTTGCCAGCTCTTCCGTCTCCTCTGCGGTCCCGATTCCCAGATAATAGGCTCCCGCCTCAACAGTAAAGGTCGCCATGGCGCCAAGATATTTTGCAGTGGTATCCGTATCAGCCGAACTGTTTTTAAATGCATAATACGCAGACTGCCTGCCTGTTCCCTGAAGCTTTAATGCCCCTATGCCGCAAAACCACAGTATTATGGTAAAAACCAGTGCCAGCAGATGCATATAAACGGGATATCCGGGATACTTTATCTTCCTGATAAATGCTAATACTATGCTTATGACAACAGGTAACAGCAGAACAAAGAGAAGAACTGCCACGGCAAAGAAGGTTCCCTTCATAGCCCAGAGGAAATTACCAACGGCATCACCGCCCATTTCCATCATTGTCACTGAAAAGAGGGATCCGAATGTCTTGAAATAAAAGAACTGTATGCAGTAATAACCTCCGACTATGAATAAGAGTATCGGAAGAGTGATCCGATTTCCCTTATCCTTGAAAAAGCCGGCAAAAACCGTAAAAAGCATTGCCTCAGCCGGAACAAAGGCAAGGAAAGCAAGATTCGTTTTAGTTATATGTCCGGATATCTGATATCTGAGAAAAATTTCCGAAAATGTTATAGCTGCCGCGAAGATAAGAAAATACACGCCCATGGACCTGAAATCCAGGGCAAGCTTTTTTAGGTCTATTTTCCTATTCTTATTTTCTTCTTTTAATTCTGTGTTATTCATTTTTTAAAGACTTTTCACTGCCTCAGGGATATCCACTGCCTTTTCAACAATAAGCCCGGCTCCGTGTTTCTCAAGCTCCTCTTTTGAGCCGTAGCCGTAGAGTACCCCTATGCTGTGTATACCCACATCATTCGCACCGTTTATATCAAAACACCGGTCACCTATCATTACGGCTTCCGATTTTTCTATGCCATTGCTGTCCATTGCCGTCCTGATCAGCTTTGCCTTGTCTGATGAGTGGTCGTCTTCCGTAGGACCCACTAAACCATCCATATACTGCTTTATCCCAAAATGATACAGGACCCTCTGGGCCATATGATGAGGCTTGGAAGTCACAACAAACTGCCTGTAGCCTTCCTTTTTCAGTACCTCCAGGGTCTCCGGAATGCCTTCATAAACATGGGCATCAAAAATCCCCTCTGACTCGTAAAGCTCGCGGTAAAACTGTATTGCTTTTTCAGCATCCTCTTCAGACATATGAGCCGTATTTGTAAATGAGTCAAAAAGTGAAGGGCCAATGAACTTGCGGACCTCACTCTCCGGCAGCTCCACTCCAAGCTTGTCCAGGGCATATCTTACAGATGACAGCACGCCGCTGCCTGATTCCATGATGGTCCCATCCAGATCCCAGAATATGTATTTTATCATAAAGCCTCCCTGTTGCTATTCAAGTACAGATAATATCACAGTCATTATATGAAATAAATCGTACATATGTTACGGGCTTCCTTGGTTATGTCGACCATGTAAAAAAAAACTTATCAACACGCTAGTCATTGCACGATTTTCCCATTGTACCACAATCACCTGTACTTTTGATGGTTGATATCCGAGAATTATGTTATAATGTCTTGGGTATAGATAGTTACGGTATTCATACCATTGAGAATGCTAAATTTTTTGACAAAAGGGCGGTTACTATATGAGCGAAAACACAACATCACAGGCAGGCAAGATTTCCATATCAGCAAAAAGAAACGGAAATCCTACACCTTTCGGAATACACGGCAAGCTTCATGTCGAAGGCATGTACCTTACTGATGAGC
>JAILDD010000130.1 GCA_024689605.1 Lachnospiraceae bacterium
GAGTGGGAGTTCGATATATATGATACAAGGATCCGCTGCAATCATAGAATTGCAAACTAAAGGTGATTGTTGTATCATAGATGCGTCTGAAAGGACAAACATTTAATTTATATATACTTATACTAACGGAGGTAACTTATCATGAAGGAAAAAGTCATTCTTGCTTATTCCGGCGGTCTTGATACTACTGTCATCATACCGTGGCTTAAGGAAAATTTTGATTACGAAGTAGTCTGTGTATGTATAGACTGCGGCCAGGAATCCGAGCTGGACGGACTGGATGAGAGAGCAAAATCATGCGGTGCTGAGAAGCTTTATGTGCTTGATGTAACTGATGAATTTGCAGATGAGTATATCGTTCCCTGTGTACAGGCTCATGCCGTATACGAGAACAAGTATCTGCTGGGCACTTCAATGGCAAGACCTCTTATTGCTAAGAAGCTTGTTGAGATCGCACGTAAGGAAGGCGCTGCTGCTATCTGCCACGGTGCTACCGGTAAGGGTAATGACCAGATCAGATTTGAGCTGGGCATCAAGGCACTTGCTCCCGACCTTAAGATCATCGCTGCATGGAGAAATGAAAAGTGGACAATGCAGAGCCGTGAGGACGAGATCGCATATGCCCGTGAAAAGGGTATCACTCTTCCTTTCTCTGCAGACAATTCATACAGCCGTGACAGAAATCTCTGGCACATCAGCCATGAGGGCCTTGAACTTGAGGATCCCGGCAATGAGCCTAATTTTGAGCATCTGCTGGTACTGGGCACAACACCTGAGAAGGCTCCTGATGAGGGCGAGTATGTGACAATGCATTTTGAAAAGGGTGTACCTACTTCCGTAAACGGCAAGGAAATGAAGGTTTCCGATATAATCAGAGAGCTGAACAGACTGGGTGGAAAGCATGGTATCGGTATAGTTGATATCGTTGAGAACCGTGTAGTAGGCATGAAGAGCCGCGGCGTATATGAGACACCGGGCGGAACCATCCTTTACGAGGCACATCAGCAGTTAGAAGAGCTTATCCTTGACAGGGAGACTACAAAGATGAAGCTGGATATGGGCAATCTTTTTGCTCAGATCGTATACGAAGGAAAGTGGTTCACACCTCTCCGTGAGGCTGTACAGGCTTTCATCGAGTCAACACAGCAGTATGTTACAGGTGATGTTAAGTTCAAGCTCTACAAGGGTAACATCATCAAGGCAGGTGAGACATCACCTTATTCACTTTACAACGAGAGCATTGCTTCCTTCACAACAGGTGATCTCTACGACCACCGTGATGCGGAGGGCTTCATCAATCTCTTCGGACTTTCCAGCAAGGTTCGCGGCATGAAGCGCCAGGAGCTGGAGAAGGCTAATAACTAAGCCTGATATGTAATAAAACTGCAGGCTGTCCGGAGAATATTCGGGCAGCCTGTTTTTTAAAGTGATTTGTTTCCTGTTGATCTGTGCAAGAACCGACAGGTTCTGAACGATTACGAAGTTTTTATGAAATAAATTGTCGGGAGAATGCCCATGGGTGTCATTACAGTAATAATCATATATTTTGCAGTACTGAATATCATGGGATTTGCGGCCATGGGAATAGATAAATGGAAAGCTGCTCATCATGCATGGAGGATCCCGGAAAAAGTCCTCTTCCTTATTGCAATCTTCGGCGGATCCCTGGGGTCGATAATAGGCATGTATACCTTCAGACATAAGACAAAGCACTGGTATTTTGTATACGGCATGCCACTTATAATGGCGGCTCAGATCGGAATTGCCTGCTGGATCATAGGCTCAGGCCAGATCGAGATCATGTGAGGGAAGTGCTTGGGGCTGCCTGAATAGTTACCACATTCTTACAACTGCATTAAGTTCTCCGGCTTCGTTTTCCATGCGGATTTCGTGCTTCAGATCATCCACAAATGAATAACTGAATCTGATCTTTTCCCCTTCTGTTATTTCTTTCCTGTAATGTATCCTGAAATTGTCAAAGGGTGCCTGTTTCCAGATCTCATCAGGCATCATGTCTTCTGCAAAATCTATGTATTTTATATTGTGTACGTGCCCTACCAGGTCCAGGGCGCTGCGGCCAATTGTGGCTGAACCCATTTCAGCGGGGACTGCATCAGGCCCGTCTTCAGAAGTTTTTGGTCTGTCTATCTTTACCATGGGATCGGTTTCAAAGACCTGTTTTTCCTCGGCACCGAAAGCCTCAAGGATCTCTGGAGTAACCCGGGTTATCCTGTGCCTGTTCATATCTATTATCACCCACCTTGAGGTTGCCAGGACGCGGAGATTATCTTTGGAATCTCTGAGCTCATAATCACGTATAAGGGACATCATCCTTTTTTCCGGCCGCCCCCAGGTATATACTGTGAGGTCTTCACCGTATCCGGGTCTGTCCAGAACACGCACATACCAGTCTAACAGGACGAAGGTGATGCCGGTATTGTCTATATCCAACATGCCATAGCCCACAGCATCAGAGTGGCCTCCGGCTGCATTTTCCAGCATTTCCAGTATGGCTACATTTTTAACCTTGCAGTTTTTATCTACGTCCTTGAGTCCTATCGTCTGGGATAATTTATAAAACATTATATGACCTCTTTCTATTAAGCTGTTAAAACTTCCCTTCAGTACTTTTGTCCCATCGCAAGCAAGCTTGCGCGTGAGAAAGTACTTTCGGCCGGTGAATCGTATCATTATGCCCGTATAAAATCCCGCACGGGCGTCAATAGTATACCACAGATTTGCGGAATTTTGCCTGACTATTATGTTTCGTTTTATTT
>JAILDD010000132.1 GCA_024689605.1 Lachnospiraceae bacterium
AGGATCGTTGCAATGATGTGGGATAAAATAAAAGAAAAAAACAGATTTGCAACTGTATCTAAAATTATTATCTATCTTCTTTTTTGTTTGTTTTTGATAGAAGAACTCCCAATTTTAGATATTGAAGGAAGTCATTTATTGGAGGAAAAGCGTCTGTACGATGAAGATAAAATGTTTTATAACCAGGTGGTATCTGTTACACAAGAGGGGGATATGATTTATATGCTTCCGTATCGTGATTATCCGGAGGATGGCGGCCACAAGCAGCTGACCGGATATCTGCTTACTGATACTGGATTGAAATGGAGTTATGGAGGGACTCGCGATAGGGAAGCTGCTATGTTTAATAGAAAATTATCTGAAATGGAAATTGAAGAAATGATTGAATCCATGCGTAAAGCCGGCTATAAGGGAATCTGCATAGATAAAGAAGGTTATGAGCGTGAAGAAGTGGATGTTTTGATTAAACAGATAAGCAATATTCTTGGAACTATGCCAATAGAGAGTGAGCATGATGCCTTTTTTAAGCTGTAAATAGTATGATGATAATATATGATATTTTTATCCGGCCAATAGAATACCTGATAGAAGCTGTTTTCATGATGATGTACGGCTTTCTTGGTAATGCGGGTGCTGCTGTTATTGCTGTCAGTATACTTGTCAGTACGCTGGTGCTGCCGCTTTATAACAAAGCGGAGCAGGTCCAGGAGGAAGAACGCAGACGCCAGAAAGTGATGGAACCCTGGATAAAGCATATCAGGAAATGCTTCACGGGTGATGAGAGGATGATGGTCCTGTCAGCCTACTATAGTGAGATGAGATACAGCCAGCTTTCGGCAATCGTGGGTATGGCGCCGCTTTTGCTGCAGATTCCTTTTTTTCTTGCTGCGTATCATTTCCTTTCAGGGATAAATCTGGGGGAGATATCATCTTTTGGTCCCATTACAGATCTTATGCATGAGGATGGGCTTATTCGTATCGGGAATGTCTCGATTAATCTTCTGCCTGTTCTGATGACGGTCATAAATATGGTATCATCCGCAATTTATACTAAAGGCCTGTCAGCTAAAGAAAAGATACAGCCCTACGCTGTGGCATCGGTGTTCCTTGTGCTTTTGTATAAAAGCCCGGCACTGCTTGTACTGTATTGGACTATGAATAATATATACTCCCTGTGCAAGAATATCGCGGAGAAGTATATGAAACACCCGGGGTATGCCATTACTGCACTGTATGGAGTGCTTGCTGTTGCGTTTATGTGTTACACAGTTGCAAGCGGGAAGCTTAAAGCTGCTGTTGCAGGGAAGGATGATGAGCTTATCCTTTATGTTGCAGGATTTGTTATTCTGTGCGCTGTGGCATTTTATGGTACCGGATTGGCCGGAAGACTGGTTCGTATAAAAACAGATGATGGGGAAGGATCCCTTAGATTTAAGATACTGCTTCTTGAAGAGCTGATACTGATCCTGCTTATATCATTTATTCCCCAGCTCCTTCTTATAGAGGCTTCGCCTATGGAGTTCTATGTGGCAGATAAGGGGATCACTCCGCTGTATTACGTATTTAATTCCGCCTGTGTAGCGGTGGGAGCATGTTTTGTGTGGGGAAATATTGCATATTACTTCGCTTCTGCAAAGGGGAAGAAGCAGCTTACGAATATTCTGTTTTCTGTTATCGTCATATTTGCTGTCAACCTGTTTTTTTTCAGGGCACAGACCGGGACTATCACTACGGATCTTGTGTGCTCCATTGTACCATATTTTGAGAGACGGATTCAGCTGATAAACCTTATAGCAATATGCGTACTGCCGTTGCCTGCATATATGATCGTATGTAAAAAGCCGGGTCCAGCAAGGCTGATGCTTATTGTAATGGCATTAAGCTTGTTTATTGGTGCTTCTGTCTATGGGATAAAGATACAGCAGGCCATAAATAGAAGTGATATGGAATTCAGAGAGTCGGATCCGTCGGAGAATGAACATAATGAGATTCCGTTCAGCAGGGAAGGCAGAAATGTGGTGGTCATCATGCTGGACAGGGCCGTAGGCGCTTATGTTCCTTTCATTATGGATGAAAGGCCTGAAGTGCTGGATAAATTTGCCGGTTTTACATTTTATCCCAATACCGTTTCCCCTGGATTTCACACGAATTTCGGAGCACCTCCTTTGTATGGTGGGTATGAGTATACTCCTGAGGCCATGAATGACAGGGATGATATGTTACTGGTTGACAAGAGTGATGAGGCGTTGAGAGTTATGCCTGTGATCTTTGATAATGAGGGGTACGATGTAAATGTGGCAGATCTTCCATATATTCACTATGATGAGCCTGGCAAGCCTCTGTTTGAGGATTATCCGGGTATTACCTATCATGAGTATTCGGGGAATCTTCCTTCCGGTTTTGATGAGTCATCTTTCCGTGAGACCAGAGAAAGGAATTTCTTCTTTTATGGACTGATGAAGCTGACACCTGCAACTTTTCAAGATGAAATATACGACCGGGGCAAGTATTTAAGCGGTAACAGAGTCATGGAATGCGGAGGTGTTGCTTTTTATAATGCTTACTCTGTGCTTGATGCTCTCGGGACATTGAGCTATCCCGTTGACAGTGGAGACTGTTTTTTCATGCTGTGCAACAGTACGCCTCATGAGCCTGCACTTTTGAGTCTTCCGGACTATGAAGTGGCCTCACCGGATCCTGAACTACTTAAGGAAGCTGTGCTTGCGGAAAGGACTATTGATGGCAGGACTCTCCGCTTTGATCAGGATAATATCGAGTCCAGCTTGGGACCATACCATTCGACGGTGGTCACTTTTATAAAGCTTGGTGAATGGTTTGATACGCTGCGGGAGTGGGGCGTGTATGATAATACAAGGATAATATTGGTGGCTGATCATGGCGGAGAGCTGCATCATTTTGATGATCTTATGCTGGGGAATGGTATAGACGCCGAAGGCGCAAATGCCCTTCTTATGGTGAAGGATTTTGGCAGTGAGGATTTTGTGGTTGATGATTCATTTATGACTATTGCGGATACGGTTTCGCTGGCAACAGAGGGAATTGGGGAGAATAACACTGTGAATCCGTTTACAGGCAATGAGATAAACATGGATGGAAAGATAAATGGAATATTGGTGCTTCACAGTGAATACTATAATGTGGCAATCAATAATGGTTATACATTTATTTCGAATGATAACAGGTGGTTCAGAGTTAAGGATGATTTCTCGGATGAAAAAAACTGGGAAGAGCTGCCATAAAAATTTAGGTACATATCCGTATATGTAATTGAAGATGGTTAAAAGTTGTTGTCAATACTCGAAAAACAAAGTGAGGGAGGAGAAAAATGGATAATCAGAACATGAACAACGAAAACCTGCAGGGGCAGACTGTCACACAGTCTGAATATACCCCGATACAGAACTCATATCAGCCCAATGCGGGACAGACCGGTTCTTACGGCGGCAATGCCTATATTCCGACAGCGGCACAGAACACGCATACTATCGACAGCGTTGTGTCGGAGTTAAAGAAGCAGAAGGGGATAATGATAGCTGCACTTGTGATAAACGCGCTTTTGCTTATTGTTTTTGCAGGAATCACATCGGTGATGCTGCTGAGGATGGATATGATCACTGAGGAGATGGCTGCCGATCTGGCCAACTGTGAAGAGAGTATCTGCAAGCAGGGACGCACGATTACAGCCATAAGCAATGGTATGGAAGGTATTGTTGAATACATAAATGGTGAGTATTCATATAGTGATCCGTATAGTGATCCGTATTATTATGAGGACCCTTATGACCCTTATTATCCCTATAATGAAGACAAGCCTGTAATATATCTTTATCCTGAAAATGAAACAGATGTGGAAGTAAGGCTTAAGTTAAACGAAGGCGAGATGCTCTGCACATATCCGGACCCTGTGATGGACGGTGATACCTATGTATGGAGCATGCATGCTCTTCCTGATGGTACTCTTTACGATGCTGACGGAACTGAGTATTCATATATTTTCTGGGAAGCTTCCAGCTATGCAGAGCCTGATTTTTCTCAGGGCTTCTGCGTAAAGGGTGAGGATACGGCTGAATTCCTGCGCACCACCCTTGCTGAGATCGGACTTAAGCCTGCAGAGTATAACGAATTTATCGTTTACTGGCTGCCTAAGATGCAGGACGACGAGTACAACCTGATCTCCTTCCAGACGGATAATTATACCGAATCCTGTCCGCTGGAAATAATTGCGGCTGACGGTGAAGAAGCAGCTGTGCTTCGTGTAATGATGGCATGGCAGGCAGTGGATGAATATGTTGAGATCGAGCCCCAGAGTTTTGAAGGCTTTGAAAGAAACGGTTTCTCAGTAGTTGAGTGGGGTGGCGAAGAAGTGAAGTAACTCTTAATGGTTATCTTTGTATTGCCATAATACAGTATTTATTGTATGTATATTTATTAACCGGGCAGATAAATAGTTGCTGTAGATGATGTAATTAAGTTCGCTGTTAAAACGGGAGGAGCATTAGAATATGGATAATCAGAACATAAATACCGGGAATCAGTCGGAATACATTCCGGTTCAGAATGCATATCAGCCGGATCCATATCAGAGTGGAGCGTATGGTGGCAATGCATATATGCCTGTACCGGCGCAGAGCACTCACTCCATCGACAGTGTGGTGTCTGAGTTAAAGAAACAGAAAGGTATCATGATAGCCGCTCTTGTGATCAATGCACTGCTCCTGATCATTTTTGCAGGTATTACCACGGTGATGTTCATAAGACTGGATATGGTGACGGAAGAGATGGCAGCTGACCTGGCTGACTGCGAAGAGAGCATCTGCAAGCAGGGACGCACTGTTACTGCCATAAGCAACGGGATGGAGTCTATCGTTGATTACATTAATGACGAGTATTCCTACAATGATCCGTATTATGATCCCTACGTTGATTACGATTATGACCCTTACTATGATCAGTATCCCGCGGCTGAGAAGCCTGTAATCTATATCTATCCCAAAAGTGAGACTGATGTGGAAGTAAGACTTAAGTTAAATGCCGGTGAGATGCTTTGTACTTATCCTGATCCCGTAATGGACGGCGATGAATATGTGTGGAATATGCACGCCCTTCCCGACGGCACTCTCTATGATACCGATGGAATTGAGTATTCATATCTTTTCTGGGAGGCTACAGATTATGCTGAACCCGATTTTTCCCGGGGCTTCTGCGTGAAGGGGGAGGATACTGCTGAATTTCTCCGTACTACCCTTGCTGACATAGGCCTGACACCTGAGGAGTACAACGAGTTCATAGTATACTGGCTGCCCAGGATGCAGGATAATGAATACAATCTGATCTCATTCCAGACTGATAACTATAATGAGTCCTGTCCTTTGGAAGTTACTTCGGCTGACGGCGAGACGGCAGATGTGCTCCGTGTCATGATGGCATGGCAGGCTGTGGATGAGTATGTTGAGATCGAGCCCCAGAGTTTCGAAGGCTTCGAAAGAACCGGCTTCTCCGTAGTAGAGTGGGGTGGAGAAGAAGTGAAGTGAAAACGATTTCTGTTATATTGGACTGACAGGGCAAAATATGTTATAGTTTTAATTACGAGACGGCATAGAGCGTCCGGTACGCATGTTATCAGGACAGGCTTGTGGCAAAATAATGAATGGGGGTATATTATTATGCAGGATTACAAGAAGATTGATTATTCGAAAAACAAGGATGTGGTACTCCGCTACATTCCGGGGCATTTCATCACGCCAAATTCACACGTTAATTACTATATGGATCTGAGTGACATGAAGTCCAGGCAGCGTGAGGCCAGGGCTACCGGCGAGGAGCTTGCGGAGTTCTATAACTATTCGGATGTTATTGACACCATACTCTGCCTTAACAGCATGGAG
>JAILDD010000158.1 GCA_024689605.1 Lachnospiraceae bacterium
ATTGTTAACTATGCACAAAGTCTATTCATTTAAAAAATCCTGTACATCCTCTTCCGTCAGGTCTTCAGAAGGATCGGGTGGCAGCAAAAGCCCCTCATATATCAGGTCACCCTCCGGATTGGTCAGGGCCTTGTCAAAGAAAGGATACATATCCGGCTCATTAACTTCCATCATCACACGCTGGTTTTTCTTGTTAATATAGGCTACGCTGTAAAAGAAGGCATACAAAAGTTTCTGCCTGACAACTCGTCTTTCATTTTCACGGGCATCCATATATTCTACCCGTCGAAGCCCTGAAGGAAGCACATGGGATAAGATCATGGCCTTGGGAGAAACGGAATCCCCGAAATAGCATGAAGCCTTCTTGTCAATATATCCCTCCGGCAGGTCATTCCTTAACAGATAGCCATCATAGCCGTTCTTCTTTAAATATCTCGTATATATATTCACGAAATCCTTGTCCTTAACAGCTTCATAGCTTCCTGTCTGGGGCATTTTCTCTATCACTTTAGGAGACAGCCCACCCGGGATGTCAAAAACATTCTCCGGAGCAAGGCCGGTAGTAAACTGGAAGTGCCATTTGTCCAGCCAGAAACAGATAACCTCTGACCACTCTGAGCTTATGGATATATCAGCAGTTACAGCAGCCGCGCCATACTTTTTTGCAAGATACAATACTTCTGAAAGAAGGGATCCCGCTATTTCCCTCTCCCTGTAATCTTCATCCACATACAGCCACTTGATGCGCAGTATCAGTTCCTTTCCAGTGGCATCTTTTTCCAGGTAGTATGCAAGAGCACCTGCTCCAAATACGCCCTTTTCGCCGCTGCGCATTGCTCCCAGGGCATTCAGCTTTCCAACCTTCACATCTTCAGCAGTGTCGGGAGACAGTACTGAAGTAAAGTAATTCAGGTTTTCTTCCGTGATGCTGAGGGTAAAGGGACCGCAGACTTCCTCGAAATCCATTCTGAGATCTCTGGCACGCTGCAGCAGGGAAATTCCGTATGTTGACAAGGGATGGAATATAATAGCAATATGGTGCATGGTTGCGATTGCTGCCGCATAGAGCGGCTCCAGTTCAGCCCTGCCTTTTCCGGAAGATATATACTTTTCTTTTTCTTTCGTGATCTGTTCTGATATACCTTCATATGCCGCAAAGAGCTGCCGGACATAATCCCTCAGCTCATCAGTATTGAGCTCTTCAATCTTTTTTTCAGCAGCATCCTCGCCCTTTCCCGGCTTCAGAGTACCGGCTTCCAGAAACCCGCCTATCAGATCACTGCTTATCGTTTTTGACATTTTTATTCTCCCTCATCCCCGTTATTTCTTCTTTGCCTTGCTTGTCTTTTTCTGCTTTTTCTCTTCTTTCACTTCTTCAATTTCTTTTTCCTCTTCTTCATCTTCTTCATAATCGTAAAGATCATCCTCTTCACCGTTCAATTCAGCCCTGATGGCATCCATTTCGGCTTTTTCAAGATCATAATTTTTGCTTACTTTCTTCTTGCCTATCTTTGCGAATTCTTCTACCGATATAGTCTCGTTCTCGGAAACTTTTTCTTCTACGGTTTTCATCTTGCCGGTTTTAGGATCTTTCTGTTTAATGATCCTGTACCATGAATTTTTGCCAGTTCCTTCTTCGTCGTTTTTTTCAAAGGAAACACGGTATTTTGTTTTTTCACCGTTTTCCTCAATCTCGACGGTTCCCTTCTTAGTATCAACTTTTACCCCGGGGATTTTCCTGAATTTTTCCAGATCTTTCGGTGATTCCAGAATATCACGGTTTAACACGGTCCGGCCAACACTTGTATAGTGATCACTCATGTTGTAGAACACCTTGAGGGATTTAAAATACATGGAACTGGGCTTCCATTTCCAGCCCATCCTTATGGACCTGCGCTCCGTGCTTCCGGTTATCTTTTTTTCAGCCGCGCGTACGCCTTCATTAATTGCCCAGACAGGTGCCATGAGCGCCGCTCCGGCAAGCCGGATGGGATTGTACACAAGAAACGCAATCCCGCCGATGACACCGGAAGCAATCTTCTGTGCCAGGTTAGTACTATTATTAAGCTTCATGGCACTCTCATATTTATACGTTTCATCGCTATCATTATATATATAATCATCCTTATGCTGATCCAGGGACACCTGCAGATTATCCGCCATACCGGACACCTTTTCCTGCAGGGCTATTACCTGGTTAAGTCTCTCCAGCGCCTTACCCCTCTTGAAAAGGGAAAAACGCATAAAGCGGTATTTTTTACACGCTTTTATGATGTTTTTAAGGGCCTTCATTTCCGCATACTTGCCCTTTTTTTCATCCGAGGCATCATGATAGGCTTTTATGGCTTTCCTGAGGGCAAGCATCCTGTCACTGTCACCATCCTGTTTATATGCGAAGCACTTCTCAAGGCCAATGAACCTGTTTTCCTCCGGAGCCTGTTTACTAAGCACCTGGGGCTGCTCTTCCTTGACCGTGCTCTTAGTCACAACCTCGCTTTTATTTGCCTGGATCATATCCTCCGCAGTTTTGTTTAAGTCCAGCTCATCCTCGGACATTGTGCGGTTGATGCTTGCGTAATCAGACAATAAATCACTTTGCACCTCCTGGGTCTTGTTTAGAGATGAATCCGAAAATAGCTGCTTATTCTGTTGCTGCTGCTTCTGCTGAAAATCCATTTTCCCACTCTCCTTTCAGGGCCGAGACTGTACTCCCTCTTAATCATAACCCATCATCTGTACCCAAATCATACCCTAAAATGCACGCTGGCTTATGGGTTTCCGGTGCTTTTCACACAGCACCGGCTTCCTGTCCGCCGGATCTTTTATGGAGTCCCTGAGGGCAAGCTCGCTTTCAAGCCATAACTTCCCAAAATCTTCCTTATCCGCACATACTATAGGCTCACCGAAGACTATCCTTGTTGGATGTCCTGTGGAAACCTGCTCGCAGTATACCGGGATCACTGGGGCAGATGCCTTCTGTGCAACTATCCATGCCCCTATTGCAATATCCTCAGGCATTGTAATATCTATATCAGCTATGGTCTGCTGCACGAAAATATTAACCACGCCATCAGCCGAAGCATTCAGATGGTCAACGCATCCCCTTAAAACCTTCATGCCGCTTGACTTATCTGTCCTTACCACACTGATCAGCGAACAGATCTTTTCCAACAGCCTGTTTAGGTTCGGATTTGAAACCCAGTCACTCTTTGCGACCACCAGCACATTCGGGACAATCGTACCGAATATGGGCCCGTCAAACTCACTGATATGGTTCGGAGCAAAGACATATTTGCCGTGCTCATAGTTGCCCCTGTTGATGAGTTCAATATTGAAGACCTTGCATATGCCTTCGAAAAAACCTGCCCTGGTCTCCGGATCAAGGCCCTGCTGCCTTATGATCCTGTTTAACTGCTCTATTAATTCCACAGCCTGGTCGGTTGTGTAACTATCAACACCGCCGTATTCCTTTATAAGCGCATTAAGCTTTTCTATTTCCTTATCCATTTTATGCTCCTATTTTTTATATGATTAACTCGTCCCAAGTATCATTTTCTCTCACTGCAAGCAAGCTTGCGTGTGAGAAAGTACTTTCGGCTGGTGAATCACTTCTTCATCTTATAAGCCGGATCGGCAGGAAAGCCGCCCTTAAGTTTCTGCATTCCGCGCTGAACGGCATCCCTGGAATTCTTCCAGTCCGCATCATTATTGCGGTAGTCAAACTTCTCGATGAGCCAGTTCACATCCTCCTGCATGCGGTCAAAGTTTTCCGTCATCAGGGGAATGGTTTCAGCATAGAACTTCTGCAGGTTGTCGCTGCTAAGCTTTTCATCTGCAGCCTCGCACAGATCCGCATAATGAGTAAGGCAGAAGCCCTTACCCTTCTTAACCTTCTCTCTGAAAGCCTCGTCCTGGACATAGAGAACAAAGAAAGTATCTATGTATCTGGCATATATTTCTTTTATGTGATTACAGATATAGCAGTTCTCTTCCCTGGCCCTGGCCATGGAAACTATGGCATTGCTGCTCTTCTTTCCCTTAAGCTTATCCGTAAAGGAAAGCTTATTGGGCTTGAAGCCGTTCGCTGCCTTGGCAAAATCCTTACGCATCTTCATATAATGGGTCTTCAGGATCCAGCCGTTTCCCAGAGTATTTCCGTATTCGAACATTTTCTTGAAATGCTCACGGCAGAATCCCTGGTTATCCGTAAGTTCCCTTACATCCGATTCCATATAAGAAGCACAGGATCCCAGCACAAAATCCATGGTCTCCATTTCAAGGGAGCGTTCCACATTGCACAGGGGGCATTCGCCGCCTTCGTCTATGGCGTCATTCAATGGAATGGTGTAGAGTTTTTCTTTCATTGCTGATCTCCTGTTGATGCTTCACCCATTTATGATTCACACGGATTGTTCCGTGCTACGCACTCCCACAATCCTACCCACATTCGGACTTCTGTGGAGCTTACGCCCCACTCGCCCTCATGCGGGTGGCGCCTCCAGTACTTTTCTCCCACTGTAAGCAAGCTTGCGTGTGAGAAAGTACTTTCGGCTAGTGAATCATATTATACTCATTATACACTAAACTCTGAAGGGTTTGAATTTAACCCCAAAAATCATTATAATTTACTAAAACTGCCTTTATTTTTTTCTGAAAGGATCCGTTCCGAAAGTGGACAGCCATTTCACAAACTATGTTTTTCGGCCGACGATATAGAAGAACTGGGCCATTCCGGCGGACGAAATTCATTTATATACAGTAGCTACTCAAGAGGTGAATATACATCATGGAAAATCGAAAATACAACAATGTCGTAATGCTTATTGCAGTATTCCTTTCAGTACTGTCACTATTCTCGCTTATTCCGGGAGTTCTCGCAGTTATAGGAAATCCTGCACATATAATTGATTTTCTGTGGTCAATGCTTATTTCAGTGCTATTGATTGCCACCAGTGCCCTTCTGATGAAAACGCGGATACCGGCCTTTGTTCCTATGTTATTTCATCTCATCACTGTGACAATATCGCAGGTATTCATATTGTACAGTTTGATCAAGTCCGATATCGGAGCACAGATATTGAGATTTCAGGGTGTCAGGCTTTTAACCATCGGACTGGTTTTAATGATTACGGTATGCGTTGGTGTTTCGTCTTTCTATAACGGAACGGCCGGAAAGATTACTTCAGTGGCAGGTATTGTACTTTCGATATTGTATATTGCTACAAAAATTCTTACCATTGAATCAATTTTGCCTTATATGGGCGGCAGTCTTAGCAGCTTAGCTGACCTGTCCTATCACGGTGAACAGGGCGAAATTTCATACAGTGTAATAACTAATGTAAGTCAGATACTGTTTATGGTGACATATGTTACTATTTTTATCGGGAACTTTATAGCAATATCTCAAAACAAAGAACAGGAGTAAATTATGTGTGTAGCAAATACCGGAAAAGTTGTTTCTATAAATAAAGAAAAGAATACCGCAAGCGTGGATTTCCACGGCAGCATCATCGAGGCCCGCACGGGACTTATGGATGTGGAGGAAGGCGAGCTTGTGCTTGTACACGCAGGCTGCATCCTGCAGAAAGTATCTGATGAGAGATACAACGAGTGGATAAAACTGGCAGAAGAGATGGGTGAAGAGTGAATGGGTACTTGTACTATAAGAAAAGCTATGGGAAAACTACTTGATATAACTGATTTTTTGAAAAGTTACGACGGTCCGGAGATCCGTATTATGGAGATCTGCGGCAGCCATACCGGAGCTATCGCAAAGAACGGAATCCCCGGTATGCTGTCTGAAAAGATAAGGCTGATCTCAGGACCCGGCTGTCCAGTGTGCGTTACCCCCAGTGCCTATATCGACAGGCTGATAGAGATTGCCCGGTCAGATAAACACACAGTAGTCACTTTCGGGGATCTGCTGAGAGTCCCCGGCAGCAGGTGCTCACTTCAGGAAGCAGCGGAAGCTTCCTATAAAATGGTATACTCCCCGCTTGATATCATAGAGCTTGCAAAGGCCGAGCCGTACCGGACCTTTGTCTTTGCGGCTATCGGCTTTGAGACTACGACACCTGTGTATGCCCTGCTTATGCAGACCGTGATCGAAAAAAAAATACAAAATGTGAAGATCCTGACCGCCCTTAAGACCATGCCGGAGGTGGTAGACCTGCTGTGTTCTTCCGGTGCAGGCATAGATGCTTTCATTGCTCCGGGACATGTATGCGTAGTTACCGGAAGCGACATTTTTAAACCCGCTGCAGGAAAATACAGCCTGCCCTTTGTGGTATCCGGCTTTGAAGCAGAAGACCTGCTGAGCACCCTGTATCTTCTGGTAAAGAACAGGGGCAATGGCGTTGTCATAAACAACTACCCCACAGTAGTAAGTACAGAAGGAAATAAAAAAGCTCAGGAACTTATCGATAAGTACTTTGAAAAAATAGACGCCGTGTGGCGTGGCATCGGAAACGTGCCTATGTCCGGAAGATGCCTGCGTGAAGAATATTCGGAGTTTGATGCAGGTAGCAGAGGACTTGACCATGATGAAAAAAGGAACAAAGCCTGCAGCTGCGACAAAGTGATCATGGGGAAGCTCAGTCCGGATCAGTGTCCCCTCTTCGGGAAAGTCTGCACACCCTCCACTCCCCAGGGAGCCTGCATGGTATCCCCGGAAGGAAGCTGCAGCACCTGCTATGAATATGGAAGTTAACTGTTCAAAATATTCCGAAGCACTTGCTACAGTAACCTTAATAACCGACAGTTTTTGAACTATCCCATTATCGTTTTATTACAATACATCAGACTGTCATTTAGGAAAAAACGTAAAGAGTTTTGTCCTTTGCTGTACAACAAGCTTTAAAACACCTGCGTAATATAAATCTTAAACATATGACGGATAACTCTACAAACAACCAAAACCACACCACCCTCACCTGCGATGTGTGTCCGCACTACTGCCGGATACCGACAGGCGGATACGGCAGGTGCAGGGCACGGCTTAATAATGGCGAAAAGATAGTCTGTGCAAACTATGGGAAGCTCACTTCCATAGCCCTTGACCCCATCGAGAAAAAACCTTTGGCATGCTTCTATCCCGGCAGCATGGTGCTGTCTGTGGGAAGCTATGGCTGCAACCTCTCCTGCCCGTTCTGCCAGAATTATGAGATTGCCGCCGCAGGGGAATCCGACTTCCGCAGACTCTACGAAGTAACTCCCGAAAAGCTCTGCGCCCTGGCCATGCAGGAAAAACCCTCCGGAAATATCGGCGTTGCATATACATATAATGAAGCCCTGGTGGGATATGAGTATGTGAGGGACTGCTCGATGCTGGTTCATGCAGCCGGAATGAAGAACGTGCTGGTAACAAACGGCACTGCAGAGCCGCATATACTGGAAGAGATCCTTCCGTATATTGACGCCATGAATATAGACCTTAAGGGATTCAGCGCCGAGATTTATGAAAAACTTGGCGGCGACTTTGAAACCGTTAAGAATTTCATAAAACGTTCAGCAGAGAACTGCCATGTGGAACTCACCACCCTGATCGTGCCCGGCTTAAACGACTCCCCGGAGGATATGAAAAAAGAAGCAGAGTGGATAGCAGACATCGATCCCACTATCCCCCTGCATATCACCAGATATTTCCCACGCTATAAAATGCACGAAACGTCAACGGATATATCGGTTCTAAGAACGCTTAAATCTGTAGCCGAAGAAAGCCTAACAAATGTATTTCTAGGGAATGTATAGGTGAGTTAAAACTTCCCACTCACGAGTCTGGTTAGAACGACACTCGCAATTGCACCGGAACAATCACGATGCGGTTTTGAGTTTGAACGAAACTAGTAATTGTCGCTTTCAGCAGATAACGCCATATATGAAAGCGTTATCTGCTGAGAGCGGTACAATTACTTATGTTTCGTTCAATTTCCCTTGGGGAAATCCAGCGCTAACAGCCCGTTGTTATACGTTGCAGGGTTGCGAGATAGCTTAAACGAATTTTAGTTGTTGCGCTTGCAGGACAGACAGTACTTTCATATATGGTACTGGCTGTCCCGCAAGCTGCAATTACTTAATTCGTTTAAGCCGCTCGCGATATGACGTATAACTACGGGCTGTTAGCGATTAGTTTCCCAAGGCGTTGCATCGGTTCCGGCGCATATGCGAGTCGTCGTTCTTTTTCCACAGACTACATGTGGGAAGTTTATATAAATAATTTACGCCTTCTTCATATGGTAGAATTCATACGCACTTCCACTCTTTTCCTTACATCTATACATAACATCATCAGCACAGGCGTACATCTCTGAGAAATTCAGTCTGTCAACAACCATCACGGCCCCCAGACTCACTGTCACTTTGTGGCCTTTGATAGATTCCGGCGCAATTTTTTCCACATTAGCAATGAAACGGTTTATAACATTTGTACCGACAGTTTCATCCGGCATGCCGGGTGCAAAGATGACAAACTCATCGCCACCCAGTCTTATCAGAACGTCAGAGGACCTGAAAGTATCCTTCATTGCATTTGCTATACCTATAAGCACCTCGTCACCGGCATCGTGGCCGTAAGTGTCATTGATGGTCTTGAATTTATTTGCATCAAGCAGGCAGAACATTCCCGTCTTGCCCTCTTCGATCAGCTTTTCTATCCTGAATTCACCGCTCCGTCTGTTGCATATACCGGTAAGGAAATCTGTCTCCGACTGGATCTTGAGTTCCTCTTCCAGCTTCTTCTGCTCTGTAATATCCATAAGCGAATATATGGAAACATGCTCGCCGTTTGACAGGGTTACGCTCTTGATCCTGGTAAGAAGATGATGTTTCTTGCCGTCATCATGTACAACAGAGGATTCAAAGACTACTTCCTCCGCATCCGGAGCAACCTTGTTTAGCTGTTCATCTATATGGTCAAGCTCTTCCTGTGTAAAAAGCTTCCTTATGCTCTCTATAGTAATACCATCTTCCTGATCTGCAGGAATACCGTACAGAGCTTTGGCCTTCTGGTTGATCAGGAGCAGCTCGCTGTTAACATCCCTGGCTACTACCATTCCTGCAGTCTGGGCATCCAGTATCTCCTTAAAGAGCTCATCCTGATTTTCAAGGGTATCATGAAGCTTCATGACAGCCCTGGATATGGTTCCGAATTCATCATTGCGGCCTGTGAATTTTTCAATTCCATGACCGCGGCTGAAATCCGCGGTCTCCAGACGGACGATCTGATTGTTGATCTTTTCTATGGGTGCCATCATGCCAGTGATCACGAACCTGAGAATAAATATCAGCAGAATTGTCACCATGATAAATATCAGCATTACCATATTGCGAACCCTTCCCACAAGCTGGTATACTTCCGACTCCGGCTCCGATACTATAAATATCCAGTCGTAATCCGGCATATAATAAATGGACATGACCAGACCGTCCTGTATATGCGCACCATGATTTTCCTTCGGATCTGCTTTTATCCTTGCAACCTCATCCCAGAGGGCCGTATCCGTACATTCAGTTCCTACCAGTTCAGGCCTCATGGCATCATATATATACATACCGTTTGTACAGTTGATAATGCTATATCCATACTTAGTCTCTTCATCAATATCCAGCTGTATGCCTATTGCCTCAGGATAAAAGGCTGCTCCGGCAAAACCTACCATTTCACCTTCATCATTTATAACCGGTGCATAAACCGGCATAACCATCTTCTGTGTGACGGGGGCAAGTACTATGCCCGTACAGAAGGAGTCCTGATGTGCACGAACCTGTTCCTCCAGTGCCTTGGCCGCATCTCCATCTCGGAAAGTCTTATCCATGGAATCGGGATTGATGTGAGCAAGAACGTAGGTATCCCAGTCGGCAATATAGAGACCTTCTATGGTATCGTAGCCTTCAGCATACCTGAGAGTATAGTTTCTGGCAACCTTGATGCATTCCGGATCGTCGGGGTGCATCAGTGCATTTATTGCCTCCGGAGACCGTGCATATCCGTTCAGGAAGTCACAGCGTCCCTCGATATAGTTTTCCGCAAGATCCGCACGGTGATGTGCTACGATGCCCATGTCAGAGATAACTCTCTCTTCCAGGATATTGGAAAGCCAGATATTCAGAAACATAAACATAATGACCATGGCAATAATCTCTGCCAGGATAACGAGCATGGTAATCTTTTCTCCAATGCGCCTCATAATGCAATGCTCCTTAATAGATGCTCAGATGTGACGACATTTATAGCCGTATTATAGCATATCATAAAGTATAGAGTATGTATCCTTTTACCTCGTGATATCCTTCACCCACTCATATTTCATATAGTGTCTGTAAACCACCGGAATCTTTACAAACTCATCCAGGGTAAGAATGAATGCCACCACCATTACCGGGGCCTTTAATAAAAACGCAAATATCATTCCCAAAGGAACCACCACACACCAGAGTGTTATCAGGTCACAGTACATTCCGAATTTTGTATCACCGCCGGCAGGGAAAATTCCGCCTATTATAGTTGAATTCAGTGAGTTTCCTATTATATAGTAGGAAGCCAGCAGCAGCATACCCTTAAGATAGCCGGTTGCCGTCGGGGATAAAGATACCACATTCACGGCAAGCGGTGTCAGGCACAGGATCACGATACCGGAACCAATGCCTATCCATATGGAAAGCCTTACGTATTTTCCGCCCAGACGCTTTGCTTCATCCAGCTTGCCACTGCCCAACAGGGCACCTATCACAATGCCCACTGCCGATGCAATTCCCCAGCAGACACTGGCCACCATGGAACGCACTATGCTCGCGATGGAATTGGCTGCCACGGCATCCGTCCCAAGATGTCCCATTATCACGGAATACATGGCCACGCCGCCACCCCAGCCAAGCTGGTTTATCAGAAGCGGGAAGGTGTATTTCCAATAGTCTTTGTTCATTACCGCCTCATCTTTTCTAATGAGATATTTTATCCCGGTATTAGGACAGCGGCAGGCGGCTATCGCTGCGAATGAAAAAACCACTTCAAATGCTCTGGCGCATACCGTGGCAAGCGCCGCACCCTCAATTCCCATTCCTGGCATTATGCCCAAACCAAAGATAAACAAAGCATTAAGCAATATATTCAGGACAACTGAAAGCGAACCGATAAGAGAACTTAATCCCGGGCGGTCGCAGACTTTCAGCACAGCGAAATATGCCTGGGATATTCCGGACAGCAGATATGAAACCGACACAACCCGCAGGTAGCCGGCTCCGGCTTCGATCAGCTCCGGGTCTGTGGTAAAGATCAGCATTACCAGCTTCGGGCAGCAAAATGAAACGCAGGAAAAAAGAACCCCCACTATCATAGAATATCGTAGCGTCATTGTAAGGACCTTGCTTACGCTGAGTTTATCGCCTTTACCCCAGTACTGGGCTCCCAACACATTGAATCCGTATACAAATCCATTTGGAAAAAGAAAATATACAAATGCAACCTGCCCTGCCAGGGACACAGCAGAAAGGGAAGTCTGGTCAAGAAACCCCAGCATAAAAGCATCCGATGCACTCACTAACGAATACATCAGATACTGCAGGGAAATAGGTATGACAAATTTCAGTAATCTTGTATAGTCTCCGTTTTTATTCATTAATAGTAAAATCTCATGATAACAGCTGCAGTATTCTCTCCGGACTGCTGTTTGCCTGTGCAAGCATGCTCTGCCCGGACTGTATCAGAATGGAGTTATTTGAATATGATACCATTTCCAGTGCCATATCGGTATCACGTATCCTGGACTCCGCCGCACTGGTATTCTCAGAAACATTCGCATTGTTTTTCGCCGCATGTTCCAGTCTGTTGGTGGTCGCACCATAGTATGACCTTATACTTGATACCTTGTTCAGTGCTTGTTTCAGGTATTGTATGGAATCACCTGCTGCATGGGCGGATATTTCATCAGGAACACGGCAATGAAGCGTTGTGGTGTCCAGATCCCATAACCGGATGGGCAGGAGCTGGCCTTTTTCCACGCCTACCTGAATATCAAGATACCTTGGCATATATGAATAAGTATCATCATCTGTTGTATCGGTGTATTCCCTGGTAACATCCACTTCAGTGGTAGTAGTGCATTTATACTGGTCAGCGACTTTTATCGGACCGTAGGTAACGGAACCCAGATCCAGTGTTTCACCGGCTCCGACAGTCTTGTTGTCCCACCAGGTTCCCATACCGGAATGTCCGATAACAGTCCCGTCCGTTACATTAGGATCCCACTGATAATAAATATTTTCAATATTTCCCAAAACCGTTCTGCTTGCGCCTGTTGCTGAAAGAGGTATTTCGGCAACATTACTCTTCAGGGTGTAAGGCCCCGCTCCGGTAGTAGATTTATTATTGCTGTTATCGTTAGTATTCATACTATCAAATGCAAGGCGGACAGAAGCAGTCTTATCTGCAGTACCTTCATTTTTCAGGGAGTATGATATCACGTATGTGTCCCCGCCCTGCAGCTCAATACGCTGGGTAAGGGACAGACCGTCTCCCAGATCATAGGTATGCTCCGCTGCATTTTCACCGGCATTTGGATTTACAGTTACCGGAGTGGTGTTATAAACATCCAGATTTACATTATCCCCGATCTTTACTCCCAGGCGTGACATTGCACATGAAAGCTGCCAGCCCAGACCGTTCTTTACATTAATGTATCCATTCCTGCCCGTCATGGTCTTGGGGCTTGTCAGCTGAGTAGCCTTCGGATCTGCAGGAAGTTTCTCATATTCTTTTGTCACTTTGGTTACAGTAGTTGTCTCGGGACCATCCGTGATCGTCTGGGCTTTATGGACCTCATAACTGGTATGTCCGTTTTCATCCGTATCGTGTATCTGCTCCCACTCACTGTATGAAGAGGTCCGGTCCCCTTGTGTAACCGTAGTATTGGTCTCGGTGGTAGTGGACATACTGTCTACAGATGTGATCACGTTTTCGGTAACTGTGGTAACTGTAGGATCTGTCTCGGTACGGGTATTTACAGTATGAACTACCTGGGGCGGCGGATCATCCAGTATGGTATCCTTACCCTTAAAAAGCTGTATTTCGTTATATGTGGTGATTTCAAATGACCGGTTCATCTCATCCGCAAGCTGCTTAAGCTCTGCCTGGATATACTCCCGGTCACTGTATGAATTGGTATCATTTGCAGCCTGAACCAGCAATTCTTCCTGACGGTTCAGCATGCTGCTGATCTCATTTAAGGCTCCATCCGCCACGTTGCATAATTGGATGCCTTCATTGATATTTCTGACAGTCTGGTCTAGACCGCGGATCTGCCTGCGCATTTTTTCAGAAATAGCAAGACCTGCCGCATCGTCTGCGGCACGATTAACCCTGTACCCGGAAGCGAGCTTTTCAGCTGACTTCTTCTGGTCATTCGTCACTATTCCCATGTTCCTTGCGCCATTCATTGCCACTAAATTGTGGATGAGGCTGCTTCCGATAACTGTCGGCACTTCTTACTCTTTCTGCCGTGTTTTTACGGCACTGAATATACTAAATAACAATTTTTTATAATTGCTGCACCAAGATGCCTTATCAATATATATCGGCTTAATTTGTGAAAAAATTAAGCGCTGCCATTAGCACGCATCATTCTGCGCGACATCGGCAGCGCTGTATACGGAAATCATTCCAGATAAGGATATTTCTCAACACTACTGTAATTTCAGCCGCATGTCCGTATATTTCTGTACTTTGTCCTCAAAGCCGATTTTTTTATAGACCGGGTAGCCGTCCTCTGTAGCAAAAAGATCTATGCGGCACAGCTGTTTTTCTTTTCCGTAGGCTACGAGATTTTTCATTAGCTGCGTGCAGATTCCCTTGCCACGGTACGCATCTTCCGTATAAACACTCAGTACCTCGCCGTCAAAGCCGTTAGGCAGGATAGGGCTGGCAGGCTTCTCCACAATAAGAAGATATGCTGCTGCCACAAGCCTTCCCTCCGCTCTCGCTACGAAAGCAACAAGTTCTGTCCCCAGTTTTCTTTCAAAATAATCCGGAAGCTGTTCCTCCATGCACTGACGCTCATGATCGCTTACAGACCCGAAATCATCGATCATGTAAGCGATACGCAGGCGGATCAGCTCGGGAATATCGGATTTATCTGCTGTGTCAAAAGTGATATTTTCCATTTTATTCCTCTTTCTTTTTCTTTGAAGTTCTGGTCTGTTCGTATGCCCATGCCGTATATAACGGAGCAGCTGTAAATAAATAAGCGTTTTCCATCATTTCCGTTATCAGTTCCTGTATGGTAAAGGGCTGATATCCATATGAGCTGAATTCATCCAGATACTGATCCATTTTGTCCTTCTTTACGGCTGCGAAAAATTTCTTTGTATCTTTATTGGCTGCTGACAGTCTGTCAAGATATTCCTTTGCCTTCTCAATATCCATTTTCATGAAATACAGCATGGAAAGCGGAAGCAGCATCTGTGTCTCTTCATTACTATCATATTTTTTATGAAGTTCCAGTGCCTTCTCCTCCTGCTCTAAAAGTGCATATATATGCATCAGACGATATCTGACACCAAGATTATCATTTTCGGATAAGCGGAGCATTTCTTCACCCTCTGCGGCCGCCGCACCATACATTCCGGCGTCGATCAGGAAATCAACATATTTCATCCTGAGCCTCATGTAAGGTCTCGTTTCCAATACACCCCAGAAATTACCTATATAGTCCTCTCCCATGAAGCCCTGCTGTTCCATGATCTTATCGCTGCGTTCAAGCGCTTCTTTCAGTTTCCGGAAATACTCCATAGGTTCGTCTTCCAGATCAACAGCTGCACTTATTGCATCAATATTATCAGGTTCAAGCTCCAGTGCCTTTTTTATATATTTTTCTGCCTTAGACTTGCTGGTTGTATCCTCCGCAAGCTCCAGAAAATCATCTGCCGTTTTGGCAGTTTCCTCGGTAAGAGGATCTTCCATATCCTGATCATGATCATTTATAAAATTCTGCAGCATTTCATTTATCTCGTCTTCACTCTTGCCCTCTGTATTGTTGGCTGCCAGGAAAGCCTGCGCATCCTTAAGTGCCTTTTCTGATTTTCTGCTCATGGTTAACTCCTTTCTTTTGTGGATTAATAGTACATCACTTTTTTCAACATCTAAGAACTATTATATTCCAATGACCCCACTATTGGATATGGTTTTTTTTCCGGCTTTGTGATAATATTTGCAACGGACTAGTCCGAACATTTTCATTTTTTCATTGTGAGGAGGGAAAATTATGAAAAAGAAATTCTTAATGGCTGCTGCAATTCTTTCAGTATCAGCAGTTGTCGCAGGCTGCACAAGCAACACTGCACCCGAGGAACCGCAGAATGTTGTGGAAGAACCCCAGGAGCCTACAGAAGAGCCCGAGGCCAATGCCGAAACTGGCGAAACTGAAGACGAAGCTTCCCTGCTGGCAGCTATCGCAGGCACATGGTATGAAACAGAAGTGCTTGATTCAAGAACTCTTACTATCAGTGATGATGGCTCTTACGAGCTGGCATACAGAGGAGGCGGATCCGCTTTCGGTACAATTTCAGTAGAGTTTGAAGATAACGGTGACGGAACTTCCATATATAAGTATGCTTTCTATGAGAGCGACGGCACACTGTGGACAACATTTAACTGCAACGAAAGAGCATCAGACCTTTATTCAGAAGATGACGGCGGCATCCACTTCGTAGGCAGCGAGTTTATAGATGAGAACGAAGACAGCTTCGATACCCTGAATGACTATGAAGATGCTGAGTTCCTTCACGAGACCAGCGAAGGCGTAGAAGCTGCATTTTATGAAGGCTTCTGGAGCTGTGACAGATGCACTATCACTATAGTAAATGCCGGAAACGATGAATACAATGTATACATCGCATGGGGAAGCAGTGCATACGAGACTTCAGAGTGGCAGTATACCTGCACATATGACGAATATACAGCAACTCTTGTATGCGACGGAACAGGCATCATGGAA
>JAILDD010000163.1 GCA_024689605.1 Lachnospiraceae bacterium
CACTGCTGGAGAGCAGGAGTATTATTCAGTGCGCTAAGTGCGATCCTGGTGAATCTTTCCGGTGTGAGTACCGAGGGAAGAGCCTTTCTGATCTCGGGCATCATCGCCTTGACCATATCCGGTATGCTCATGCTTCTGGTCAGCTTCACACTGCCATCATCTTCGGTTGCTGCAGCCTGTACAGCGAGTTCCTCTTTTATGTTTACATTTCCCATGTTGACCTCCAATCTATGCTGCAATGCGCTTTACAACGAAGCGCCTGCTATTGCTTTCTTTTGCGTATTTGTTATACATTTCCGGATTTTCCGATTTAAATAGTTTCGTATCCAGCCTGCGGGATACTGTGTTAAGCCAGGATACGCGGTAATCACCGGCGTTGCCATATGCTGCATCCTGCAGCACCAGTTGTATTTTCTGGTCTATAGAAGTCTTTTCCTGCTCAAGCTTGTCTATCAGTTCGACCAGCTCTTCTCGGCGCTTAAGATCAGAGTCATATCCCAGAAGTTGTACGGTCTTATCTTTATCAGAATTGTAATACAGCTTGGCTATCTGCTCTGAACAGCTCTTGGTACCGTCAGGATCAGGCACAATGCGTTTCTCGACATTCTCATACCAGAAGTGCTTCTCTATGGTTATCAGGTTTTGGATTATCTCCTCATCCCGGTCAATCTGCCGGATAATAAAATCTCGCCCAAATATAAGAGCGGCAATGTACCACCTGTCAAAGCCACTGACTGCCATGTAGTGTTGACATTGCATTTGATAGTGGAGCGGTATATCCTCATCGCTCCATTTATCAGCGGAATAAGGACTTACCGTCTTACATTCAAGTCCGGATTTATGACCGACGATCAGACGGTCAAAATCAGCCAGCATAAAAGGATATTCCTCATTCTGGAATATAGCGTTAGCTCTACGAACCTTGAGCCCTGTCGCCTCCTCGAATCTGGAAGCAACGTATTCCTCCATATCCCGTCCCTGTCGCATAGCTTCATTGTCTGTTTCCTCCGTTTCATCCGTGATCTTGTCCTGGTAGACGGCGAAAGCCGAGACATAAGGATTCGTTCCAATTATGGCCCCAGCATCGGTGCCGGTAATACCCGTTTTTCTGTATTTCAGCCATTCTTTCTTATCAAGGCCTATTGTTGACACTAATCTTTTCATCCAACCGCCTCCTTATGCTGCATTTACAAGCTGATATGCTTTGTCTATCAGCGGATTCCCGCCAATCGTTCTGGAAAAAAGGTTATCCTGATAGTCAGATGTCCGCCTTAAAGGTGCTGCATGTGTGGCAAAATCAGATACGGCATTGATAAAGCGGTATGCTGTATGATCCAGAGGCTTAAGGTCAGGAGCTTCGTAATAGCGCCTTGCAATGTCACTACGCTGTTTCTTTACATTTTTCTGTGTGATCTCTGTAGCATCCTTTGCCAGAGGAAGCAGTTCGTTAATGTAATACTCGACCTGTTCATAGCCTATTTTCTTTTCGTTAAGGCGTGCCAGTTCGTGTCCGAGCTTCCCCATATATTCATCAGCCATAAACAGTGTTTCTCTTGCCATCTTGATTTTGCCCTTGATGTCACCTGCATGGATCATAGAAAAACTCCGGTTAGTCGTGGAAAGAGCAAGGTTAAGAGTATTGTTACATACAACCCTGACGGGGGTTATAGCAACTCTTACAGCCCCGCTTCCATCGTGACTGTTGCTAAAGACAAGGAATGAAGATATCTTATCTCCAGCCATAACATAAGTCTTGGGAATTCTGGCCAGAAGCCAGATCTTTCGTCCTCCTTGAAGGGATCCAGCTGTTTCATAGCGGACACCTTCATTGAGAAGTTCATCTGTAAACTCAAAAGCTTCATCGTTCTGAACCACCTTATAGCGGTCAGAAACCACACCGAGAACCTTATTGTCTGTACTTCTGACGTTGGCGCGATAACCGGCGATGCATTCTCCGAAATTCGTGAAGATCGGCTGCTGGTATACCTGCCAGTCGAGTCCAGCCAGCTTAAGAGCCTCCGCGGATGAAGGCGCGTCTTCAACAACCTGGCCAAGGCCATGCCACGGCTTTTGACGCACCGAAAACATTGTTTCAACATTTGCTGCCATCTTTGTTATCCTCCTTTATGATAGATTAGGAAACCCGGCGGATTAGTTGTCCGCCGGGTAATGATTCCTATAGATAGTATATTGCTGAGTTGAAGGAGAATTACGTAATTGCGATGGCTATCATGAAATGGTTCAACCAAAAGAAAAGAGAGACCGCAACGGGTCTCTCAGGGAAATGCATATTGTTGTTCGGTTCAGCTATTCATTAACGGGATCATCGATCACTTCGAAGAGATCGCCAACAGGAACGTTTAGAATCCGGGAAAGCGCTTCCAACGTTTCGAACCGGATCTGCTTCGTCTTATTTTCGACGATATTGTTCATATTCTGGTAGCTGTAGCCAAGCTCCTTGTGTAGCCAATATTTCGTGTGTCCCTGCTCTTTCAGGATATCCTTTACTCTTAATCGAATCATTTCAACACCCCTTTCGACAGATTATACAAAATGGGGTATGAAGGCATGAATGATGTATAGAATAACTAATGGAAACATGATATAATTGCTATGCATCAAAAAAACGAGCATATGCAGAAAACAGGGCATTTTAGGATGATTAAGGGCAGCAAAGGACAGCACCTTTTCTGTGTATGATTTCATAACAAGGAGGGTTGCAGTATGTGGAATAGCAGTAATGCGGTAAAGAAATTAACGGGCGTTGCCATTACGCTGATAGTGGCATGCTCCTTAAGCGGTTTTACAACGGCAAAGGCTAATGAGATGGATTCAGCCGATATTTTAGGTGCGAAACCTAGTATAGTACTTTCTATTTAGTTGTACATTTATGACTTTTATGATATCATATAGATATATCAAATGAAGGATGGTATATATATATGAAATTTGTAATAGATCCCGAACACAGAAGTACATTAGAAAAACTTGCGAAGTCAGGGATGACTCCTGTTTTAATAGCTCAGCGGGCACAAATACTGTTGCTTAAAGAACAAGGCAAATCTGCCTCCGATATAGC
>JAILDD010000173.1 GCA_024689605.1 Lachnospiraceae bacterium
ATGATTTTCTTCCCTTACCTTATTAACGGTATTGCTGTAGGTTTTATATTCAAGTTTTTTTACACAAGAGGTTTCGTATTCGATACCGTGCTGCAGTGGTGCGGTTTTAATCTCAAAAATCTGCCTTACTGGCTCAGAGACCAGAGGATCAATAACTGGTCCCTTGTGGCTACATCCATCTGGCGTTATGTCGGACAGAATACCGTGCTTTTCATCGGCGCGATAATGTCAGTGGATCCTGCACTCTATGAAGCTTCGATGCTTGACGGAGCGACACGTTTTCAGCAGTTCAGATATATTATCCTGCCAAGCATCAAAACAATTATTGTACTGAATGTTATTTTGTCAATTACGGGAAGTCTCAGTGCGTTTGAACCGCCCTATGTTATCACGGACGGAGCCAACGGTACCGGAACCTACTTTGTTATCATGCACCAGATAGCGCATAATCATGATAAAGTGGGTCTGGCCAGCGCGATGGCCATAGTCCTGCTGCTTATCATTATAGTGGCGACGATACTGCAGAAACTTTTCTTCAAATATGTTTTTAAAGATACGAAGGATGCCTGAGGGCAGGGTGGTGAAATGAAGAGTATAAAAAACAATAAAAAAGTGGTAAAGAAAATATTCGGTGCACTTAAATATTTTTCACTGATATTCTTTTCTTTTATTTCCGTTCTGCCCATAGTATCCTGCGTGATAACCGCTTTTAAGACCGAAAAGGAATATAACAACACAAATGTTATGACTCTTCCGAAAAGCTGGTTTAATTTCAGCAACTTTACAGATGCCTGGAAGCAGGCCGGAATGGGACGGGCCTTTCTCAATTCGCTGATAATACTTGTCTGCGTACTGACGATATCGACTTTGATCGGCACCCAGATCGCCTATGTGCTCAGCCGCTTCAAATTCGTCGGAAATACCATTATCAGGAGCCTCTTCCTTTTTGCAACGCTTCTTCCGGGAATCGCAATGCAGATAGCGGTTTACCAGATGATGTTCAAACTGGGGCTGATAAACTCCATTCTCGGCTATGTGATAATGATGTGTGGAACCGACATTATTTCGATATACATATATATACAGTTCTTCGAGAACATTTCGGTTTCACTTGACGAGTCGGCAATTGTGGACGGGGCCGGTTATTTCAGGATATACTGGAGCATACTGCTTCCGCTTCTTAAGCCCGCAATTGTCACAAGCTGCATATTAAAAGGAGTTGCGACCTATAATGAATATTATGCCGCAAATCTTTATCTGCAGGATAAAACGAAATATGCCACCGTGGCGACTTCGCTTTATACCTTTGTCGGCCCTTTGGGAAGCAAATATAACCTGATCTGCGCCGGCGTGATAATTTCGCTGCTTCCGGCCCTGGTGATCTTTATTACCTGCCAAAAGCAGATATACAACGGTTTGACAGCAGGCTCGGTAAAAGCCTGAAAAGGAGACTTTCATGAAAGAAATATTTTCAATCGAAAATCCTTTTGGCAGATTTATGAGCAGACTGGCCGATCTTTTGATACTTGGAATTTGTGAGTTTTTGTTTTTCCTCCCAATTATAACTGCGGGCGCCTCATTAACCGCCGGTTATGATGTGTGCATGAGAATGCACCGTAATGTGGAAGGACCTGTTGTACGTGAGTTCTTAAGGTCCTTCCGGAAGAACCTTAAGGAGTCGCTGTCAGGGTGGTTATGGCTTCTGGCAGCGCTCGGGTTTATGATCTTCAATCTGTTCTGCTACAGAGAGAATAATTCTGCCGTTTTTTCCTTTGGTTTTGGCTGCACCCTTGTTCTTACGGCAATGGCAGCAGCTTTCTCCTCATGGTTTTTTTCCTACAGGGCACGGTTTGCAGACAGCACAAAGGGGGCGTTTAGATGTGCCTGGGGATTTATGATGCTGAATCTCCTGCCTTCCCTCGGAATGATAGCGGTTGAGATACTTATACTTCTGGTTTTGAATGTTTCGATACCGTTAATGCTTCTGCTTGTTTTTGGCGGCATGGGTATAATTACATATCCCAAGGCAGTATTTTTTGATAAATGTTATCAGAAATATATCGAAGAGCACAAGGCAGAGCTCAGCTTTTGCAATGAAGAACCCAAGGATTATGACTTGTCATTAAACTATGACCCGAAAGAAAAAGAACTTAAAGGGCGGGAACTTTTCAGATACCGCCTGTCCAAAATGAAGGTAAAGGAAAAGCTTTCATATCTAGTCGACTACTATGGAAAAACGGCGCTTCTTGTTGCCATATCACTTATATTTATTCTTTTTGTGATTCGCGACGCATTGCTTCACA
>JAILDD010000191.1 GCA_024689605.1 Lachnospiraceae bacterium
GTTCCCCTGCTTGCAGAGGATGCGGTTGCAGACGGAAGCCTTTGGACCATTACACTGAAGGACGGCGTTGCATTTTCTAACGGAAATCCCCTTACAGCAGATATGGTTATAAGGAACCTGCAGAGACTTGCTGAGGTAAACGAAAGATTTGCTTACCTTGCAGACTTCGAGATGACTGCAGTTGATGACAAGACGCTTACTATTGATACAGGGGATGTTTATCCTACACTTCGTAATGATCTTGCAAGTCCCGAGTTTGGCATGATGGATCTTGATGCTACCACAGATTTCGATAATGATCCTATCTGCACAGGACCTTTTGTAATATCAAAATTCCAGCCCGAAGGTGATGTGGAAGTAGTAAGAAATGACAATTACTGGGGAGGAGATGTTAAACTTGCAGGTGCTGTGTTCTACTATATGCAGGAAGATGATCCTAAGCTTCTTGCTATGCAGAGCGGAGAGATAGACTGCTACAACAGCGTATCTTCCGCAGCACTTGCCGTGTATGAGCAGGAGCCGGATAAGTACAATGTAGTATCCATTCCCGGTGCAAGGCTTCAGTTTTATATCTTAAATGAAAACAACCTTGATGATGCCGTAAGGGAAGCAATCAATCTGACAGTAGATAAGGATGCAATTGCAGGTTATCTGTCTGGAACTGTATCTCCTGCTGTAGGACCTTTCAATGTAAATGCAGCATACGGCAAAGTAACTGTTCCTGCTGTTGATACAGCAAAGGCCAGGGAAGTCCTTGAAGCTGACGGATATACGCTTAACGCTGACGGTTTCTACGAAAAGGATGGCGAGAAGCTTACTATTAATATAAAATACTATGCAGCAAGGTCACTTGATACTATTGCTCTTCTTATTCAGGAGCAGCTTAAGGAAGTGGGAATCGATTCCGTACTTGGTGTTGAGGAAGATCCTGATGCTACATACATTGCAACCGGAGATTTCGATCTTGCCCTTTACTGCATGATCGCAGACAAGGCCGGTGATCCTCTCTACTTTATAGAGTCTACACTTATGGATGGAGCAGTCCTTAACTGCGGAGGATTTGAAGATTCTCACTGTGAGGAGCTTATCGGAGAGCTTAAATTTGAAACCGATGCAGCAAAGAGAGCAGACCTTGCCAATGAGATCGTGCAGATCGCAATAGACGATAATGCTTTCGGATATGTAGGACTCTTCAACAGCACGACTGTTCTCCGTCCCGGCGTATCCGGTTTTGCAGAGAATATCCCCTTCGATTTCTACGGGATAGATGCAAATACAACTATTGAATGATCAGGGTGAATGATCAAAAAAGTATTAAAAAAGATTGCTGAAATATTTTTAATACTGGTCATCTTAAGCTTCTTTGTATTTCTGCTTTTGTATATCGCTCCCGGGGATCCTGCCGAAAAACGGCTCACATCCCAGGGGATAGTGGTTACAAAACAGGTGCTTGATGCGGAGCGTGAGAGACTGGGACTTTTAAAGCCATTCTTCGTGAGATACGGGGAATGGCTATTGTCCGTTATTAGGGGAGACTTTGGGATTTCGTTCAAGGACGATATGCCGGTTGCTCCCAAACTATATAAAGGACTTCTGAATACACTCATACTTGCATTTTCAAGCCTTGTTGTTTCTTTGGCTGTTTCCTTTACATTAGGCGTTTCTTCGGCTTTCAGGAAGGACAGCCTGCTGGATCATGCAGTCAGGATTTTTTCCTTTATTGCAAATTCACTTCCAAACTTTCTGATATCAGTCCTGCTTATGTACTTTTTCTGCATTAAGCTCAATATTTTTCCGGTCATTGCTTCCGGTGACCTGCAGGGAATTATAATGCCGGTACTTTGTCTTTCCATACCTATGACGGGACGCTTCATCAGACAGATCAGGACTGAAGTTTTAAGTCAGATGAAAGAAGATTATGTCATGGGAATGAAAGGCCGGGGAGTAAAGAATGTGTATATTGTTTTAAATGTAATAAGGAATTCTCTTGGACATATTTTTACGATAGTTGCGATCCAGATAGGAACCCTTATGGGCGGAAGCGTGGTGATAGAAACCATATTCAGGTGGCCGGGAATTGGAAAGCTAGTAATGGATTCCATAAGTGCAAGAGACTATCCGGTGATAATGGGATTCGTATTGATCATGGGTACAATATATATTGTAGTGAATTCATTGTCTGACTTGCTGGACAAGAGTTTGGATCCGAGGATAAAGACTGATGACTGACAATAACGAATGACATATGTTTTGAAATCTTCGTATGGACTGCCTGGTGTACCGCATCATATGTAGTGATCTAACAGTGTGGAATATAAGTAATAGGGACATAGTTTCAAAGGATAAGACAGTACTATAGAAAGTGAAAAAGAGGATCAGGAAAAAAAAAGTCATAAAGATAAAGCTGCTGATAATGGCATTTCTCGCATTATCCGTTATTTCTATGACTCTTTTTGCAGGCGTTATTGCAAAGAACGATCCTTATCAGACCTGTGCTACATCTATTAGAACAGCACCATGTGCTGATTATCCTTTCGGAACCGACAACCTCGGACGCTGTGTTTTTGCCAGAGTGCTGTACGGCGGAAGGACTACTATCGCAGCCACATTTTTACTGGTGTTCATCTCTTTTGCCATAGGTACTGTTATCGGTATGATATGCGGATACTATGGCGGGATCATAGACAAAATACTTATGAGACTTGCTGATGTCACCCTCGGATTTCCGCAAATGGTGGTTGCTATTGCGGTAGCCGGAATACTCGGAGGCGGTATCAAGGGGGCCGTGATAGCCCTTGGAATAACCATGTGGGTCAGTTTTGCGAGACTTGCCAGAAGCCATACATTTTCTATCAGGAATGAGGCTTTCGTCCAGACCGCCCACTTTGCGGGCAAGAGTGATATATACATTATCATGGTGCATGTTTTTCCGAATCTGCTGGCACCGGTGCTTACCAATGCACTGACCCAGATCGGTACTACAATGATAGGACTATCGGGACTTTCATTCCTTGGGCTTGGCGTAGTTCCGCCTGCCGCAGAGTGGGGATCAATGATAAGCGAGGCCAGGGCATATATCCAGATAGCACCATGGGCAGTGCTTTATCCTTCTGTTGCCACGATAATCACAATAATAATATTTAATTACCTTGGCGATATCATCATGGATTACAGGGAGGTCAGCTGATGTCTGAGAATATTCTTAAGATAAAAGACCTTTCCCTAGCTTATGAAGATAGCTGTGTGGTATCAGAACTTAGCCTGGATGTGAAAAAAGGTGAGCTCTTATGCATCGTGGGTGAAAGCGGTTCGGGAAAGTCAACATTGCTCAGGTCTGTATGCGGTGATGCTTCTGTGCATGTAAACGGAGGCTGCATAATATATGATGACAGGGATATTGTGAGAATGAGGAAGTCAGAGCGCCGGAAGCTTTTAGGCTCACGTATTGGATACATACAGCAGAATCCTTATGGTGCGTTTAATCCCCTGCGTATAATAGAGAACCAGTTCAGGGAGACATTAAGAAGTCATGGGAAAGCATTCAGCCGTTCTGAGCTGGAGGAAATATTTGAAATACTGGATCTTAAGAATGGCGATGAGATATTAAAAAGTAGGCCCTATGAATTAAGCGGAGGTATGAACCAGAGGATAGCGATTGCTGCATCATTTATCCTGAAGCCGGAGCTGCTTTTGTGTGATGAGATAACCAGTGCACTTGATGTGACTACGGCGGCGACTGTTATGGATGAGTTGCTTAAGCTTAAGTCTGAAAGTGGTACGACCATAGTGCTGGTGACACACAACATAGGACAGGCATCAAATATTGCTGACAGGATCGCAATAATGTATCAGGGAAAAATAGTGGAGTGCGGTGATAAGGCGAAGGTACTTTCGGATCCTGGGCATGAATATACGAAAACACTTTTGGCGGATGTTCCAAGGCTGTAGCCTGGTATAACGGTTCTTAGATAACTGGAGCAAGATAAAGAAAAAGGAATCGAAAGTGGTACATATCCTTAAAGGATTAAAACTGAATAAAGCCTTCAGGACAAAGGACAGGGAGATAAAAGCTCTCACGGATGTGAAATTTTATCTTGATGAAGGAGAGCTTCTTGGCATAGCGGGCGAAAGCGGGTCCGGGAAAAGTACGCTGTTAAATGTAGTGTCCGGAATGATAAAGGCAGACTCCGGAGAACTGTATTATCGTGGTAAGGAATATAGTGGAAAAGGCCCTGCAGAGACCGGAGAATTTTTGCAGATGATCTTTCAGGATGCAAAGAGCTCCTTTGATCCAAGATTGTCCATGGAACGGTCATTAATGGAGAGCAGGCGTGGAAAGCAGGACAGGGAGGAACTATGCAGTCTATTAAAGGCGGTAGGACTTGATGAAAAGCTTCTCAAAAGAAAGCCGTCAGAACTGTCGGAGGGACAGTGCCAGAGAATGTCCATTGCAAGAGCACTGTACAGCGAAGCGAATATTCTTTTATGCGATGAGATCACAAGTGCCATAGATGTATCATCCCAGGCCCAGGTGGTGGAGATACTTAAGAAACTCAATGCAGAAAGAAAACTGTCTGCAATCTTTGTCTCACATGACATAGCATTGTTATCTATGCTCTGCACACGGATCATGGTCATGAAGGACGGTCAGGCAGTGGAGCAGGGGCTTACGGCAGATGTGATCAATGAACCGAAGCATGAATATACGAAGCTGCTTATCGAAAGCGCTAGGAAGCAGAGTCTGTGAGAGTGGCAAATGTCTTTTATGAATAGTCACACTATATCGTTCATCCAGCAGGAAAATAGTGGAGAGATTTAGTGGCGAGAGTAATAGTTGCGATGCGACATAGTCATTTGTTACAGGTATTATGTGGAAGTGTGAGCATCGTTCTGATTTGATCAATGTGTGGAGATTTTTGGTAAATAAGCGTTTGTAAAGGATCAGTCATGAATAGTGTAGACTTGAAAAAAACAAATCACGAATATTGGGGAAAACGTTCCCTTACTTATTCGGATGTAAATAAAGAGGAACTGTCAGGAATACAGCATGAGAAGTGGCAGGCACTTCTGGATGATGAAATTCAGAAAGTATTTCCTAGTAAAAGGCAGGATATCAAAATCTTAGATATCGGAGCCGGCCCAGGCTTTATCTCGATAATACTTTCGGAGCTTGGTTATAATGTGACTGCCGCAGATTTTTCAAAGGAAATGCTGGCAGAGGCAGAGAAGAATTACCAAGCGGCTGTCCGGTCGGCTGATATTGGTCGTGCAGGTGATGCTGACGGTTATGACGGAAAGACCGCTCGTAATATTGAATTCAGAACTGAAGACGCAATGGAACTTAGTTTTCCTGATGAGAGCTTTGATGTGGTTTTTTCCAGGAATCTCACATGGAATCTTCCTGATCCGGAGAAAGCATACAGGGAGTGGCTTCGGGTGCTTAAAAAAGGCGGCTGTCTCTTAGTCTTTGATGCAAACTGGTATGCTTTCCTTCGTGATGAGGAGAAAAGACGAGAGTATGAAGAAGACAGGAAAAATGTGGCCGCAAGGGGAATGGATGACTACAATATCGGTGAAAACTTCAATGTGATGGATGAGATAGCTGACAGGCTTCCCCTTACGGGTACAGACAGGCCGTATTGGGATGTCAGTTTATTAGGAAGACTGAGTATAGAGGATATTACTATAAATTTAGACGCAGGCAACAGGGTATATTCGGAAAAAGAGCTGGTCAACTATGCATCGACACCACTGTTTATGTTAAAGGCGGTAAAATAATGGGCGAACTAAAATACATACCTTTTGAGGAAGAATTGGAAAACATAAAATCAAGAGTAACTGATTACTGGACGGAACGTGCGGACAGTTTTTTCCTTCAGCGCCAGCATGAGTTAAACAGTGTTAAGGCTGACAGGTGGCTTGGTGAGATCAATGCACAGCTTGCGAAAAAAAGTATGGAAGCAAAATCCCTGCGTATACTGGACATAGGATGCGGCAGCGGATTCTTCGAGGTTCTTCTTGGCAGGGAAGGACATGAAGTAACAGGCATAGACCTTACCGAAGAAATGATCGTTAATTCAAAGAAACTGATAGAACAGAATGGTCCGTACGCAAAGCCTGTGAATGCCATTCAGATGGATGCTGAGAAATTGTCCTTTGCAGATGAGAGCTTTGATGTCGTAATAAGCAGAAACCTTACCTGGACGCTTCCACACCCCATAGAGTCCTACGCTGAATGGAACAGGGTGCTGAAAAAAGGCGGCATGCTTTTAAACTTTGACGCAGAATATGCCAAAGGTGCACATAATCTCTACACAGATGACAACATCGCACATAAGGACATAAGCGATAAATTAAAAGACGAATGCCATGCGATATACCATATGCTTACTATCAGCAATCTGGACAGGCCGGAGTGGGATGGGCAGATACTGCTTCAGTCCGGATTTTCAACGGTAGATATTGACATTAATTTCTGTGAAAGGATTTTTGCCGAGCGGGATGAATTCTACATTCCCGACAGGATGTTTATGATCACTGCTGTGAAATAAGCTGAAAATATTTCCCATTGTACTTCATTTTCCTCTGCCGGGGGCTATCGGCATGGTTTTTCCAAACAAAATTAATATGATATAATATCTTCATTATATGACTTTATTTTTGCGTGCTGTTTTGCGGCATGCCTGATATTTTTGTAGAAAGGTTTATAACAATGATCTGCGATAACGTACTGGAATACATAGGCCATACCCCAATGATAAGACTCAACAGGATGAATGATCCTGAGGCAGCGGAAGTGCTGGTAAAATATGAAGGACTTAATGTGGGCGGTTCCATTAAGACCAGGACGGCCTACAATATGATAAAGCAGGCGCTTAAGGACGGCATTATAAAGGATGATACCATAATAGTGGAGCCTACCAGCGGCAATCAGGGCATAGGTCTTGCGCTGATAGGTGCTGTCATGGGATATGAGACAAAGATAATCATGCCGGACAGCGTCAGCGAGGAGAGAAGGCTTTTGGTAAAGCATTATGGCGCGGAGGTCATACTTATCCATGATGCCGGTGACATAGGCGCCTGCATGGATGAGTGTCTGCAGACTGCTATACGCATGGCTGAGGAGGATCCCAGGGTGTATATTCCCCAGCAGTTTGAGAATCCTGCCAATCCCAAGGTTCATAAGCACCACACAGGTCTGGAGATTCTTGAGCAGGTAGCTGGACCGATACATGGTTTCTGTTCAGGCATAGGAACCGGAGGTACCATCAGCGGCATCGGTGAGACATTGAAGGCACAGTATCCTGATATTGAGATTTGGGCTGTGGAACCGGAGAATGCCGCAATACTTGCCGGTGGAAATATCGGTACCCATATCCAGATGGGTATAGGTGATGGTATTATTCCGAAGAATTTAAACAGGGAAATCTATGATGATATCTACATAGTAACGGATGAGGAAGCTATCAGGACTGCCAAGGATCTGGCCCGCAAGGAGGGAATCATGTGTGGCATCAGTTCAGGTACTAATGTGGCAGCGGCCCTGAAGCTTGCGAAGAAGCTGGGCAAGGGCAAAACAGTTGTTACGGTGCTGCCCGATACGGCTGAAAGGTATTTTTCAACGCCGCTTTTTGAGAACGACTGATTCGTAGCGGTTGAGAAAAAACTATTGGGGATAGTTCGGAGTACTTGTTGATGAGGGCATAATGATAGAATAAATTTGTTGATGGCAGACTGCCGTTTGCAAAAGCGAATCTTGAATTGTTGGCTTCATTGAAAGATTCGATAGGTTCTGAATAGTTAAATAATTGAATATAGGAGGGGATTACCATGTCAGATTATTTCGGAAAAGATGTTCCAAAGCTAGGCTTTGGTCTGATGAGATTGCCGCATAAGGCGATCATGACGGATGTTGAGCAGGTCAAAACTATGGTGGACCTGTTCCTTGATGCGGGATTTACGTATTTTGATACCGCCTTTGTGTATCCGGGATCGGAGGCAGCCATAAAAAAAGCCCTTGTGGACCGTTACCCGCGGGACCGGTACACGCTATGTACCAAGATAAACGCCTTTTTGCTGGCACCTACGGAAAAGGCGGCAAAACAACAGTTCTATACCAGTTTGGAACGGACAGGTGCCGGATTCTTTGATTATTATCTGTTACATGCCCTAATGGAAAACAATTATAAAAAGTATGACAAGTTCCACCTCTGGGATTTTGTGAAGGAGCAGAAAGAGAAGGGGCTTATCAAGCATTTCGGTTTTTCTTACCATGCAGGGCCTGAACTTCTGGACCAGATACTCACAGAACATCCCGAGGTTGATTTTATTCAGCTGCAGATCAATTATGCGGACTGGGAAAACCCAAAGGTAGTATCAAGGGCCAACTACGAGATGGCCAGAAAACATGGCAAGTCGATAACTGTCATGGAACCGGTCAAAGGCGGGGCGCTTGCCAATCCCCCCAAGGAAGTAAAGAAACTTTTCAAGGACTATCATCCCGACCTGTCTTATGCCTCATGGGCAATCCGATTTGTGGCATCTCTTGACGGTATCATCACGGTTCTTTCCGGTATGAGCAACATACAGCAGATGGAAGACAACATTTCCTATATGAAAGATTTCAAGCCTCTGAACGAAGAAGAACAGAGGATAATACAGGAGGCACAGAGAATAATCGGTCATTCGGCAACGATTCCGTGCACAGCCTGTCATTATTGCGTGGACGGATGTCCGAAGCAGATACGTATCCCGGATATTTTTTCGGCAATGAACAAGGAGATTGGCAACGGGCAGGCAGAAGAGGCAAGGGCCGCATATTTTAGTGCTGCCACAGAGGGGCACCGTGCTTCCGACTGCATAGAATGCAGGCAGTGTGAGAACGCATGCCCTCAGCATCTTCCGATAACGGACAACCTTAAGAAGGCCGTGGAGATGTTTGAAAAATAATGGGGGAGCGGTTCAGGGGGGGTATAACCGGAAGAAAAGACAGGGGCTGCATAGGCGGATCATAGCCTGATCGGATTTATGAAATACCGGAAAGCTGCAGGCTGTGGCCCGCAGCTTTTTATGTTATAATATCAGCGTTGTTTTATTCTAGAAAGTCCGGCCTGAAGGATCTGCTTAAAAATATAAAAATTAAACGGAGGGTGCTGGTTATGGCACAGGATGAAAGGAACAGGGATTTAAACGATGGTGAAAGGGAGATCGATCTGATAGAGCTCTTAGCCTACCTTGTCAGGCATAGCCGTCTCCTCATTTTTGCCCTGATCGCAGGACTTGTAATAGGTACAGGTATTTCTGCAGGAAGCTATTTTTACCGGCAGATTTTTGCAAAGGAAGCCGATGAGGCGCTTATAAATAAGGCAAAAAGCAGCCTGGCTAATGAACGGGAATACCTTCAGAACGGAATACTTCCCAATATAGATCCGTATTCAGAAGGATATGCATCTGCGAATGTGTTTGTGGAAGCTGAGGACGCCGGCTTTTCGCTTTCCATCGGCGCAGATAATACGGTTTCTTATTCCAATACTATAGATACACAGATCATACAGGAATACGGACACTTTATAAATGGGTCCATTGCATTTGACAGTCTGGCGGATGAGATGGATACAAAATCTTCGTATCTTGCCCAGACTGTAAGTTTTTCATCGAATGATACCAGCGGCTACTTCACGGTGAGCGTAAGGCATGTGGATGAGGAATCGGCGGAAAAGGTACTGGACTTCGTTCTTACACAGCTGTTAAATCAGCAGGAGGTATTAAGTGCCAACCTTCCCCCACATACTCTCACCGTTTCAGATAAGGTGGTGGTTACCAGGGTAGATTCTTCTCTTTTCCCGGGGGATGATACTACCCAGAAGGAGATCACGGATGCCAGCTTTAAAAATTCATACACAGTAGCATCAGAGGAAAGAATATCAAAGCTAAACGCTTATATTGCAAACAGGCAGAGGAAAATAAGCAAGAAGACTGTTTTAATGGGCGGAGGCATAGGATTGTTTTCTGTACTGATGCTTCTTTCACTTCATGCGATCCTTACGGGAGTGCTGCTCTCTGAAAAGAGTGCGGAATCTTTCCTTGGTACTATTACCATGATCGCATTTCCCCATAGCAGGAATATGAAGAAGCGCAGATGGTTTGACAAAATTGCCGATAATCTTCTCGGAGTATCCTACGGTGTTTCAGACAATCAGATATACCAGGCGCTGGCTGAGATATTATATACCCACTTTATGAAGCCTGACCATGCCCGTCCCGGCGAGAGCATAGGGGAAAAGAAAATGAGGGAAATTTATTCTGAAACCGGAAGCATGAGTGATGTCCGTGACGCCGTCAAGGAAATGAAAGTTAAAAAAAGCCGTTTTCTCATAATGGGCGACAGTCTGCCGGAGGGCGAGGTAAAGCGTCTGGCAAAGTACCTTAATAAGGATGGCCTTCCCGGAATGGAGTTTGACTGCATGGAACAGTTTCAGGAACGTTATGAGACCATTGACAAGATCCACGACGCAGATTACGTGATACTGTGTGTTAAGGTTGGTAAAAGCAGCCATATGACACTGAGAAAATTCCTCAATACACTGAAGCTTTACAGAAAATCCGTATTTGGTGTAGTGGTATTCAATTAAATCAAAAAGGAGACGAGGTAATGGGAATTAATGAAAAAATGGAAATGATCGCCTTTCTGGTATATCTGGTACTGGTATTGGCTATTGGCGTCTATTTCTTTATCAAGGGGCGCAAACAGACAGGTGATAAATCCTACTTCTTAGGCGGAAGGGAAATGAACGGATGGGTTGCTGC
>JAILDD010000239.1 GCA_024689605.1 Lachnospiraceae bacterium
AGATCCTTTAATATATCTTCAGATACGCCCTTGGCAACGCCTACAACATGCTCGGAAGCCCATACGCGCTCGCCTTCTTCCTGCTTTGTGAACTTTGCAGCGGGAGCCTTACATACGGGACAAGCCTCCGGAGCCGTATCACCCTCGTGTACATAACCACATACCTGACATACCCATTTTGCCATAATGAAATCCTCCTTGTCTTTTGTGCGGTGCATAAGATTATATGATAAAATCATAGCACTGCGATATACTTTAGTCGTTATTGCAGCTAACGGATTAAGAAAATCTGATCCGTCTGAAACTAATGATAGCAAGAATACCGTATGCAAGTCAAACCAATTTTAAACAACTATCGTTAACAGGAGCTAACGAAATGGAGCGGTTTCAGGCAGACAGCATACGGGGCTTATTACGGAGCTGTAAGGTCTTGCTAAATTGTTTTTTGGGAGCAATAGCGTACTTCATGCCTTAGAGCAGGTAAAGAATTCATTAATGGGAGAAAAATTGGATGTCACTAATGTCTGTTTATATCCACATACCTTTTTGCGTGCGAAAATGCCTTTACTGTGATTTTCTCTCTTTCCCTTTAGGGGGACAGAAGGATCCGGACAGCTTGTGCTGCTCAGATAAAAGTCGGTTGTGTGCAGAGAGTGCATATGGCGGTACAATCGAGGATTGTAGTGATAGTGCAGATAAGGTGGTGGCGGCTTACATAGAGGCTCTTAAAAGTGAAATACATGAAAGGGCGGATTCATACGATAGTCGTACCATCGGGAGTGTTTTCTTTGGGGGTGGAACTCCGTCAGTCATCGATGGGGAATACATAATAGAAATAGTTGAGGAATTAAGAAAATACTGGTCGTTAGCTGAAGATGCCGAGGTCACGCTGGAGGTAAATCCCGGTACTGCGGACGATGATAAGTTCAGACTGTGGAGGGAAGCCGGAGTAAACAGACTCAGCATAGGTCTTCAGTCGGTTCACGATGAAGAACTGAGAATGCTTGGCAGGATACATACATATGATGATTTTATTAAGTGTTATGAGGGAGCATTACAAAACGGCTTCGGGAATATTAATGTGGACCTCATGAGCGGCTTGCCCGGCCAGAAAGTTTCCGACTGGACAGATACCCTGCAAACAGTTCTTGATCTGGATGCGCCGCCTAAGCACATTTCAGCATATTCGCTGATAATAGAGGAGGGAACAGTATTCGGTTATGTATATGGTGAGATGGCAGGAGATGGCAGTCCGGATATAGCAGCAGCGGGAAAAGCAAAGCAGGCTGCTTATTTAAGGGAAAAGTATCTGAAATTGAGGGAGCTGGATCTGCCATCCGAGGAAGATGACAGATCGATGTATCATCTTACTGCAGAGCTTCTTGGTAAAAAAGGCTACAAAAGATACGAGATATCTAACTATGCCCTTGAAGGATATGAGTGCAGGCATAATCTCGTCTATTGGAACAGGGGGGATTACCTTGGACTGGGGCTTGGCGCCTCTTCATGCATGGGTAATGTCAGATGGAAGAATATTGCAGATCTGAAGCGGTATATTTCAGATGTTTCACATGATAAGTACGAGGTGGAGGAGCTCTCAGCCGGGGACAGGATATTTGAGTGCATAATGCTGGGATTCCGGCTGACTAAAGGGATAGATCTTTATGCTTTTAAAACAGAGTTTGGTGAAGACTTCGAGGTCCTGTTCAATGACAGGATCAGGCGATTTACTAAAGAAGGCCTCCTTTCTGTAAAGGACGGACATGCCGCCCTTACGGAAAGAGGCCTTGATGTTGCTGACTATGTCATTCTCGAATTCCTGCGATGAAAATCCGATGAATCAAACTACACACTCACAAGCTTTCCACTGACTAAATGTTGGCAGTTTAACAGTTTCACTTACGCTTCCTCCGTACTTACCGTAGGCTCTTCAGTCAGATAGTCGTCGGTTCTTCTTCTCTTCCTGAAGAATTCAAACATCAGATAGAATGTAGGCAGCAGAAGCAGTGTAAGCAGAGTGGAGGCTATAAGTCCTCCGACGATTACCACGGCCATGCCCTGCATGGATTCCGAGTTCTTTGCGAGCTTAAATGCTACGGGAAGCATTGAAAGCTCTGTGGTAAGGGTAGTGATAAGTATGGGGCGGAGTCTGTCCTTTCCCGCATGTATAAGGGCTTCATGGACCTCCTCGCCCTGGTCACGGAACTGGTTAGCGGTATCGATATAGATAATACCGTTATTAACTACTATTCCGGCTAACATCAGTACGCCTAAAAGAGCTGTCATGGAAATCTTTACGCCCATTACCAGCAGCAGGAATACCGAACCGATGGAAGCAAAGGGGATGCAGAGCATTATAAGTACTGAGTATGCCGCAGACTCGAACTGTATGGCCATAACCATGAATACCAGGTAGAGTGCGACTACTATTGCAAGTCCGATCGCCGCAAACTCTTCATTCATCATTTCATCAGTCATGTTGCTGATATAGTTTACTCCGGGACCGAGATCGAGAGTGTCAAGTTTGGGCTGCACTTCTTTCATGATGGCGTCCTTTTCCTTTTCGGTCATAACAGCCGTGATAGTGGCACTGAAACGTCCGTCTGTTCGGGATACCATTTCTGATCCCTGAACCATGCGGATCTCTGCTATCTCAGTTAAGGGTACAGACTTGCCGGAAGGACTCATAAGCGTCATGGACTGTACATCATCAAGGGTGGTGTAATACCCCTTGGGATACTCGACCTTGACCTCGTATGTATCATTGCTTATGGTCACCTCGCCTGCGCTTGTCCCCTTCATGTTAGCATATACAGTCTGTGATACCATTGCGGCACTGAATCCCTTTGCGTTTGCTTTCTCAGGATCAACATCCACGAGAACTTTGGCACCGGCATCATCCAGAGTAGAGCTTACTGTCAGTACTCCGGGGGTGGAATTCATCAGTTCCGTGATCTTTTTGCTGGCGGCGCGAAGTGATGCAAGATCATCTGCGGCAATGTCTATTTCCTCGGTAGCACCACCGGCTATGGCAGCAGACATTCCGGTAGAGCCTGAGCTTGCAGTGATCTCACAGAGACCGGCAAACTGCTGCAGGTCTGCGTTCCACATATCGACTACTTCCAGAGTGGTTTCCTTCGTGTCTTTCTTTTTGTAGGCTGTGACGGTTGCCTTGCAGGTACCTTCGTTTATGGTGACATTTACCCTGTCTGTAAGACCGGAGTCCGTAACGAATTTTTCTACTTCGGATACTGTTTCATCCATTTTCTCAAGGCTTAGGTTTGGACGGAAAGTCATGTCGATATTGATGACACCCTCATCCGTAGAAGCTAACAGCTCCGTGGGGAGTGTAGTGGCTATGAAAATGGACAGTATGAACAGTGCAGCAGCTATGACTACTGCCAGTACCTTGAAATCCAGTATTTTTGCAAGAACTTTTGCATATATTCCGGCAATAAATTCGATGAGCTTCGTGACCGGATTGTTTACGCGTTCCTTTGGTCTGTAAATACTGAAGAAGAAAGGAACGAAGGTGATGGCGGAAATGAGAGACGCCAAAAGTACGAATACAATGGTGAGGCCCATTTCCTTGAAAAGCTGGCCTGAAAGACCGGCAAGGAATACCAGAGGAAGGTAAACGACAACAGTGGTGATGGTTGAGCCGACTACTGAGTTTACCACAGTCTTAGTGCCTGCATATGCCGCATCTTTAAAGCGCATTCCCTGTTCCTGCTTTTTAAAGCACATCTCTATTACCACTACAGCGTTATCGGTGATCATTCCTATGGAAAGCACCAGACCATTTAAGGAAACCAGATTAAGTGATATCCCGGCAAAGTTCATTAATACCAGTGCTGTCAGAAGTGAGATGGGCATGGTCACGCCGACTATGAGGGAGCCCTTAAGGTCGCCGAAGAAGATAAATATTACTATCATGGCAAGGGCGATACCGAGTGTCAGTGTCTTTGCCACGGACCATATAGTATCCTCTATTTCATCGGCAGCATCATAGATTATCTCGATCTCAACATCGGGATTTTCAGCCTTGAACTGTTCAACGATCTTTTTTACCTCATGGGAAAGGGTGACGGATGTTGAGTTTGACTTTTTCTTTAAGCCTACGGATACTGTCTCGTTGCCGTTATATCTTGAAAGCTGTGTTTTTTCCGATGCACCGTAACTGACATTGGCTATATCGTAAAGATGTATGGTCTGTCCCTTTGAAGTGGTAATGGGGATCTGGCGGATCTTTTCTAAGTCGTTATACTTTACGGTTGACTCCATGTTCAGCGTCTGATCGCCGTAGGATACGGTACCGGCCGGCATGGTATAGTTCATTGCCTTTATGGCAGCGGCAATGGACGCAGCATTTACACCATACTGTGCGGCATATTCCGGTATGATACGGACTGCAATATAGGATTCTGTGCCGCCGGTTATGGTCATGTCTGCCATAGCAGCAGCCTTATGGAGCTCAGGATCAAGCTTGTCATTTACGAGCTTAAGGACATCGGTTCCTTCTGATTTTGCGGAAACAGACAGCTCCATGTCGTCCATGGCATCAAAGTCCATTTCTATTATGGTTGGATCTTCGACGCCTTCCGGCAGATCACGCTTTATGCGGTCTAACTGCGCTCTGATGTCTTCTCTGGCTTGATCCATATCGGCACCGTAGTTAAACTGGAAAAGCACCATGCCGTAACTGTCGTAGGACTGGGTGATGGTTTTCTTAAGGTCTCCGATGGTAGAGCAGCTTTCCCGGATCTTTTCGATAACATTTTCGTCTACTTCTTCGGGGGAAGCTCCGGGGTAGGTGGCCATAACGACCATCATAGGTATGTTTATGTCCGGCATGAGCTTTAAAGCCATGCTTCTGACTGATACTATGGCAAAAAGCACCAGTCCGATCAGCGTCACGATAACGGTTACGGGACGCTTTATAACCATTTTTGTAAGTCTTTCCATGTTGTGATCCTTTTCTTAATTTACATTTACAAACTTATATTTTGTGTCTGCGGTACAGATGTATGGTGCAGAGCGGTCACTTTACCTTTATGCCGGCACCGTCTTTCATATTTGAGTTCCAGCTGATGATGACATTATCATCGGATATCAGTCCCTCTGTTACCTCTACATTGCCGTCTTCCATCAGGCCTGTGGTTATGTCGCTGCGTTTTGCTTTATCACCGTCCTGTACATATACATATGCCTGTTCTCCGTCATAATATATGCTGTTCTCCGGAACCGTCAGGACATTCTTTGACTGACGGGCTACAGTGAGAATGTTTACACTGGAACCGTTGGAGGGAAGCTTGCTGTTGTCGTCAGCCTGTACTTCTATTTTATAAAGGCCTGTTCCGGCGTCTATTACATCGGATATGGATACTATTTTGCCGGTGAATTCCACTCCGTCATGGTCCATCAGTGCAGTATTGCCTAAGGACATTTCCAGCATTGTCTTTTCTGCTACGTAAAACACAACCTTTCCGGGGGCATCTGTCTGGATGGTATATGCAGCTACAGTGGGTGCGGACATATTGTGTTCTGATACATTGATAGATGTTATCGTTCCTGATACCGGGCTTAATACCGTGTAGTATTCAAGCGCTGTTTCTGCATTCCTGACACCGCATTCTGCGGTAGCTACTGCGGCACGGCTGGTCTGAATGGTAGCGGCTGATGCATCAAGCTGTGCAGCGCTGGCAGCGAGCTGCTGGTCGGCACCTATGATCTGTGCTTCTGCCGACAATTCTACGGTATTCTTTGTATATGCCAGATAGTCCTCAAGCTGCTGCTTGGCAAGATTGTAAGATTCAAGGGCTGTGTTGTATGCCTCTGCTGCGGAAAGTGCCTGATTGTGCGCTGTCAGCTCAGCAAGCTCCAGCTTGTCGATCATGTCCTTGTCATATCCGGGCTTATTATCATGGTACTTATCCAGCGCTTTATCGAGGGTCGTTTCAGCATTATAGTAATTTTCTGTTGCAGTACCGGCAGCAAGCCCGGCCTGGGTAAGCTGGGCTTCGGCGCTTTCAAGTGCTAAACGCATTTTCTGTTCAGTGGTATCCATGGTTCCCAGTGTCTCGTCGGCACTGGCATGTGTTACACCGTTTTGTGCTTCTGCGGCAATGTAAGTAGCGGACTGAGCATTGTAGCCTGCCTGTGCGGCACTCAATCCTGCCTGTGCGCTTGAGAGTCCCGCCTGTGCCTGTGACAGGGTTATCTGTGCCAGGGTGTCATCCATGGTGAAGAGCAGGTCGCCTTCATTTACATGGTCACCCACTTCAAAATTCTTTGTGAGCACCTCGGCAGATACCTTTGCCATTACATTTACGGTGCTGTCTGCCTCCACGGTGCCCATATAGCGGGACTGTGTAGACAGCGTCATCACCTGAGGGCTCGATACCGATACTTCGATAACGGCGGCCTCTTCAGCTGAGGTTTCTTCTGTCTTTTTTTCAGAACCGCAGGCGTTAACTACGAGAGCGGCGGCCATAAATGCTGTGAGCAGTGTTCCTCTGATCTTTGTTGATTTTTTCATAGCTTGTCCTCCAGAAAGTCATCAATATTATTGCTTATGCGTTTCGCAAGTATCCTGAATGCATCCTTTTCTTCCTCCGTGAATCCGGAAAAAAGCGTTTCACATTTTGTAAAATGTGAGGCGTTGATCATCTCGCAGAGCTCCTCCGCTTTGTCAGTGAGACGGTAGATAAGATATCGTTTATCCTTTTCGCTCTCCGTTATGTCGATGTAGCCCTTCGTTTTCAGATCGTTTACAGACATGGAAACCT
>JAILDD010000244.1 GCA_024689605.1 Lachnospiraceae bacterium
TGGCTACCGATGAGGGGTATCCAATTTATAAAAAATTAGGATTTGAAGATAAAGTGCAGAAATACAAGGATATGAGATTAGTAGTGGTTAATCAATGAAAATACAGTCGAGACGGTGGTACTTTTACGTAGGAAAAAAGTGGATGGATATATTGAAGTAAATCTGGAGGCTAATGGGTAAGAAATCATGTATAACGAATTTTTAGAAAAAACCGAATATGTTGATTATGATGATCCGGCTATTAAAAGCCTGGCTGAGAGACTTAAGGCTGAGGCGCCGGATGAAATATCACTTATTAGGAATACATATTATTTTGTCAGAGATGAGATAAAGCATTCCTGGGATGTACAGGACAGGCGAGTTACCGTATCTGCGAGTGATACACTGAGAGTTGGTGTGGGAATCTGTTGGGCAAAGGCAAATCTGCTGGCGGCACTTCTTAGAGCAAACGGTATTCCGGCAGGCTTTTCCCATCAGCGACTGACTCTCGGTGATACATCCGATACCGGATACTGCATTCATGCCATGAATACCATTTATGTATCAGGTCTCGGTAAGTGGATCAGGCTCGATGCAAGAGGAAATAAGGAAGGCGTTAATGCTGAGTTTTCGACGGATGAAGAGATCCTTGCTTTTGAAATAAAATCCGAAGGTGAGATAGATTATCATGATAATCATTCCTATCCGGATTATGGACTGATGAAGGTCCTGGAAGAAAGTACGGATGCGATAGATATGTATCTTCATCATTTGCCGGACCAGTTAACCTACAGTGTTACATATAAAATTGCTTCACCCAATGACATGGAACTCTTGATGAGCAGTCGTCTTGAAATGCTTAAGGTGGTAAATGATCTGGATTATACATATGAATATAGTGATGAGATAGTAAAGAGCAGCAGGGAGTATTTTGAAAAAGGGGATCATACAACTGTTCTTGCTATGGATGGAAAGAGAGTTATAGGCTGTGCATCAATCTGCTACATGTATATAATGCCGACATTTGATCATCCGACCGGAAAGCGTGCTCATCTCATGAATGTATATACCATGAAAGAATGGCAGAGACAGGGCATCGCGAGGAAAATGGGATCGATGCTGATAGACGAGGCTTGGAAAAGAGGAACCACGGAAATCAGTCTGGATGCAACAAAAGAAGGGCGTCCATTATATGAAAAACTTGGATTTGTTCCATCAAAAGAAGGTATGGTTCTTGCAAATACGCGGCGTTAATGTTGAAATCAGGCATCTAATAAAAGTGAAGGGGTGATTGTATGGAGTACATCAGAGTTACAAACGATAATCTGGAAAATGAGCACATATGCTGTGCTATTTCCAATAATAAGGACGTACAGGTTTCTTCCAAGAAGGCCTGGCTGGCAGACAGATTTGATGAGGGGCTTGTTTTTCTCAAGAGCGCAGAGCGAGGGAAGTGTTTTATTGAGTATATTCCGGCTGAGAATGCGTGGGTTCCGATCAATGCCGATGGATATATGTACATTGACTGTCTATGGGTGTCCGGTTCTTTCAAGGGACATGGGTACGGGGCGGAATTATTGGATGCCTGCATCGAAGATAGTAAAGAAAAGGGAAAGAAAGGACTGTGTATACTGGCGGCGGCAAAGAAGAAGCCTTTCCTTGCTGATCCAAAGTTTCTGAAATATAAGGGATTTACCGTATGCGATGAAGCGGACAATGGCATTCAGTTGTGGTTCTTGCCATTTGGAGAGGAAGCAGAAATGCCGAAGTTCAAAGAATGTGCAAAGCATCCTCACATAGAGGAACGAGGATATGTGCTGTATTACACCAGCCAATGTCCGTTTAATGCGAAGTATGTTCCGGTGCTAGAGCAGACTGCCAGAGAAAATGATATACCGTTCCATGCGGTCCATATCGCAAACAGAGAAGAGGCGCAGAAGGCGCCGACTCCGATCACAAACTATGCGCTGTTTCATGACGGAGAGTATATTACGAATGAGCAAATGAACGATAAAAAATTCCTGAAACTTG
>JAILDD010000205.1 GCA_024689605.1 Lachnospiraceae bacterium
CTGGAACATTGGCTGTCCCTGCTGCATGGGCTGACTCTGGAACATGGATTGATTCTGCTGCCCCTGCATCATCGGCCCGTTATTCTGCATATTCATCTGCATCCCGGGCTGAGCCATTGCGGCACCTGCCATCATGCCACCGGCCATTGCCGGCTGAGGTCCGGGCATAGGCCTTCCCATATTGGCGTTATTTTGTGTTTTATTCTTCTTTTTCATCTTCTTCCTGTATCCCACTACCGGGTTGATACGGGAAGCAGCTATTGCCTGCATCACTATGGAAGCAATGATCATCATTACCAGGGAAACGATTATCCAGCCCCAGGCTGTTACGAATACAAGGCTTGAGAAAATATCCTCGATAAACTCACCGCCTAACACCGTTGCAAAAAATGTGATGAACATAATGAGCGGATTGAACAGCAGGCTTAAGGCTGACAGAATTTCCGGTGACATTCCCATTATTCCGCTTATGGATATTATGGGGATGAATGTTCCTCCGGACAGCAGACCGTATATAACATAAGAAATAATGATACTTACCAGTGATTTATTGGAAAAAGTGGAGCTCATTATTCCTATTGAACCTACATATATCGCAAATACAAGGGTAAGCAGCAGGAAAGCAAACAGTGCCCACCAGCCTACACCTCCGACTGTAAAAGATATAGCCATCAGTGGTATGCTGCCCACAACGAACATCATAACCCTTGTAACTGCCGACAGAAGCTTTCCGCGAATGATCGCATGAGGTGTCATAACTGTTGTAAGCAGTATATCGAAGGTCTGCTTTTCTTTTTCGGATGTAATGGCGGATGCCGTAAGTATGGGTGTTATCAGAGCAACTATCACAAGCTCCGTTCCGCCGATTATGGGAAAGAGTGCCACCATGCTGCTGTACATGCTGGTGTAGCCCACTTCCTTGTACATGATGATCATTGCAAAAAAGAAGATAACCCCGAGCACCGCTTCGAAAGCAAAGAGTCCCCATGAGAACTTCATATTTCTGGCGATAACCCTCAGGTCTTTTTTCAGTATTGGATTAAGCCTAAGCTTTTTATTTCCGGATTTACTCATTTACATTCTCCCCTGCATATTGCCGACACCGGGATTTACCGTTGCCGCACTCCCCTCAGTAAGCTGCATGAAGAGCGTCTCTAAGCTCTGCTCTTCCTTCCTGAATCCGCCGATCATCACACCGGCCTTCATCAGACTCATGACTATCCTGTTTATCTGGTCATCCTCGCCGCTGCAGCTAAGCACTATCTCATTTTCCCTGATCTGCCATATGGAAGCCTCCGGCAGTTCCTTTACCCGGGATACAGCCTCTTCCATATTTCCATTGATGGAGATTATCAGGTGATGCTTATCAACGCCTATCTCCAGGATGTCGCTCATCTTGCCGGCTGCCGCCAGCCTGCCGTGGTTCATGATACCCACGCTGGTACACATCTCAGCAATATCCGCAAGTATATGTGAACTGATGATTATGGTCTTGCCCATGGAATTGAGATTCATGAGCACTTCCTTCATCTCAACCCTGGCTCTGGGATCCAGACCTGATGAGGGCTCGTCCAATATAAGAAGCTGGGGATTGTGAAGCAGTGCCCTGGCTACGCAAAGTCTCTGTTTCATACCTCTGGAAAGAGTATCCACATACTGTTCTTCCAGATTCCTTAAGTTTACCAGCTCCAGCAGGTCACCTGTCATCCTGTGGATATCCGCATCATCTATGCCGTATATGGAACCGTAAAATTCCATATACTCCTTTACCTTGAGATTGTCATATACGCCAAAGAAATCAGGCACATAACCTATGCAGCGCTTTACCTTATCCGGATCCTGCGCAAAATTGTATCCGCCGATCTCTATATAGCCTGCGGTGGGTTTTAACAGTCCGCACACCATCCTTATGGTTGTAGTCTTACCCGCACCGTTAGGTCCAACAAAACCGAACAGATCCCCCTTGGGAACATGGAGGTTCAGATTGTTCACCGCTGCAAAGCGTCCGTAAAATTTTGAAAGATTAATAATATTGATCATCTGCAGCCCCCTTAATCCGGTAATACATAATAGCAGGCAAAGCAATCCTTCTTTTCACGGGATGTCACCAGGCTATCCTTTGTATCAAACAAAATTATTGCATAATCATCATATGCACCAAGATCAACCGCTGCCGTAGCAAGAGCCGCAATGTATTTCGCGTCTGTATATTTTTTGGTTTCATAATTCCTTACTGCATAATTTGAAAGTTCCGAGCTGACACTGTTGTAAAATGAATATGCCCTCTCGTCAAGCGTAACGCTCTTTCCTGCCTTTACACCATCAAGAATGGCATATTCACCATTGCAGACAAGAAGAACTTTCTTGATATCCCTGTCGGAATTATTTGTGAAATTACCTTCGATAACGCTGTAGTCATTCGACAGTTCCACGCTAAAGTCATTCGGTCCAAACTCACTGTCATTATCGGCTACCGCACGATAGCAGACCGTTGAGAATACCGACTTGGGCTTATATGTAAGCTTTACACCATCCGGTGTCCTGGCGGATCCGAAATAATATCTGTCAGTATGCTTGTAGTCATACATAGTGGCACTGCAGAAATACAGTCCGGCAGCATCCACATCATCATCCAGCTTTATGGTCCAGTCCTTTGCCTTTGCATTGTAGCCGAAAATATATTCCGACTTAACACCGCTTCCGTCAGCAGCCTGCACCGATATGCATGCAAGAGCCTTGTTATGCAGGCTGAATCCTCTGCTGAAAAGATATGTGATGCCCACAAACGCTACTGCGATCACAGGGATAAGTACCCACATTTTTTCCCGTTTGTTTGCAGCCTTGAGTATGAGATAGATACCGGGGCCCACCAGCACGATATATATTGCCATGGAAATAAACAAAAGCGGCAGGTTGATGGTTCCCCTTCCCTGCATAACAGCGAAAAGATCATCAAAATTACTGTTTATGGAAGGATCCGTAACAGATGTCTGTGAATTGATAAAAGATGAAAAATCAGACATCAGGTCATTTACAAAATAATTTCCATCAAGCGTAGAATCCGAAAGGGCAAAAGGGACAAGCATGATAACACCCTTTCCTTCATACTTTGAAGGAAGGGTGTACTGTATGCTGCCGCTGTAGTATCCTCTGTTATAGTAGCCGTTTCCGTAATTGATATCAGCACACTGCATTGTGCCGCTGTAATCCAGCGTATAGTATGTGCTCTGGGGATAGATAGACTTGCTGTTCAGAGTCGCCTCAATAAAAGTCTGGTCAAACTCAGAAAAGGTGTCATCCATAGCATAGCCGGTACCAATCACCAATGCTCCACCGCTTCTGACCCAGTTTTCAATATTTGCTATTGCAGTAGAAGAAAGCGCGGAAATATCATAATCATCAATGATAAGCATCCTTATGGAATTATAGGTTGAGCTGTCATCCATATCAGCTGCTGTAAGGTCCTTCTGCTCCAGGTCATTATTAATGTAATAACCGTAAGTATATGAGTTGATAAAGAGAAGCGAAGACGGATTGTCGCTCAGCACACCATAATACCATTCGCTTTCGTCGAACAGACTGTGCTGCTTGTGGTCATACAGGACCTTGCCCTTTTCATCAAGGACCTGAAGCCTGATATCCGCATCCGCAAAATGCATACCGTTGGGCCTGGGGAAATCGATGGTAGTAACTTCCTCCGAGCCTGCAGCCACAGCGATATAGGTATCATAGGTAAGGGCGCCGTCTGTCTGAGAATAATTATCATTAGTGTAATCATTGATAAACACCCTGACATAGCCGCCAAAATCGCTGCCCTTGTTCTTAACCTTCACACCTATGGTAACAGTATTGTCATTGGGATTTTCCTGAGCCCCGGTTACCTCGGCCTCCACATTAGAACTCGCAGCGACACCACTTATGCTTGAAAGCACTAAAACAGCAGCCATTACAACAACAGCTACTGAAATCATTCCCCATCCTCTTTTTTTTATCATTTTCCCCACTCTCTTTT
>JAILDD010000272.1 GCA_024689605.1 Lachnospiraceae bacterium
ACACTGAAAAAAAAACTATTTATCTATTCCAAACAAGATCTAAATCTACTCTCGTATTTATCCCATCAATCGTTCCCGATGAGGTGTACTGCCACAGTGCGAAATCACCGGTGTATAATGGTGTCTTCCTGTATTCCGCAACCCAGTGGGTTATGTCGTTTAACTCGCTGTCATTTAACTTATTGTAATACCATGACCGGCAGGTATATATGCCGCCGTGGTAGCCGGCATTGTCTACTGTCTGGCAGAAAGCCCTGCAGACCGCCGTCCTTGTGGCATTGTCCAGTGAATCTGCCCGACCGCCGCTGGATTCCACATCTATAAAGATAGGAAAGTCTATCTTCTGCCCCTGAAGCAGTGAAACAGCCATGGATGCTTCCTCAACTGCTTCCACCTCGTTTACAGCCTGGGAGAAGAAGTAAAGTCCTACATCTATTCCTGCCGCCTTGGCTCCTGCAAGGTTCTGCTCGAAATAAGGATCCATTACCAGAGTGCCACTGGATGAACCTCTGTAGCCGCAGCGGATGATGGCAAACTCAACACCTGATGCCGCCACCTTTTCCCAGGCTATGTCCTTCTGCCATTTGGAAACATCTATGCCGAATACGGCATCGGACCCTTCCCACCTGGTACGGACTTCTGTTTCATCCACATCCTCTATTTCGTTCTGCTCCTCTGTGTCCTCCACAGAAGCATCTATCTCACTCTCATCATGCATATAGAGACGAATGTCATCTATCACTTCATATTCGATCTGATCCTTCACCGCCACACGCATGGGTTCATCCGGAATGACATAGCCGTCAACAGGCTGCAGTGTCACGAAATAATCTCCGGCCTTTATCTCAGGAACGTATATCATCCCGTCCTGATCCAGATCCTTGTATTCGCCCAGGCCCTCAATACTGACATAAAAAGACTGACCTGTCACCGGGTTTCCCCTGGAATCAGTAACAGTCAGTCTGATATCCTGCATCACGCTGTATCCCTGCAGATAAAGCCTCGGCACAGATTCCGTCTGTGACTGATCGGATCTCGATACCGGATCCGGATCAAAAAAATTTTCATCCTTCAAAAAGTCCCTGTAACCGTCATCCTCTTCCATGGCCTCCTGTACATCAGCAGGCCGGCCGTTTCCCGGTGTGGAGGGCTTATTCGTATACCACACCAACGCAAAAGCAAAGAGCACGACGCTCACTGCTGCCACAATGGCAAAGAACTTTACCTTAGAGTCCATTAGCAACCTCGGTCAGATATTTACCGTAAGCAGTCTTCATCAGAGGCTCGGCAAGCTTAAGCAGCTGTTCCTTGGTAATAAAGCCTCTCTTGAATGCTATCTCTTCTATGCAGGAAATATACAGTCCCTGCCTCTTCTGGAATGCCGCCACAAAATCCGCAGCATCCAGCAGTGCGTCATGGTTTCCCGTATCCAGCCATGCAAATCCCCGTCCAAGAGGCTCTACATGAAGGGTTCCGCGGTTTAAGTATTCATTATTGATACTGGTTATCTCAATCTCACCTCTTGCTGAAGGCTTTACATTCTTTGCGATCTCAACCACGTCATTATCATAGAAATATAACCCCGGAACAGCGTAATTGCTCTTGGGATGTTCCGGCTTTTCCTCAATGGAAACAGCCATGCCGTTCTCATCAAACTCTACCACGCCGTATTCCCTGGGATCGCGCACATAGTACCCGAATATGGTAGCGCCCTTATCCCTGGAAGCCACTTCCCTTAAAAGCTTTGAAAAGCTCTGTCCGTAGAAAATGTTGTCACCAAGTATCAGGCATACGCTGTCATCACCTATGAAATCAGCTCCGATTATGAAAGCATCAGCCAGTCCTCTGGGGGTTTCCTGTACGGCATATTCAAAACGCATTCCCAGCTGTGAACCGTCCGATAAAAGCTCCTTGAAAACCGGCAGATCCCTGGGGGTAGAGATTATCATCACCTCCCTGATACCTGCGAGCATCAGTATGGAAAGAGGGTAATATATCATGGGCTTGTCATAAACAGGCATTATCTGTTTTGACACAGCCTTTGTTAAAGGATAGAGTCTGGTGCCGGAGCCGCCGGCAAGTATTATTCCCTTCATCGTTTACCTCCGTATATAATCGTTGTCAGTAACTATTCATGAGAGCCCGAAGCACTTGCCAAATTTCACACATTATACATAGTCTCGTAGTACTTCATGTAATCGCCGCTGGTGACATTCTTCATCCAGTCCTCATGCTCGAAGTACCACTTTATGGTAAGCTTTATGCCGTCCTTGAACATGGTCTCAGGCTCCCAGCCGATCTCTGCCTTAATCTTGTCCGGAGCGATGGCGTACCTTCTGTCATGGCCCTTGCGGTCTTCCACATATGTGATGAGATCCTCGGAAACATTTGCCTTCCTGGGATCGGAATCCGGAAGCATTTTTTTTAAGGTCTCAAGTATTATCTTTATTATCTCTATGTTCTGCTTTTCATTGTGGCCACCTACGTTATAGGTTTCGAAAAGCTTTCCCTTCTCCTGAACCATATCAATAGCCTTGGCATGATCCCGGACATACAGCCAGTCACGGACATTCTTGCCATCACCGTAAACCGGAAGCTTCTTGCCCTGTAGTGCATTGTTAATGATGAGAGGGATCAGCTTCTCCGGGAACTGGTAAGGTCCGTAATTATTGGAGCAGTTTGTTATGTTAGCAGGGAAATGATAAGTATCCATGTATGCCCTTACCAGCATATCGGATCCTGCCTTACTTGCAGAATAAGGTGAATGGGGTGAATAAGGAGTAGTCTCATAGAAATAGCCATCACCCTCAGGAAGGGAGCCATACACCTCATCAGTTGAAACATGAAGAAACTTCTTGTCCGGCTTATAATTTCCGAGAGGATCGGGTCCCTCAGGCAGCTCCCATGCTTCCTTGGCACAGCCAAGCATCACTCCGGTTCCGTATACATTAGTCTTTATGAAAAGCTCGGGATCCTTGATGCTTCTGTCCACATGGCTTTCAGCCGCAAAGTGTACCACACGGTCTATGTCATTTTCCGCAAAGATCTTTGACACAGCTTCCTTATCGGTTATGTCAGCCTTTATAAAAGTATAGTTTGGCCTGGACTCAATATCCTTTAAGTTCTCCGGGTTGCCCGCATATGTAAGAGCATCCAGGTTGATGATACGGATATCATCACCGTATTTTTCAAACATGTAATGAATGTAATTTGATCCGATAAAACCGGCGCCGCCTGTCACAAGATAAGTTTTCATTCGCTGCAAATCTCCTTTTTTAATATCCTAAATAACTGATGTTCATATCAACATTGCCTTTTATTCCGTCCACCGAGCCCTTGGCGGTGTGCTGCCAGAGGTCATACTTTCCGCTGAAAGTAGGCTTGGACGCATACTGGGCCAGCCAGATCTTGTATCCGCTTAAGGATCCGAAATTAACGTTATTATTATACCATGCCTTTGACGCATATACACCGGGAGTATATCCGCCGCTCTTTATGGTCTCGCAGAAGGCTCTGCAGACTGCTGTCCTCTGTTCTGCGCTTATGCTGTCGGCCCTTCCGCCGCAGGCTTCCGTATCGATAAATACGGGATAACCTATGCCCAGTCCCTTTATAAGGGAAAGAGTCATGGAAGCTTCCTCCACAGCCTCTACTTCATTTATGGCCTGGGTAAAGAAATAAACTCCCACCTTAAGGCCTGCTGCCCTGGCTCCCTGGACATTGCTCTTAAATTTCGGATCGGTTACCAGTACTCCGGAGGAGGATCCCCTGTATCCGCAGCGTACTATTACGAAACTGACGCCAGAATCCTTTACTGCATTCCAGTCTATGGTACCGTTCCACTTCGATACATCTATGCCGATGGAACCGTTCTTATCAACGGAAAGGATTCCCTCGTCGTTAAACTTGTACTCTACACCCTGGATGATCTGTGTACCGGTAACCTTGTTGCCGTTTTTGTCGTAGTAATATACGTTGCCGTTTATGGTCTGCCATCCCTTGTAGATGTAAGCATCCTCATTCTTAATGTAGAACTTCTCAGCGGTATAATAATCAGCTACAACAGCTTCCCTGTACTTGCCTTCTTCCTTTACGTATATCTGGTTGCCCTTGCTATCCTTGAGAAGGGTCTTCTTGTCGTCCATTCCCTTTGGCGTGGGGGTCGGTGTCGCAGTTACGCTGGCACTGGGACTTGCGCTGGCACTGGGGGTTGCGGTTACCGAAGCTGAGGCTGAAGCCGATGCCGACGGTGTCGCTGTTGCGGTAGGCGTAGGAGTTGCTGTAGCCTTTGGCGTAGGGGTCGGTGTGGGCGTAGGCGTTGGCGT
>JAILDD010000273.1 GCA_024689605.1 Lachnospiraceae bacterium
GACTTCATTCCGCAGTCTATAGCCACCACATTAAAAAGAGGGTTGGACGTACGGCTATACCATTTCTTCGTACAGCTGCACCTCTTAACCGCATCATGTGGAATGGGGGTTTCCTCTATTATCTTAAGTCCTTCCTCTACGGACATGGAGGCGTCGGCGATGATGCACCTTCCCGAGCCCTTGTCCCGGATGCTCCTTACAAGTTTCCTCGTATCTACGCCGCAGATTCCGGGGATACCGTTTTCTTCCAGAAGCTCGGGCAGGGTCTTGGCTGACCTGAAGTTGGAAGGATTGTCATTGATATCCCTTACGATAAAGGCTGATGGGGATACCATACGGCTCTCAAAATCTTCATCCGCTACACCATAATTCCCGATAAGAGGATAGGACATTACAATAGCCTGGTCGGTATATGAAGGGTCTGAAACGATTTCCTGATAGCCGGCCATGGAAGTGTTGAAGACTATCTCGCACACGGCAGTCTTATTGCCTCCGAAGCCGGTTCCCAGATATTCAGATCCGTCCGCCAGGATCAGTTTTCTGTTAAGTTCCATTATTCTGTTTCTCCTTTGCCGTTCACTTTTATCTGTGAATGCAATCCAATTATACACATTTTCTTTCCGGTTCATAACCCCGCAAATCCACTACTTTTCAAATGTTTTTCATCCAAAACAACAACCATTTCTCCTAACGCTTCAGCGATGCTGCAATAAAGCCTTTGAATAATGGATGTGGTCTGTTTGGCCTTGACTTAAACTCGGGATGGTACTGGACACCTATATAGAAATCCCTGTCAGACAGCTCCACTGTCTCGACAAGCCTTCCGTCAGGCGATATTCCGGAAAGGCAGAGCCCCTTCTCCTTAAGTACATCCCGATAGTCATTATTAAATTCATAACGATGTCTGTGTCTTTCGGAGATCTCTGTTTTTCCGTAATAACTCTCCATCTTTGTGCCCGGTACGATACTGCAGGGATAGCTTCCAAGTCTTAGTGTTCCACCCTTTTCTATCTCATCCGACTGCCCCGGCATAAAGTCGATGACCTTATGCTCCGAAGGATCATGGAATTCACCCGAGCATGCATCCTCTATTCCTGCCACGTGCCTCGCATATTCTATTACAGCTATCTGCATTCCAAGACAGATTCCGAAATAAGGTATCCCCTCTTCCCTTGCAAATTTAGCTGCAAGTATCATTCCCTCTATTCCTCTGTCACCGAAGCCCCCGGGAACGATTATGCCGGAAAGTCCTTCAAACACTTCCTTATAGTTTGCCTCTGTAATCTCTTCAGAATCAAGCCATTCTATATTGACTTTTGCATTCAATGCAAAGCCTGCATGCCGCAGTGCCTCAGCTACAGAAAGGTATGCATCATGAAGCTGGACATATTTTCCAACAAGTCCTATTGTCACTTCGCTGTTGAGATTATCTATACTGCTAACAAGCGCTTCCCATTCCTTAAGATCCGGCTCCGGAGCATTGATCCCCAGCTCCCTGCATACTACTCCGGAAAAACCGGAATCCTCAAGCATAAGCGGAGCACCGTATAAAGAGCCGAGCGTCCTGTTTTCTATAACACAGTCTTCCTTGACATTACAGAACATTGAAATCTTTTTGAATATACCCGGATCAAGTGGTTCATTGCACCTGAGCACTATAATATCAGGCTTAATGCCCATTCCCTGCAGCTCCTTAACCGAGTGCTGTGTAGGCTTTGATTTATGTTCATTGGAACCGTGCAAATAGGGAACCAGCGTAACATGAATAAACAGACTGTTTTCCGGTCCGACTTCCAGTGAAATCTGTCTTACGGCCTCCAGAAAAGGCTGGGACTCGATATCACCGATAGTTCCTCCTATCTCAGTAATAATAATGTCCGCACCGGTCTCTTTGCCGGCACGATATACGAATTCCTTAATCTCATTTGTGATATGGGGGATAACCTGAACAGTCGAGCCCAGATACTCACCACATCTTTCTTTATTGAGTACATTCCAGTATACCCTTCCGGATGTGAGATTGGAAAATTTAGTAAGGTCTTCATCAATAAATCTTTCATAATGCCCCAGGTCAAGATCCGTTTCCGCACCATCCTCGGTAACATATACCTCACCATGCTGATATGGACTCATGGTTCCGGGATCCACATTAATATAAGGATCCAGTTTCTGTGCAGCCACCTTAAGTCCCCTTGCCTTAAGCAGCCTGCCCAGCGATGCTGCCGTTATACCTTTCCCAAGCCCCGAAACAACACCGCCTGTTACAAATATATACTTCGTCATACTTCCTCTTTCTGCCGCCTTAACGGCTCCCCATAGCGATCAAAGAACATTGTTCCACCGTCAAAAAGAATAAACGCTTGCCACACCACATTACAGATTTGTATATCCCATAAGGGCCTCATCAACCTCTTTGGCTGCAGCCCTTCCTTCAGCAATTGCCCATACAACCAGTGACTGTCCTCTGTGTACATCACCAGCGGCATATACTTTTGCTTTGGATGATGCGTGCTTTCCCGGTGCAGTCTTTACATTTGTCCTGCCGTCAAGCTCTACACCGAAATCATCCGTAACATACTTCTCGCTTCCAAGGAAACCTGCAGCAATAAGCACCAGCTGTGCAGGAACGGTCTTCTCAGTACCTTCCACCGGTACCATGTTCATCCTGCCGGTCTTCTCATCCTTCTTAGCTTCAAGAGAAACCAGTACCACTTCCTTGAGGTTGCCTTTTTTATCTTTTACGAATTCCTTTACTGTTGTCTGATAAACTCTCGGATCATGACCGAATTTCCAGATTGATTCTTCCTGGCCGTAATCCACCTTAAGAACCTTGGGCCATTCAGGCCAGGGATTGGAAAGAGTTCTTTCCTTGGGGGGCTCAGGCATCATCTCAAGCTGGGTAACACTCTTTGCGCCCAGTCTTATGCAGGTTCCTGCACAGTCATTGCCCGTATCACCGCCTCCGATTATTATTACATCCTTATCCTTTGCAAGCTCATAAGGTACATCCTTGAATTCGCTGTCCAGAAGCTTCTTGGTAACCTCCGAAAGAAAATCCACTGCAAACCTGATTCCATTTGCATCCCTTCCCGGAGCGATTATGTTCCTGGGATTTGATGCGCCGCAGCAGAGTATCACGCTGTCATATTCCTTATTAAGTTCTGCCGCAGTGATATCCTTACCTACATCAGTATTGACTACAAATTTAACACCGGCCTCTTCCATTAACTTTAC
>JAILDD010000075.1 GCA_024689605.1 Lachnospiraceae bacterium
GCTGCTGCGGTATGTGCTGATGCCTCCGCTCTTGCAGATTGACTTAGTATCTATGAAGGATGAAGTGCCTTTTCCTATGTGCACCATCCTTGCACCCGTATCCAGGTTCTGGCCCTTTCCTGCAAAAGTCACGCCGGTGAATTCCGCATGGGAATTGTCACCCTTAAGTATGGATGTAGGATAGAGATATGACTCATGGGAACCGAAGGATCCTGATATCCACTCAACCGTTCCACCCTCCTCGCAGATGGCACGCTTGGTATTCAGGTTATACATATTCTTGGACCAGTTCTCTATGGTCGAATATCTTAGATGTGCATTCTTCCCCACAAAAAGCTCCACGCATCCTGCATGAAGATTTGCCACATTGTACTTAGGTGCCGAACATCCCTCTATGAAATGCACATCCGCACCTTCGCTGACTATGATAAGTGTATGTTCAAACTGTCCCGCACCCGGTGCATTAAGTCTGAAATATGACTGCAGCGGTATATCTACTTTCACTCCTGGGGGAACATATACAAAAGATCCTCCGGACCATACCGCACCGTGAAGCGCTGCAAACTTATGATCCGTAGGGGGCACCAGTTTCATGAAATGCTCCCGGACCATTTCTTCAAATTCACCGGTAAGCGCCGACTCCATATCCGTATATATAACGCCCTGCTTTGCCACATCCTCGCGGACATTGTGGTAAACCAGCTCAGAGTCGTACTGTGCACCTACACCACCGAGACTCTCTCTTTCCGCCTGAGGTATGCCCAGCTTATCAAAAGCATTCTTTATATCTTCCGGAACATCCTCCCAGGACGCCTTCATATCAGTCTTCGGTCTTACATAGGTGACGATCTTTTCCATATCAAGACCGTCAATGGGCGGGCCCCACTTGGGAACCTTCAGCTCATTGTATATCCTCAGGGACTTAAGCCTGAAATCCAGCATCCATTCCGGGTCATGCTTTGTCTCAGAGATTTCCCTGACTATCTCTTCCGTCAGCCCTTCATCAACTTTGAAAAAGTCTTCCTCGCGTTCCTCATCCTTAAAGTCGTAAAGCCCGCGCTCCACATCTTCAAGAATGATGCCGGAATCCCCTTCATCTATATCTATTGGTGTATCTTTTCTTGCAATATCCGTCATATGTATTTCTCGAATCCGTTTGTATTTATCTCATCTATCAGCTCTGAACCGCCCTCGGCGGCAATCTTTCCTTTAACGATCACATGAGTACGATCCACATTCAGAGCCTCAAGTATCCTGGTGTTATGGGTAATGATAATAAGTGAACCGCCCTGCTTTGAAAAAATCTCCACTCCCTTAGACACGATACGCACAGCATCTACATCGAGACCTGAATCCGTTTCATCAAGTATGGCAAGCTTCGGCTTAAGCATAAGGAGCTGGAATATCTCTGCTTTCTTCTTTTCACCGCCGGAGAAACCCACATTCAGGTCACGCTCAACAAATGCCTCATCCATATCAAGAAGCCTGCATGTCTCCTCCAGTTCTTTTTTATACTGGAAGATCCTTACAGCCTTGCCGGTTCTTTCCCTCATGGCACTTCTTAAAAAAGCTTCGAGGGTAAGCCCCGGTACCTCCAACGGATTCTGGAAAGACATAAACAATCCTTTCTTGGCACGCTCATTGGCTGCCATCTTCGTTATGTCCTCTCCGTCAAAGATAATCGAACCGTCCGTCACCGAATATGCCGGACTTCCCATGATAACATTTCCAAGTGTGGATTTGCCCGCACCGTTAGGTCCCATGATGACATGTGTGGAACCTGCTTCAACATTCAGATCGATACCTCCCAGTATCTCCCCTGTCTCTATTCCTGCTTTTAAGCCTTTAATCTCAAGTAATGACATATATCCTCCCGTTTCACAAAACAATCTTCTTTCGGGTTAAACACACAGAGCCTATTATAATGCCCTTTGTATCTTTTTTACAGTATGTTTTTACTTAACTATACTCTTCGGTTTCACGTGCTCTCTTTCTGACACCCAGAATATATATAAGCATCACCAATGCCCACTCCGCTGTATATACCACCAAAGGGATCACAGACGTAAATCTTGTAAGAATGAGACCTGCTACCAAAGACAGGCCTATAAAGATAAAGTACATCAGATGTGCAAGATATGCCTCATCTTCATCAACTGTATACTTCTTCCTGAGTCCCACAAATCGGAGTACCAGAACCGGTATCAGGCTTGCAAAAAAAACTATGACAAAATAGATCACGAAGACAATTAAGAAAAGTACACCCAGCATTAAGTTTCCTGCCATCCCCAGCATAACAACTGCGAAGGTGACATCAGACCCGTCTGCATATACATCCTTAATGTCGCTAACATCCAGAAATGCACCTTTCATATTGTCCGGGACAGAAAACTCATAAGCAAATCCCGCAGACAGATATGTACACCAGACAAGGACAAGTGCCAAAAATATAAGCCTTACCTTTGCCGGAGTGTCCAGGCATTTTATTTTTTCTACGATGTTGCTCAAAGCAGTGCGATGGTCTGCCTTGCTATAGCCAACTCTTCATTGGTAGGAACCACCATTACGGTGATGGCCGAATCCTTTGTGGATGCGATTATTTCCTCACCGTGAGTCTTGAATTTTTCCTTATCTACCTTTACGCCCATAAATGCAAGATGGTCGCAGACTGCCGCACGCACTTCGTAATTGTTTTCACCAACACCCGCGGTAAATGCGATGACATCTATACCCTGCATTGCAACGGCATATGATGCGATATATTTTGCAACCCTGTAATTATAGGTTTCCAGAGCAGTCTTTGCCTTTTCATTTCCTTCTTCTATTGCTGCGGCAATATCCCTAAAGTCAGAAGATACACCACCGGAAAGTCCAAGTATGCCGGACTTTTTATTGAGAACGGTATTAACTTCTGCTGCCGACAGGCCTTCTTTTTCCCCGATGTACTCAAGGATTGCGGGATCAAGGTCACCGGACCTGGTTCCCATTATTAGTCCCTCAAGGGGTGTAAGACCCATGGATGTATCCATACACTTGCCGTTCTTTACTGCTGAGATGGAGGCACCGTTACCCAGGTGGCACACTACTATCCTAAGTTCCTTACGGTCCTTTCCGATAAGTTCCGCTGCCCTTGCAGATACATAGTCATGGCTGGTACCGTGAAAACCGTAACGGCGGACTTTATATTTCTCATAATACTCATACGGAAGTCCGTACATATATGCCCTTTTAGGCATGGTCTGATGGAATGCCGTATCAAAAACAGCGGCCTGGGGAACACCGGGCATATTCTTTTCGCAGGCATTTATACCGATAAGGTTTGCAGGATTATGAAGCGGTGCAAGAGCACTGAGTTCTTCTATATCCTTTTTCACA
>JAILDD010000083.1 GCA_024689605.1 Lachnospiraceae bacterium
CTCATTATATGAAGCTTGTTGTCAAGAACGTAACCTCGTATCTTTGCCCTGTTTACTACGGTTTCAGATACAATGGAAAGCATCCCGAAAATGAGGGCATCGGTAACATCCACCGAAAGTACTGCACCGGTCTTGTTCCTATATGCCATGATCAAAAACAGGACAATATAGAATATAAGGCTGACCGCTATGTTTACAGGCCGGTCCACAAATATAAGCGGAACAAATATGAGCAGGACCATAAAAGTTACCGTCTGCTCAGCAGGTCTGGTCAGCGTTGCTATCGCGATACCATATAAGAGGAATACCGAAATAGCCGCATATACCGATATATATGATAACCACGGAACTTTGCGCGAGTGTAACGAAAGTATTATCTGTATCAGGGAAAGTATCAGTCCGGCTATATATACAGGTCTTGATCCCGAAAATCCTTCCTGTGTATGCGAAAGCATCAGCATGATCCCTATAAGTATCGATGCAACAGATGCAAAAACCAAAGACATGATACTGTTATTTTCCTGTATCCTGCCTTTTACCGCATTATAGCTCTCCCTGTCCGTTCCGCCATAAAGTGCGATATTTTTTATCCTTTCAAACATTCCCGGTCACTCCCTATGATCTTACCGTATAGTTAACAACACAAGCTTTTGTCTGTTATCGTCTGGGATAATCAATAATATTAAAATATAACACATACAATTATTTCTTTCAAACAACAAAGTCTCCCTATTGACAAACAAAATTTTGTCTCATATAATCGAAAATGTAAGCGCTTACATTTTCATTTGTCCAAAGGAGGCCAAACCATGTCAGTACATGTAATAGATGAATCCAACAGATGCCTTCAGTGCAAAAATCCCAAATGCCGCGAGGAAGGCTGCCCCATACATACCAATATCCCGGAGGTGATCCGTCTTTTTAAGGAAAGGGATATGATGCAGGCTGCACAGATACTTTTTGATAATAACCCCCTTTCCATGATCTGCTCTCTGGTTTGTGATCATGAAAAACAGTGCGAAGGCCACTGTGTGCGTGGAATAAAGGGTGACCCGGTTCATTTTTCCACCATAGAAAACTATATTTCCGATTCCTGTTTCGAGAGACTCGAACTCAAGGTGCCGGAACCCAACGGCATGAAAGCCGCAGTAATAGGAGCCGGTCCCGCCGGGATCACCATCGCTATCCAGTTAGCCATGAAGGGCTACAAGATCACCGTCTTTGAAACAAGGGAAAAGATCGGCGGAATCCTTTATTACGGCATTCCTGAGTTCCGTCTGCCGAAGTCCATACTCGACCGCTACTACAAGAGAATGCGGGAAATGGGTATCATGTTCCGTCCCAACTTTGCACTCGGCGGATCTACCACCATTAAGGATCTTATGGATGACGGCTACAAAGCTGTATTCGTAGGAACCGGGGCATGGAGGCCTCGTAAACTTGGTATCCCCGGGGAAACTTTTGGAAATGTTTTTTACGCTATCAACTACCTGAACAGCCCCGATGTATATGAGCTCGGAGACCGCGTAGCGATCATAGGCGGAGGCAATGCCGCTATGGATGTTGCAAGGACAGCTATCCGCCACGGATCAAAAGAAGTCACTGTCTATGTCCGCGGTGATTCCGTAAGTGCATCAACAACGGAATTCGAATATGCAAAAGTAGACGGCGTCAGATTTGTTTTCCGTAAGACTCCCATACGTATCGAGGACGAAGGTCCCGTATTCTGTGATATGGAAGGAAACAGAGAAGAAGGATATAAGATATTAACGGAAACAGAAGAACTTATCCCTGCTGACAGCATCATAATTGCCATTTCACAGGTGCCGCAGGACAATCTGCACAAGGATGTAGAGCTTAAGAAGAATCAGCGCGGTACTCTCGAAACCAATGAACACGGCGAAACCACCATGCCCGGCGTCTTCGCTTCCGGTGATGTAGTAACCGGTGCCAAGACAGTAGTAGCTGCCGTTGCTGTGTCCAAGCAGATTGCAGAAGATATGGATAAGTATATGCAGAGCTTAAAATAAAAGCATACGATATTTGCCTATTAAAAAGCTGCACCAATCCGTGAACTTCACCCCGAATGTACTTATCTAACATTTTGGGTTCCCTTCACCCGGTGCAGCTTTTTATTCGTGTTCATTTACTCCCTAGTCTATTGTATTGTATTTTTATCATTCATTATAAACTATTTCATCAAGAGTTTTTTCAACCGGGATCCATTCACCCTCTGATACGATACACTGAAGATATGATCCAGGCAGATCTTCACACCACAAACATAATGCATCATCCGAATCATCATCCGGAATTTTCACGAGGCCAATGGAGGTCTTACAATAAACCTGGCCATCATATCTGCATACACTTGTAACCTTTATATCCTTCTCCGCTGCAAGATATATTCTATCCTGCGGATTTACGAAATTAAGAATATTATCTCTGGCATCTATATAATCCTTTATATTCCCATTCTCTATGCCATATACAACAACATCTTTGAAATACTCTGTAAGGCAAACAGGAAGCCAGATCAGGGAACTGCCATTGTCACAGTCAATTTTCTTTACGTCCTTCTTTGGCAGGTCACTGTATTTGAGATCCATGCCGATGGTGTTACACAGGCCGTCAAAGTACTTTTCTATTGATGGATCTATGACAAGCTCCACATTTATAATTTTCACGGTTCTTTCGGATTCCTTAAATGCATCGCCTTTTTCCAGCAGCATTTCTAAAAAATCCGTCCCGTATAACAGGCTCTTTTCCTGGCCACGTAACACGAACCAATCTGCCGTAATGGCATCGGGATATAATTTACGCAGTCTACGCATATCCCACACTAACGGCAGCATAAACTTACCGGCTAAGAAAAGATCAATATCTTCAGCCTGAAGACTTTCTTTTGGCAGTTCTCCATATCCCTGCA
>JAILDD010000098.1 GCA_024689605.1 Lachnospiraceae bacterium
TACGGAATACCCATGCTGCTGGCACTCATCCCAGATATAGGAATCGTGGTGGTCGGGAAGGGGATTTACCATTACTATTCCCGTGATCGCTGCTATATCCTGATAGGGATCAAGCTCGCCGCCTGCTGCATTTGCCATTGCCTCATCGTTTAACTTCATATTCTCTGCCATATCTTTTTCCTCCTATTGCTTTTGATTTTCCGGATGCAGGTGTGGCTGTGTTTGTTTTCTGTTTGCTGTCCACCGCTTACTGCACCGTTCCTTTATGTTTCTGATAGTTTGAATATAGCAATATGGCATAAAATAAACAACGATTCCTGCGTAGGTGGTCTTTTTTTATGTCTAAGTGGTATGTTGCTTTCCACAATTGCATCTGAACAATTTATATATCTACCACTTAAGCATAAAAAATAACCGACTGCGCAGGATTTATTGTTTTCGCATATTGAATCCCGTATAGTGGAACTATCAGAGAACAGACCGGAAGGTCACATTAAAAAACAGGAGGAAAAAGATATGACAGATAACAGAAACATCCAGTTAACAGACGATATGCTCAGCGAGGCAGTAGGCGGAACATTAGGACAGCTCGGCGAGCCTAAATACCACATCGGCCAGATGGTATTGGTACACTTCGGCAGAGAAGAGAACGGCCAGACCATAACAACCACCAAGGAAGGCGAGATAATCGGTATAACAGCAAGCCCCGTTAACTGGTGGTACACCATAGAGATCATCGTTGATAACAAGACATACAACGTAAAGCTTCCTGAGGATGCTGTAGAGAACGACAATCCGTAATTAATCATAAAACAAAAATCAAAAAAGACCTTACACTAAATGATCAGTGTAAGGTCTTTTTTTCATAACATCTCAAATCTTTTACAATTTCTCCGGCGATCATCAGGCCGGCGACAGCCGGGACGAAGGCCGTACTTCCGGGAACAGACCTCCGAGTTCTGTGCTCAGGCTCAGATTCCGGATTACAAGCATCACTGCTGCTATTGGACGTATCCTCCAGCGGCTGTATGGGGGGCTCATCGGAATAAACCACTTTCAGTTTTTTAACATTCCGTTTCTTTAACTCCCTGCGCATGACCCTGGCAAGAGGACAGACCTCTGTTTCATAAATATCTGCGACCTTGAACCGGCCCGGATCAAGCTTATTTCCGGCTCCCATGGCACTGATAATGGGAACGCCTTCTTTCTGTGCCCTCATGATGAGTTCTATCTTGGCTGTAACAGTATCAACTGCGTCTACAATATAATCGTATTCATTAAAAGGAAAATCATCAGCATTCTCGGGCAGAAAGAAACACTTATGAACCACAACTTTCACATCGGGATTGATATCCAGCATCCTGTCACGCATTACATCTACTTTGTACTGACCTATCGTCTTTCCGGTAGCGATGATCTGACGGTTTAAATTAGAAAGACAGACCTTATCATCATCAATAAGGTCAAAGGCGCCGATTCCGCTGCGCACGAGAGCTTCGCACACGTATCCGCCCACTCCCCCTATACCAAAAACGGCAACTCTCTTACTGTATAGCGATTCCATAGCCTCAGCCCCCAGCAGCAGCTGGGTTCTTGAAAACTGTTCCGACATATCATATTCCTTCCTAAATCTAAAAAGGGTCAGACCCTTTTGACTGTTGGTCCAAAGGATCTGACCCCATTTTACGGCTCTCGGATGATAAACGCAACCTCGTGCTTTGCCAGGAACTTCTCTGCGCTGGCTTCATCCTTTACAAACACGCCCTTGTACTTTCCGGAAAGGGATTCCTTTATGTCCTTCAGCTTCTCGGTGGATCCGCTTATGACAAGTACCAAAGGTTTTTCAGCAGCGTCACCAGCTTTTTCATTCCGGTCCCCGTCCCCGGGCAAACCGGAATCATTTTTTATATGTGAGCTGTTTATATACTTTATCAGTATGTTCTCCAGATCGACATACATTACGGGCTTGGACAGGTAATCGGAAAAGCCTTCCCTTATGTAATTATCCCTGGCCCCGCTTATGGCATCCGCAGTCAGCGCTATGACCGGTGTATCATCTGCAAGATGCTCCTTCTTTATGATCTCCAGGGTCTGTGTACCTGACATACCGGGCATCATCTGGTCCAGCAGTATCATATCGAAGTGTTCCTTTTTAACGATCTCGATGCATTCAGATCCTGACAGTGCAACGCTTGTCCTTATCTTAGTGTCAGCCATCAGCTCCGTGATGACCTCAAGGTTCATTTCATTGTCATCCACTATAAGGACTTTTGCATCCGGTGCCACCAGGCTCGGCCTGAATTCTTTTCTCTGCTCATTGGCCTTCATCAGACGCTCCGTATAATCGCCTATGGGTGTGGGATCTACCACTTTCTGCACCATATCAACAGTAAATACCGATCCGCTTCCGTACTTGCTCTCAACATTTATGCTGCCGCCCATCATTTCAGCCAGCTGCCTCGTAATATTCAATCCCAGTCCGGTACCTTCCACATTCCTGTTTCTGGTCTCATCCAGTCTCTGGAAGGAAGAGAAAAGCTTATCCATGTCTTCTTCCCTGATACCCATGCCGGTATCCGTGACTCTTACCACCAGTTTCTTTTCATCATCCCTGAAGCCTGCAAAAATCTTTATGCTGCCCTTCTCCGTATATTTGATGGCATTGTTTACTATGTTCAGTATGACCTGGCGTATCCTTATCTCATCACCGTACATCACTGAAGGGATACCCGGATCCACGGTCAGCTCATAGCTAAGTTCCTTGTCCTCTGCTTTGGCCATGGTCATATTTACAATGTCATTCAGGACAGAGGTAAAATCATATTCCACGGAAACCAGCTCCATCCGTCCGGACTCTATCTTGCTTAAGTCCAGTATGTCGTTGATTATGGAAAGCAATGTCCTGCCTGCACTCTGTATATTGGTGGCGTATTTTCTTATCCTTGCGTCATCAGTCTCCCTGAGTATCATTTCGTCCATGCCAAGAATCGCATTCATGGGGGTCCTTATCTCATGGGACATATTGGCCAGGAAATTGCTCTTGGCCTTGTTGGCTTCATCCGCCGCATCTTTTTCCAGCTTCAGCACCCTGGTCTCGTACTCCTGGCGCTGCTCCTCTATCTTCATCTCTTCCATACGCTTAGAATAAATCTTATCATTCCTATAACCCAGATAATAAATAATTGAGATCAGAACGAATACTGAAATGGAAATAAAAATATTTATAAAAAGCTGCCTTACCACATCCTCGTACAGCTCGCTGTTGCTGACTACCATGACAACATACCAGCCGTTAGACAGACGGTTAAAAAATACTGTGCTGGACTCTCCGTCAAATTTATGGGAAAGCTTGCCCTTTTCCTCTCCTTTTATCATTTCCAGCAGCTCTTTTCCGCCTTCAAGGCTGCTGATGTAATCGCCCTTCTTTTTTTCATCCTTGTGGGCAATTATGAAACCGTCCTCATCAATGATAAATCCGTAGCCTTTGCCGTTAAGTGTCAGGTCATCCATAAGCTCCTGCATGCCGTTAAGTTTGACATCAAGAGAAAGAATATTCTGGCGATCCGGAAACATCCTGCATACTGAGATGATCAATTCACCGGTCTGTGCATCAACATAGGGCGGAACAAATGCAATATCCCCATCGTTTTCCTTTGCGACAATGTACCAGTCCCTTGTCTTGGGATCATAACCTTCAGGCGGCTCCCAGTTCATGCCGTCCATATACCGGCTCATGATATAGCCGTATAGTCCGTGATAATCCTCACCGAACTGCTTTTCCACATTGTCGGATTCTTCCACGAGAAACTCATGTATTCTGGTAGGCGTGCTTCCGCTGATCATCATGTGCTGAACGGAATCCGCGCTGATCTGAAGTACATTCTTTGCAGTGTTCAGATGGTTCTCAACAAGGGAAGATACGTTGCTGATCTTGTCTTCTATAACAGCATTTGAATTCAGCACCGCCACATTATAAACCAGCGTCGATGTGTAGATGACCATGACGAATACAAACACAGACACCATTATCAGAGGAATGATCATGCTGCGTTTCTTGTATTCGTTCGCTGCCTTCTCTTCTTTTTTCCCTGTCTTAGCTTCGTCCCGCATATGAACCACCTATTATGATTATTTAATAGTAAAATACTTCTCCGGTACTTCTACCTGTGTGGATCCCATGTAGTATCCGGGATCTCCCATTATGTATGTGTCCTGGTATATCAGAAGTATATTGTCTGCAGTTTCGCCCGTATCAGCATCCGTGTATGCAGATCCGTTCCATTCCGCATTGGGGGAAAACTCACCGAAAGCCTTTGAAAGATCCTTCATATTGTTGAGTTCGCTCTCGCCTAAGATCACATTCCTGGCATGCTCCGCAAGTCCTGCAGAAACAGTGTAGCCATAGGAATAGGTCCATGTGCCGAATCTTCCTGCGCCGCCGTTTGCCACTACAGCATCCTCGATCTTCTGAAGCTTTACTTCAAATGCGCTGGTATCCTCAGTGAAGTCAAGGTCCAGGGCCCCCGGATATCCTAAAAGCGGCGAAGGAAGGTCTGCTTCAATAAAATAGCCTCCGTTTTCTAACAGCCCTTTGATAAGTGGCTCCGTATGTGCGTCATTAGTACAGAAAAACGCTGTGTTCTTTCCATATTTTGCTACCCATCCGGGAACATGCTCACGGATATAGCTCTGTGCACCGGGAACACCTACGCTTGTGGTGGGGTCAGGTGCCTCTTCGCTCACAAACTCCATTCCAAATTCATCACAGGCAGCTTCCATTATCGCCACCTCCCTGGAAACTGTTTCGTATGCAAGGTGTCTCGGAAAGGAAATATGCACGAAGGTGTCACATCCCAGCTCATGGGCAGTACGTATCATCAGATATCCGCGGCTGACGAAATCGCAGCTGACCACAAGGTCTGCCACCTCTCCTATATCCGCAAAGTCCTCATAGGCTTCTCCGGCAATGCAGATTATATCCGGCCGCATCTCTTTGATCTGTCTGAAAGCTTCCGTCGTGCCGTCAACTGCCTGGTTGACGATTATCACTTTTATCTTGGGATCCTCTGCAAGATTGACGATAGTCTGGACCGTGACGTCATACTCTTCAGTGAAATTATCGGGGTAGATTGCAAGAGTCACATTTTCCTCTCCATACTTATCACGGAAGGCCTCGGCACCCCGCCTGTCATCCTCAGACTGGGAAAAAGATCCGGTAACTATTCCGATACGGAAATCATCCGCGCCATCTGCTTCAGTCTCGTTTTCAGCTTCTTCGCCTGAGTTTTCCGTTCCTTTCCCTTCCTCAGTAACATTCCCGCCGGCGGGATCACTGTCCTGTCCCGGTGTGCAGGCCATCATGTTCAGGGCCATTATTACAGCAAGCATTCCGCCTATGATCTTCTTTTTCATATTTTCACATTTCCTCTTTCTTACGCTTTTTGTGATACTTTCAGTCCTGCTCCCCTTCAACCGCCTTCATAAATATTTCTTTCTTAACAAGCACATAGTCGGCATCGTGCTTTTCCAGATACTTGCCGGCTTTTTCCATATCCGTCACAAAAGTACCCTTGTACAAGCCCTCACTTTTTTCCTTTATACTCCTTAGTGCATCCTTGTCAGGATCAATAACCACCACATTCTTTAATGCAGCTTTCTCCTGTCTGCTCTTTTCCTCTGCATTGGTGATGCGGTCTACCTCCTCCTGCGAGAGAAGCAGGTTCTTTGGAAGATGGGCCATCAGTATATTCTCAAGAGCATCTGCCTTAACCGGTTTTGATATATAATCATCAAACCCGTTTTCAAGATAGTACTCCCTGGCTCCGGCCACTGCATCCGCAGTAAGGGCTATCACGGATACGCCCCTCATATCATATTCAGCGCGCATCTTATTAAGTGTGGTAATACCATCCATCCCCGGCATCATCTGATCAAGGAAAACTATATCGTAGCTCCTCCTTGCCATCATACTTATGCCTTCGGGGCCTGACAGTGCCAGATCCGTTCTTATCTTGGTCCGCTCCAGAAGTCCCGCTATGACTTCCAGGTTCATTTCATTGTCATCCACCACAAGGGCCGACGCATTGGGGGCAATAACCACCGGTATCTCTGCAGCCTTGCGGTTATGAATCTCGTTTATCCTGACACTGAAATTGCCTATGAGTGCGGGATTTACAACGGTCATGGGCATATATACGGTAAATGTGGATCCCTGGCCGTATACGCTTTCCACATCTATATGTCCGCCCATCAGCTCCACGTATGTTCCTGCTATACTAAGGCCCAGTCCCGTGCCCTCTATGTTCCGGTTCTTTGTTTCCTCTAAACGGTCGAAGGGCTGGAAAAGCTTTGCCACATCGCTTTCCTTTATTCCTATACCGGTATCGGCCACGGTAAATTTGAGAGTAACCCTGTCACCCTCGCTGATATTAGATGGCTCTACACTCCGGTCCATATCCAGCTTCACCTTTACGAAGCCGCTGTCCGTATACTTGACTGCATTGTTTATGATGTTCAGCATTATCTGCCTGGTCCTGATCTCGTCTCCGTTGAACCTGACGGGTATGTCCTCTGCAGCATCAAAGGAAAACTCAAGTCCCTTATCCTCTGCCTTTTTCTTTACGATATTTGTCAGGTCGTTTACCACAGAACAGATCTCAAAATCCGAAACCACCAGCTCTGCCTTGCCGGACTCTATCTTGCTTAAGTCCAGTATGTCGTTGATTATGGAAAGCAGCATGTTCCCGGCAGACTTTATGTCAGATGCATACTTGGTGATCTTTTCATTGTCCTTCGCTTCCCTCAGTATCATCTCGTCCATTCCCAGGATCGCATTCATGGGGGTACGTATCTCGTGGGACATATTTGCCAGGAAGTTCGTCTTGGTCTCGCTTGCCCTTACAGCCATTGCAGCTTCCTTCTGAGCTTCCCTTACCATATTCAGCTGATGTATTATTGCAAGGATTATGGTCCAGAAGAGACCGATGATAACGTATGTACCCACATGCTTTTCATCAACCGATACCACACGGATGATCTCGAATACACAGGAAACAAGCAGACCTATAATGCCTATAAAACTTATGAGATATGACTTATATGCACCGCTTCTGTAATCAAGTACCATAGTGATCACCGGCACTATCATTATGATGCCCAGTGTAACCGCAATAAACGGAAGCATGGTAAGAAAATCCACCGTATTGGAAAAATGCAGAAGACATGTGCATACCGTTACCACTTCAAGATAGAAAAGGCTGTAGATATAAAGCATCCTGTATCTGTGTTCCTGCAGAACATCCAGATAGTATATGAAAGGATAGGGGATGAGCAGCACCATCAGATATGACATAGTGCCGTCTATGTAATAATGCCTGAAAGCAAGCTGGAAAAGACTGGAATCACATATCAGCCATATGCTCATAAAGAGAACACCGACACCCATGGCCGTTATGGGAGATTCCATCTTTCTGGAAAAACGGAGCATTAAGCCTATCCCTATTGCAATGAGCGAAATCGAAAGCAGGGCAAAGGTCAGAATGAAATTTACGATATCAAGAGTTATTATCCTCTCTATGATACCAAGGCTGTTTCCGATATAGACGGGACGCAGGTTTATGGTGTTATTTCTGTTTGCGGAAAAAACTATCTTTATGGTTTTTCCCGCATCCCGGGGATACAGCTCTACAAAGATGTGAAGCCTCTTCAGTGCGCCGCCGATAATTGTGTCCTTATTCTTGTCATAGTTTTTGCGCAGCTCACCATCAATATATACGGACGTGTTGCTGTCACTGAGGTAACATATCCAGGTATCATCATTTATCACTTCGGGAAGAACCGTCTCCAGCACAAGCTCCTCTCCTGCCGCCATTTTGTAGCTGCTGGGAAAAGAAACCTCCCTGCCTTTTTCTCCCGACAACTTAAAACCCGTAAGTGCATTGCAGCTGCAGGTTATCTGGTCCGCATCCCTGCCTTTCAGCATATGTGCAAGGAAAAAAGAAAAGACGAAAACAGTTATGGCAATGAAAAAAAATGTGATCATAATGACCACCATTTTATTCATTTTCTCTTCCTGATTTTGTGCCAACTCTTTCTTAGGTTCGTTCATACTGCATCATACGCCTATACCCTTACTCTATCGCAGGTATTATCTCCTTTATAAGCTCTGCAGCCTCGTCATAGCTGAAATCGCTTATGTAGCCTGCCGCTTCCTTTAATTTCTGACGCTGGGTAATCCTGAAGGGGTATCCCTCAAGCTTTGCCGCCAGCGCAGCCGACAGTTCATCATCAAAATCATCCAGAGCTTCCAGCAGTTTTTGGGCTGTTTCCTTTGCCTCTTCTGCTGAGATCTCATCACTTGCAGTAACCTTTTCCATTTCGCCAAAGGGCCTAATGGCTTCTATCACTCTGCCATAAAGCTCCATCGCATTTTTGGTCCTGCTGGCGACAAACTTTGCATTACCTTCCTTTGCCGCCAGCTCAAGCTCTTCAAATATGCCCCCCAGTGCGGACGCTCCTATCATGCGGGAATTACTTTTTAAAGAATGGGCTTTTATGGAATAGCCTTCCATGTCTCCGGCGGACAGAAAATCCTCCAGCGTTTTTTTATTTGACTCATACCCCCTGAAATACCGCTGCAGCGCGGAAACATATTTTTCGCTGCTTCCTGTATAGGATATGCCTTCTGTTACAGATATACCTTTTCCTTCAAGTATACCAAAATCGAATTCCATTTGATCCCCCCCACATTTCACGCCAGTGCAACGAGTTTTAAATACCCGTATCCGATGCATGCTCTATCCAAGCACATCTATGATCTTTGCTACCATTTCGGACTTTTTCGACGGCTTCAGTATATAGCCCTGGGGCTTCAGTTCCACCAGTGTCTTTATGACAGTCTCTTTATCTGATACACCGGTCAGGAATACTATGGGAATCTCTTTATAATCAGGATGCGCCCTAAGCAACTTAAGGACCTCCGGCCCGTCCATCTCGGGCATCACATAGTCCAGCAGTATCAGGTCGACCTTATATTTCTCCAGATACCTGAAGACATTCTTTCCTTTATTGATGAGAGTTACTTCGTAGAACTCTGCAAGGTTTTCCTTGATGGCCGCAAGCTGTTCAGCTTCATCATCCACCACAAGTATATGCTTGCGGGGAAATTCTTCCCTGGTATTTTCAAACTCCGTGATCATGGAAAAATCCATGGAATTATTGTCCTTATACTTTTCCTCAAATTCCTCAAGTTTGGTATAAAGTGCCATAAGAGAAACCGGCCTGGACAGAAAAGAGATCTTTCTTAATTTTGTATTATCGATAAAAGTCTTTTTATCCTCATCATTCGCTATCACGATAATAGAGGAAAAACCTGCCTTGGTGCTTTCTTTCAGGACATCAAAAACCTTAACTGTGTCGGCAGTTTCATTCCCGGCACAGACAATTATCACATGGGGCATTTCCGAAAGGACCATGTCAAGAACAGGGGTCTTGGCTGCCGGACATTTTATGGGAACATAACCTCTGTCAGTTTCCAGATGGCCGCAGACATCACTCGCAATCTTTCTGTTTCTTCCGGTAACCATTATCCTGATCATTCAGCAACCTCTCTGTCGGCTTTCTTAAGTTCCTCAAGTTCTCTGTTTATTGCTTTCAGCTCCGCTTTGTATGTAAGATAATTTATGATCCAGATAATAAAATAGACTAATACAAGAATGACAAACATTATAAGTGCATCCCTGATATCCTTAACGGTAAACCATCTCATTGAAAAAGCCAGCACAAAGTAGCTGGTCATGGAAACAATAAAATGGCACACTGTGCATTTCACCAGGCTCCAGCTTTCGATACTATAGATAGCGGCGCCTCCCATGCAGATCACTCCGTTTATGCCGGATGCAAAAGCCTGTATGGTGAATGCCGTCAGGGGATTTCCTACTGCATCAATAAATTCCGGAGCACACAGCCTGAGCTCGGTTCCGTCAGTAGTAACCTCTGAGGCCAAAAAAGCACACAGCAGCACACTGAAGATCACTCCGAAGCCAAAACCTATAGACGATAAAACGATCACTCTGTGCGAAAATTTCATCTATACCTCTGATCCGATCATACGCCAAGAAATTCCTTGAGCGTTTTTACACAGCTTCTTGATGCCCAGGACTTGGTGCCGTTTTCAAATTCTACACCGATGGTCCCGGCAATGTTTATGTCAAAGCTTTTTACTTTATACAGGTTGATAATCTCTGACTGGGATATCCGTATAAACCTTGAAGGATTTAAGTCCGATTCCAGCCCAGTCAGGTTCTTTTTGGAAGAATAACTGCCATTCTCGGTCTCAATGACCACCTTTCTCCCTTCCGTGAATACCCTGATAATATCTCTCTGGGATACGAATTCCACACCTTCCTCGCTTCTTGCGGGAATAATGGGAAAATCGTTCTCGGAGACATTTTCAATGGCATATATGATGTTCTCAACCTGCCTGGTCTTGTCTTTCGTCTGGATAGTGACTTTAGGATCGAGATATCTCTCGTCCAGCACCACCTCGATATCAACCATATCTTTCATAATTCCTCTTTCTGCTGAAAAAACACCACCGATATTTTTTCAGGCATCCCCCTCGTAGTTAAGCAAAAAATGTCGTAAATATTATATATTAATATGATGTTTTAAAACACGGTCTGCGTCTATTCCGTTGTTTTTTATGTGTATTCGGTAATTGACAGAGTGTATTTGGTACGTCCGTGGCTGTAAGTGCTTCAGGCTGTCTTGAATAGTTACGTGAAAATGCAGGTGCTTCGTGCTATCTAAATGTTTCATGAAAATATCGTCTGATTGTGTTATATTGTGTATGATTACATTGTACGGATTTGGATATAACAAAGCAGGGCAGTATTATGGGGTGCAAAACATATGCAGCTAAGAAAAGCAACAATTGAAGATGCCATGGACATCCTGGCATGGAGGAATGATCCTCAGACCAGGGCCAAATCATTCAATAAAGAAGAGATAGATACCGACTCGCATCTTAAATGGTTCAAGGGAAAGCTGGATGACGAAAACTGCAGGCTTTATATCCTGACTGACGGCCGGGATAAACTCGGACACATCCGCATAGATATTGACGGCGATACCGGCACCATAAGCTATATGATAAATCCCGACCACAGGGGTAAAGGCTATGGCAATGAAATCATCAGACTTTTGGATACGGTCATCGACCAAAAGATATCGGTTCTGTCTGCATTTGTAGAAAAAGAGAATAGCGCATCACAGAAATGCTTCGAGAAAAACGGGTATGATCGGAGCGAAGACGGGGATATTATAAAGTACACTAAATTGCTGTGACCAGATAATTTGCATATTTCCTACATCCAGATTTATCTTTCACCGATTCCCATACCTACTCGCCCCAACTTGACTTTGTAAATTAAACCAATAATTTCTGTCCAAATAATTTGTCTATTACTTCATCCATTGAATGGAAATCTGCAACAGCTGGAGGGAGGGATAATGGAAATCTCTCATCTCCTGCAAGCCAGCATCCAGGCTGCGATATGCACCGCCTGCTGGAATTTTTCTTCAGAAATCAAGCTTTCAATTTCCTGCGCTGAAAGCTTTATCACATTCAGGAATTCCGTGTCATCCAGGTCCTGGTCAGAAACCCTGCGGCAGTTCCTTGCCACAAAGAGATGTGCGTAGTTATCCGCTATGGTGGCATTGGAAGGAACCTTGAGCAGCGCTTTCCACTCATCAGATTCATAGCCGGTTTCTTCCCTCAGTTCGCGCTTTGCCGCTTCCAGAGCATCTTCGGCTGAAACACCCCCAGAGCCGCCATATTCCTTTCCATCTGTCCTCTCAATCCCGCCGGCAGGAAATTCCGTAGTCACTTCTTCTATACCCTGTCTGTACTGACGCACGCAGAGATATTTTCCCTCTACATCAGAAGCAACTATTACCACATAGTCCTTTCTGCTGTAGCTATAGTACGGTTCAAAAACACTTCCGTCAGGAAAGCGGTATGCGGATCTGCGGAAATCTATCCACTCATCCTGAATAATATGCTCTGTACTTATTTCTTCCCAGGCGAGAGGATCCCTGGTTTTATCTTTATCTTTCATATTAGCCTCCGTATATTCAAATATTAATCCGCAGCCACTCCTGAACAGTCTGGGATCTAAATCCAAACTTTTTCTTTGGTCCGGTACCATTCATATTCTCATTTCCACTATCCCATAACAGGGTACACTGCTACGATAGTATCTGCCGCACCAATTCTTTATACTCTTCGGCATGCCTGCATTTCTTTATAGAATCAAGCTGCTTTGAATACTCCGGATACATGCTGCCCATATGAAACCAGAGCTCCTTCATTTTGAACAGGACATCCCTTTCTCCGGAATAGATTGCAATATACTCGTTCCAGAGGGTGTCTACATATTCAAGCATAAGCCTGTTGTCAGGACGATGAACTTCATGACTGGTATATAAGCCATCTGTAATTTTGCCATCAGCAGCCTTTCCTATTTTTTTCTGCGCAGAACAGTCCTCGGCATTTTCTTTATTTATGTCATCATTTGTATCTCTGCCTGACGGTTTATCTGTCAATACAACCCGTATCTCTTCTGCCAGAGCCGGATCCGCCACCAGCCCCCGGCCTATCATAATATGCTGCACATCCGAAAACATTTTGCTTATATTTATGGCATCCGCCACAGTCCTTATATCGCCATTATAGCAGACGGGACAAGGCAGCTTATCCTTCATTATTGTGAATGCTTCCAGATTAGGCGTTCCGGAGTAAAAATCCTGCCTCACCCGCGGATGTATGACCACCTCACAGAAGGGGTAATTTGCATAAAGTTCACCAAGATATTCAGCTTCCTTCGGGCTATCAAAGCCTATCCTTGTTTTGACGGAAATTTTCGGAAGACCGGATGCTGAAAAAATCTCATCCAGAAAGCATTCCAGGGCGTAGGTATCTGCTAACAGCCCTGCTCCCTTTTTCTTGGTCACTACCGTGGATGCCGGACAGCCAAGATTAAGGTTAACCTCTTCATAGCCGGCCTCCGCTATGGTTTTAGCCGCCCATACGAAATCCGCTGCATTTCCCGTCAGCACCTGGGGAACAAGGCACGGGTCGTAAGGAAGAAACTCCCTGGTCTCCCTATGCTTGAATTTATGGTTTTTATTTGCAGCCAGGAAGGGCGTATAATACCGGTCCACGCCTCCGAAGAATTCACGATGAACCTTACGGTATGTGGAACCGGTGATTCCCTCCATGGGTGCAAAGCTTATGGTTTTGATCACTCTCATTTACTTAACTTTCCGCAGACAAAGTATGGTCAGTACTTTTATTTTAAAGGAATTTCATGCTTTGGCAGTCTTTTGGGAAACGGACCCTCAATCGTACACGGAATACCCACTTTCTCAAGTTCTTCCCGGAAGAGATTTATGTACTTATCTGTTTTTATAAGCTGCATGAATCCGACATAAATCTTATCTGCCATGGCGGTGATCTCTATCGTAAAATGGCCTTCGATAACAAAAACAAAAAACTCAACATAATCCGCCAGCTCCCCCCAATCCATCAGCCCTGTGTAATTGGCAATAAAACTTCCGTGTTGTACATCCTTGCCGGTAGCCAGGCTGTGTTTCTCCATGTACTTTCTTTTTGCCTTAAGACCATGCTGTCTGTCAATCTCTTCATAAAGTTCAAACAGTTCTCTTACCTGTGCATGGCTGACAGTCGGGTCTGTCTGAAGAATAATCTGCCCTCTGGTTCTTGTTCCCAGTTTTTCCAGATCACCTTTTAGACTGTCTCTGTCATAATCTACATGCACATGGCTTAAAAAATCACAATGTGTATTGGGAAGTCCCACACTTTCCCGCGGATTATGCGCTGCCTCTCCCACAATAAACTTTTCTTTCTCAGGAAAAACCCTGTCTAAGGTCCTTGCAAACATAACGAAGAATAAAGAAAGCACGCTGGAATCATTCACTTTCGAGACTTTTAAAAGATCCTGCTGATTGATGGTAACGACCAGATAATTCGGGTCTCTTTTTACCGGAATAAATACACTCGTAAGGTAATCCATGCCAAGAACCGGAGCTTTTTTAATTTTTCTTTTATAGATTGGCTCTTCCGTTGTCAGCATATCCATCGTTGGTTCCTCAGTCTCACCCGGAAGAAAGTCACTGTCCGTTTTCCTGATTTCCGGTGCCAAAGGCTCCACATTGTATTTTTCTTTCACATATTCATATACATTTGTCATAACCCAGGGCTGAAAGCCTCTTCCGCCGCACATGGCATGGCTTATGTTGAAAAAGATATCCTTTCCCGCACAGTCCACAAAAAGCAGATGTTCATTTATGCTGCTGCTTCCAAGCATTGGCATTTTTTCGGCAGTAGGCATCACGACAATCTTCTTGTCGTTTGGAACAAGAATATACCCTCCATCCTCATCAACAGTCACTCTGACAGCAAAGTAAGGATATCGCCTGATCGCTGCGTTAACTGCTTTATCCAGTACATTTATATCAACTTCATCCTTCATTCTGACATGGATGCGGACAGTATGCGCAAAATATTTCTCGCTCTGATATAGTCTGTATGTATCAATACTGTATTTCACTTTTTATTCTCCCCATTCTTCATAACACCATTCTGAACATCCGATCAGTGATACAGTCAAAACCAGCATCCCTAATAATAAAATAATTTTCTTCTTCACTTTTTTACCTCACTTTTTTAGTCCCCAGGTTCAATAGTAGTAACAATATATATACATATTCTTATGCATTCAATACAATGTACAGAATTACTTACAATTCCATCATTTTCCTGCAAACGCGCTGACCCTGTTTTCAACATTCTGCTGCAGGCTTCTGAAAAAGAACTGATAGTCATATATGTGATAACCGCCATCCGGGAGCAGATTCAGATATGCAGGGAAATCCGCAGGATCTATGTCCGTCACTTTTAATGCGCCGCGCTCCTCATCAATATAGCAGCCGCAAAGTCCTTCCATCTCTGAGTTTATCTGACCACTGTAGTCCGTAAAGCAGGCTCCGGGATTAAGGGACTTGCCCGCCGGAGTGGCATCCGTTTTCCAGTTAAGGGGATTGATGGTATAGGCCTGTGTACCGGCAGGAATTATAAATGTCTCCTCCAGGTCAGGTGACTCGCAGTCAAAGCTTACTACCACGCCCAGGTCATCAGCTGATTCGGCAGGCTTTATCTGTGGATACTTTTCAACCATCTCCTTTGTGCAGGGCCATCCAATGGCATATACTGCCACCAGCCTGCCGCTAAGCTCATCATCATCGAAGTATTCAGCCAGCAGCCTGTAGCACATGTCGGCTCCCTGGGAAAAACCTGCCAGCACTATGGGCCTGCCGTCGTTTTCGTTTTCCAGGTAGTATGAAAAAGCTGCGGACACATCACTGTACGCTATCTGCATATAAGGCTCCCACTCTGACCTGTCTTCACCATAAACCTTCATGGCCGCCTGTCTGTAATAAGGGGCATACATTCTTGTGCTGTCCTCATAGATGCCGCGCTCCATATTCAGTGCCCCCAGGAAATTAGCCTTAGTCTCCTCATCATCCATTGACATGTTGTATTCGTCATTCATATCAACAGTAGGACAGATAAGGAAGAGATCCGCATCCTTTCCCTCGCCGATACCGAAGTATGCCCAGTTTTCCTCGATGGAATAATCGACGTCGGATTTTATCGCTGCATCTTCAGTTCCTTCAGTAACTGCAGCTTCCTCTACCGCCGGGGTTTCTTTTTTACAGCCTGACAGAGTAGCCAGGACCAAGCCGGTTATTAATATGGCAAGCGTGAATTTTCTTAATTTCATATTTTTCCTTTCTGACACAAAACGCCTAAGTCCATACTGAATAATATCTGATTCATAAGGACTGTTTCATTTAGACATCATTATAATGGATGTAATTGCGGATATCAAAAAAATTCTTATGGTATAATGAGCATAGCTTTTAGGAACTGAAAGGTTCTGAGCAGTTATACTATGCATATCACAGAATCACCCGGGGAGGATCATTATGAGTGACATCATTACAAAAGAAAAAGCCGCAGACATCATTGGCAGGATAGACCACACCCAGTTAAAGGCCTTTGCCACATGGGAAAATATAAAGACACTCTGCGATGAGGCAGTTTTATACAAGACCGCGTCAGTCTGCATTCCCCCAAGCTATGTAAAAAAAGTAAAGGATACTTACGGTGATTCGCTGAAGATATGCACGGTAATCGGCTTCCCTCTGGGATATTCCACCGGTGCAGTTAAGCTTTTCGAGACAGAAAATGCCCTCATGCAGGGTGCAGACGAGATCGATATGGTGATCAATATCACTGACGTGAAAAATAGTGACTTCGATGCAGTCAGCAATGAGATCGGTGCCATGAGAAAAGTCACTGCAAATGAAATACTCAAAGTCATCGTGGAAACCTGCTATCTGAATGAAAAGGAAAAGGTGGAGCTGTGCCACATAGTGACAGACACAGGTGCAGACTATATCAAAACCTCCACCGGATTCGGCACAGCCGGGGCCATCATTGATGACATAAAACTCTTTAAGGAAAACATCGGTCCGGATGTGAAGATAAAGGCAGCCGGCGGGATCCGCACCATTGAAGATGCTGTGGCCATGGTACAGGCCGGTGCAGACAGAATAGGCTCCTCTGCCGTAGCTCCGCTTCTGTGGGAGATATTGAAATAAATCGGATAAATCCCGGAATTTACTCTTGCAAGAGTTATCCGAAACAGGCATTTACTTTTGCAAACCGGAACCTCGGATTCCAATTCAGCCATGCAGATGCTAATGCGACTTTTTGTAAAATATACTTGACATTTTGTCGTCGAGGTCTTATTATCATCTCAAGAGGTGCTAACCGGTTAACCACCTCTCCGAAATGGTATGCGAAATATCATTTTGCAAGGTATATATGTGAAATTTCACAAAACAACAAATACCATCAAAACAGAGCGAGGGAGGAATAGAATTATGGATTTAAAAAGCGCAGGAATAGCAGTCGGATTATTTGCAGGAATCGTTATTTCAATAGTTATTATCTGCATGATCAATAAGGATGGCAGATTTAAGACCAAATATGATGAGATGCAGGAAATTGCCCGCGGCAAAGCATACAAGTACGCATTTTGGACGCTGGTTATCTTTGAAGCACTTTGTGTTGTAATGGAAGCATTTGGAGTACAGCATTTTATTAATGGATATACACTTCAATTCATTGGTGTAATAATAGCTGTCATGGTTCAGGTATGCTACAGTATCTGGAATAATGCATACATCGGACTTAATACAAATCCCATACGATTTGCGATCTTCAGCGTTTTCATCGCAATATTTAATCTGATGATAGGTATCGGCAGCATTATCAGGGGCGGCTTTATCGTAAATGGAACTGTCAGGGAGACATTCGTTAACCTGATAGTGGCAGTCTGCTTTATGATCATTGGCGCAGAACTGTATATCAAAGCTAACAGAGATCGTTCCGAAAGCGAAGCCGGGGAGGAATAACCTTATGAAAAACCTGCGTCTTAAAGCTGCCCGTGCAGGCAAAGATCTTTCTCAGGATGAGCTGGCAAAAGCTGTGGGAGTATCCCGCCAGACGATCAATGCCATTGAAAAGGGGGACTACAATCCGACCATCAATTTGTGTATAGCAATATGCAAAGTACTTGATAAAACCCTGGATGAATTATTTTGGGAGTAAAGAAAAAGGCTTCACACAGCGGTCACGTGTGAAGTCTTTTTTAATGCTCTATAAAGCCGTACTACTGCTTATCGTAATATGCCTTTCCGCGGTCCGGCAGGAAGTATGTACGTATATATCCGTCTGTGGAAAGAACCACGAATTCATTGGTAGCTTCAACGTAATAAACGAAATCACCGTCATCCTGCTCCTGCTTGTGAAGGGCTGCGGGATTTGTAATCACGGCTGATGCAGCTGCTTCATAGGCTGCTGCCGATGGGAATCCCATTTCTATTCCATGCTTTTCATAATGCTGATCTAATAATTTCTGGTTGCGGAATGTATAAACAGCGACTATAGGTGCCTGAGTGGGTGCTTCTGTAGGAGCCTCGGTAGGGGCTTCAGTAGCTACTTCTGTAGGAATATCGGCAGGAACTTCTGTTGGAACTTCTGTCGGAGACTCTGTCGCTGCCTCCGTCGGCGCTTCGGTGGCAACAGCTGCAGGTTCTTCGGTGGCTTTTTCTGCAGTATCTACACTTTCAGTTGCTTCAGGACTTGATTCT
>JAILDD010000117.1 GCA_024689605.1 Lachnospiraceae bacterium
AAAATCCCTCGTCACAAAGAACCATATCGCAAATGTGACGATGGAAATGATCACTATAGCAGGAACGAACACCGCTGAAATCCTGTCTGCAAGCTTTGCGATAGGCGCCTTGGACGCACCTGCTTCCTTAGTCATCCTGACGATCTTCATAAGTGTAGAGTCTTCCCCAACTGCCTGGGCTCGTACCCTGACATATCCATCTATTGCCATAGTGGCGGAAATGATCTCGTCACCTTCCGCCTTGTCTATGGCTTCGCTTTCACCGGTAATAGCGGATTCATCAAATTTTGCGCTGCCCTTCACCACTATCCCGTCAACAGCAGAAGCCTCACCCTTTGATACAAGGATAATGTCCCCCTGCTTTATCTCTTCAGCCGCCACAGTTTCCTCTGTCTCATTTCCATCCTTATCCGTAATGATACGGATAATCTTTTTCGGGCAGATATCCATAAGCGAATCTATGGCATCCTTTGTTTTTTTCTTTGATCTGTCTTCCAGGAATTTTCCAACGGACACCAAAGTCAGTATCATCCCCGCGGAATCAAAGAACAGATTATGGCCGTACTGCATTGCGGCTTCCGGGTCTCCGGCCTCGGTGCAGGCCAGTATCATATAGAACCCATACAGACTGTAAATAAAAGCACAGAGAGAGCTTAAGGAAACCAGCACATCCATATTCGTGCCGCCGGACCTTAAGGCCTTAAATGCATTTATATAGAATCTTTTATTTATGAACATTACAGGGATCACCAGCAACAACTGAGTCAGCGCATTCATTGAAAGGCTGTGCTTTTCTCCCATTGCAATGACCATAAGGATGACCATAAGAATAACTGATATTATCAGCCCGATTCCCTTGTCGTCCTTATCTTTTTTAGAGGATCTTTCAAAGGACCTTTCCGAAGATCCGGCTGCAGTACCCGGACGGTCCTGCGGCCTGCTGCAGCTCTCCGCCCCATAACCGGCTTTTTTTACAGCCTCCATTATCTCGCTTTCCCCAGTGAGAGACTCGTCATATGACACCATCATCAGTTCTTCTATCAGATTGACACTGACTTCCTCGACACCGTTTATTTTACTGACTGCCCTTTCCACATTGGAAACACAGTTTGCACACGACATCCCCGTCACATTAAAAGATGCTTTCAATTCCCGCTCCCTGATCTGTTGCAAATAGTCTTGCCGTTCTTTAGTTATTCTAAACTAACCAGCAGGAATATTCTACCATAATTAAGACAAAATTTTGAATTATTTTTTCCAACTTTGTGTCGGGAAGAAAATCTGCCATAGTTGATCAGCGAAAAATCAGTATTCCGATTTTGTCAGAACCTTTATCACTCAATATCATTGAAAACAACTTTCTTAGCCGCTATGATTTTGATCTATACATGCAGATAATGTTTCTCATTGACAAGAAGAGACTTGATGTTATAAACTAAGTCCACGATTCGAGTGAATTCTCGCATCCGGCTAACCGTGCCGGAGCATCAAGGGCATATCGCCTCTTATTCACTGTATTAGATAAAACTGAGGTATTGCCTATATCGGCTTATCCATAGGCAGTACCTGTAATCATTCCGCAAAGGAGGGACTCATATGGGAAAAGCCAACAATGTACTTAACAATTATCTGTCTGACAAGCGGCGCTTTGCAGACCTGATCAATGCAACGGTCTACAACGGCAGGCAGGTAATCCATCCGGAAAAACTCAGGCAGATTTCTTCGGATACCTACGAGGATATTGAATACAAAAATCCTCAGAAACTCCCCAAAAGAAAAGCAAGGTACGGAGACCTTGCCATGAGATATGAAAACAGTATAATCAGGGTGTTTCTGGAAGAAAACCAAGATACCATCAGCTATATACTGCCGATACGGGACTTAGGCTATATGACAGCCCGCTACAAAAAACAGTGCCAGATCATAAAAAGAGAGCATGACAAGGCAAAGGATTATGCTAACTACTCTGAGCGGTTCAGCGGGTTGCGTAAGGGTGATAAACTCTTGCCTGTGCATGTACTTTGGTTGTATCATGGAGAAAAGAAGTGGGACGGTCCAAGAAGCCTCAAGGATATGATGGATTTCGGAAGCGACACTGACGGCATGAGCGAAATATTTCAGGACTACAAGCCACATCTGGTGTGTGTGAACGAAATCGATGATTTCGATCCTTTTCATACAGAACTCAGAAAACTGTTAGAGGCTATCAGTATAAAACACAAAGAAGCCGGCCTTGAAGCCATTCAGGAAAATGAAATCTTCAGGCATGTTGACGAAGAAACACTGGAGGCAATATCCGTAATGATCAATACACCGTCCCTGTGGAAGAACAGGTCAGCTATCAGAAACACAGAAGGGAGTGACTACGATATGTGTACAGCTGTGAGAACATGGAAAAAAGAGATAATTGAAGAAACCACCGACTATGAAACCATCAACCATGTCAAAAATCTTATCCGCAACGAAGGTTTCAGCATTGAGAGAGCTCTGTCTGCACTCGGGGTTCCAAGCTACAAGCACGACTATTACGCAGCCAAACTGAAGACCGTAGCTACAAAATAACCGGTTCAAAGCAGGTGGCCATGGCCACCTGCTCCTTTATCCTATCCCAGTCACTACATCTCGTATAATTATCCCCCGGGAACTCACACTCCCTGTTCCATGGCCTGTCGTAGACCATTACCTTAAGCTCCGGCAGGTGGTCAAAAAAGCGGAAGGCAGTCGGCGAATCCTCTATCGCATAATCGAAATGCATCTTATAGTAATCCTCCAGCTCAAGGCTGAAGCTGCAATCCTTTATGAAACCGTCGTAGCCGTATTTATTCAGGCAGTACAGACTGACACGCTCCAGGTCATGCCAGTCAAGCCATTCTCTTGATGCTTCATAGGCACTAAATGGTCTGCCTGTTATTATTGACACATCATATCCTCTGTCCAGCCAGCTGTTGAGAGTGTCAGATGCCCCCGGCGTTTCATCAAATGACAGAAGGGCTTCAGGTTCGTGAGCTATGGCCATCATATGCTCAAAATCTTCATCCGTAAGTGAAAACGACTTCTGCAGATCAAAGTATTTTATCTCTTCATACGGAATATCCAGTCCGAAAAGCTTTTTTACCAGTCCCGGAAAAAACCTTCCGGTCTCACATAGACAGTCATCGAAATCCACATATATTCTAACGGTTCGATTCTCTGCGAGATCCGAACCGTTACGGCTGATTTCACCTTTTTTCACGTCCTTGGCGTCAAGTGCTTCGGGCTGTCCCAAACGGTTATCATAGTCCTTCATATCAGCACATCCCCCTTATTTTTGCCGACCTCACGATCCTGTTCCGTTGTACTTCCTCACTCCAAACATCCAGAACTTATAGCTCAGTCCGAAGAATACAAGGCCTATAACCGGTGAAAGCCAGGTGAGAACCGGTATTGCATCCGGACGGAGTATCACGAGGCTCGGATAATATGCGATAAATGCGATCGGTATCAAAAAGGTAAATACGAATTTGAAAACCGGGCCGAATATCGTGATGGGATACTTTGCGTAATCCCTGAACTTATATGCCAGGTCCAGTACATAAAACGAATTGTTGATCCAGAAGCAGGTAGCTGCTGCCGCATTCTGCAGTGCGATCATGATAAGGGACGCTGTTATCAGGAATACCACCAGCTCCACTACTGCCAGCACCGTCACAGGGATCCCAAGCTTTATCCAGGCATACACCAGCGTTCCGATACCGAAAGCCAGCTGCCCCAGTCCCTTTATGTCAAATATTTCCGACTGGTAGTAGAAGAAAATATTAATGGGACGGAAGTAGTACTTTATGAAATCCCCGGAAAAGACATTCTGTCTCAGGCTCCAGTTATTATCAAACAGGCACTGCACCGGTGTCAGGGATATCAGTGAGAAACCGTAAAGAAACAACATCTCATAATACCCCCAGCCGCTTATGGACGGGAAGTTCCTGAACAGTATCCAGAAACTTATAAATCCTGTCACATTAGTTGCGATCATTCCCACGGTGGAAATGATAAAGTCCGAGCGATAGCTCATCTTGCTCTTTATGTCCTGTATAACTATCATGCGGTAGATATGCAGGTAAAAGGCTAAATCTCTTTTTTTGCTTATACTGTTTGTCATATTAACCTCCAAAGTAACTGTTCAGAACCTTCGGTTCTTCCAGTTACGGCAGCCCGCAACATAAGATTTGCTTCGCAAATGGCGGGCTGCCATTGCTATATTTACTCTTCAGTACGCCCTCAGCAGTAAATGCTTCGGGCTACACTATTATTTACCCTCCGTTTACAGTTATCTGCTTCACCGATATGTTCCAGAATACCCTGCTGGCAATGCCCAGGAACAGGCACCAGAACAGCTGTACCCCCAGCATTATCAGCACATTTTCAAAGGACTCCTTACCTAACAGTATGGTAAGCGGGGTGTTATATATGGCCTGGAACGGAAGCAGGTAAACCACAGTCTTTAAGGTCTCCGGGAAAAATGCTATAGGAATAGTCGCACCGGAAAGCAGCAGCACTATGACCTGCTTCATGATATTGATGCCCCAGATCGATTCCGTAAAGAGACATATGGTTCCCACCATGAAGTCTATGCTGTAATTGATCTCGATAGCCATAAGCACCGAAACAATGAAATACAGCAGGTTAAGCCCCAGGGGAATGGTATCCTTCGTCACTATCTTTATCACTATGAAGGTGGGCAGGAAGGTTGCAACAAAATTAGTCACAAGGCTTCCGGTGTAGGACCAGAACAGATAGCTTCTGTACTCCATGGGCTTTATGAGGTTCAGCGCCATCTTTCCGCTCTGTATGTCCCTTCCTATCTCCCATACGGCGTACATTTCCATAAAGTTGAATATCGCCGTGGCCAGCACCAGATAGATCAGAGTGTCCGAAAAGGTCATGTTGTTTACTTTATCCGTACCGGCAGAAGCATAGATCGCGTTCCACAGATAGTAGATCAGTATCAGATACAGCATGTTTCCCACTATCATTATGAAAAGGGAAAGCCTGAACTGAACGGATTCTATCACTCCGGCTTTAAGCAGCGTGATGTATTTTTTTACCCTCACTTTGACTCACTCCCTTCCTCAGTTTCTTCAGGTGCAGCGCTGTTTTCCTTGTCCGCATCCTCGTAAATCTTGCGGATAACATCCTCAGTGGATATTTCCTCCAGCTGCATATCCCTTACGGTGTAGGAATTCTGGATCTGCGAAAGCACATCCATTACCTTCCTCTTTTCCTCATCCACAAGGACTGTTACCCACTCTTCATCCTCAGTGATCCCTACATTGCACTCCGGCAGCTCTGCGCTCAGCTTTTCTACCTGGGACTTCTTGTCACCAGGCAGACGGAGCTTCAGTGTACGGTAAGATCCAAAGAAGCTTCTCAGATGCTCGATGTCGTTATCATAGAGCATCTTGCCGTGGTCAATTATAACGATACGTCTGCAGAGCGCATCCACATCACCCATGTCGTGTGTTGTCAGGATGACCGTAGTTCCCTTTTCATGGTTAAGCGCATGGATCAGGGTACGGATCTTGGACTTCATGGACACATCCAGTCCTATGGTGGGCTCATCCAGGAATACGATTCCCGGATTGTGCAGGAACGCCGCAAGTATGTCGCTTAATGTCCTCTGTCCCAGGGACATCTGACGAACAGGCTTGTGCAGCAGCGGCTCAATATCCACCAGGGACTGGTAGAACTCCAGCATATCCTTGTACTCCTTATCAGGAATCATGTAGATATCCTTCAGGATGTTGAAGGACTCCGTCAGGGGCAATGCCCACCAGAGCTGTGAACGCTGGCCGAAAACGACTCCGATCTTTTCCGCATTCTTTGACCTGTTCTTATAAGGTACTGAACCGTTCACAAGAAGTTCGCCCCTTGTAGGCTCCAGCACACCGGTCATCATCTTGATGGTTGTGGATTTTCCGGCTCCGTTAGGTCCCAGATATCCGACGATCTGTCCCCTTGGTATCTCGATGGAGATATCATCAACAGCTGTTACTGTTTTATAATCCCTGGAAAAAAGATCCAGCAGGCTTCCCTTCAGGCCTTCACGTCTGTTCAGGACTTTGAACTCTTTCGAAATCCCTTTCATAACTATTGCATATTCTTCACTCATTGTTTTCCTCCTCACTTCAGGCCGCCGTCCCGGAAACCGCGGTCTTGTAAATCCTTATATTTCGTATTATAATCATACGTAAAACAAAAAAATAGTAATAAAATTCCATGTTTTTATAACAATTTTACAAGCGAGGTGGAAAATTGTGATAAATGAATATAAAGGACTGGTAAGAACAAGGGAAGACGGATCGGAGATGATCAACTATGATGATGCCGCTTTTCCTTCATATATCTACGACGGATACGTATACAGCGGCTGCACCTGGGAAAAGGTCCCCCACTTCCACAAAGACATAGAACTGCTGAGCGTCCATTCCTCCTGTATGGGATATTCCGTGAACGGTACCAATATCTTCCTGGAAAGGGGCGATACCATTTTTGTTAATTCCGACCAGCTCCACTATTCCTACGCAACGCCCCCCAGAGAGGGCAGGTACATAATCGCTGTGCTCCATCCCACCATTCTCTGCTCCAATTATGCCGTGGAAGCAAAGGCGGTCCTGCCTGTTATAACCAATAAAAAAATGCCCTACATACATTTCCGGAACGGAGACAGGGATGCGGCACAGATGCAGGAGCTTATGTTCAAGCTGTACCGCGAAGGACTTGGCAATGAATTCCTGATAACCAAGACCTTCTTTGAGATATGGGAACTCATCATGGTAAGGTCCAGCGAGACCGGAAATATCAGTAATGACGTGCAGTCCAACCAGGATCTGCACAATGATGTGCTGAAAGCTATGATGAGCTATGTGGATAAAAACTATATGAACAACATCACCCTGAACGATGTGGCAAGCGCCGGGGGGGTAAGCAGGTCGTTATGCAATACGATCTTCAACAAATACACGCAGATGACCCCTGTGGAATATATCATGCATTATCGGATACGAAAGGTAGCCGACCTTCTCCAGTCAGGGGACATGTCAATGACAGAGATAGCTGACATGACAGGCTTTACCAGTGCCAGCTATATGGCAGAAACTTTCAAGAAATTTTATAAATTTTCTCCAAGGGAATATAAGAAAACCATACGGCAGAGCTAGCTATACCAGAACCTCGTTCATACTGCCCGTACGGTAGCCACAGGCATCTATGGTAACATAGGAAAATCCCAGCTGTCTGAAATATTCATATACAGCTTCCCTGACACCATCAGACGCAAGCCGCTGTATATCTTCAGCAGGTACCTCGATTCTCGCAAGGTTCCCATGAAGTCTGACTCTCTCCTGATGAAAACCTTTTTCTATCAGGAAATGCTCGGCCCTTTCTACCATAAGAAGCTTTTCCTCTGTGATCTCCTCACCATATACAAAACGAGAGGCAAGGCAGGCATATGACGGCTTGCTCCAGGTTGGAAGTCCCATTTCTTTTGACAACAGACGTATCTCCCTTTTGGATAATCCGGCTTCCCTGAGGGGGCTCTTTATCCCCAGCTCTTCTACGGCTTTCATACCGGGGCGGTAGTCTCCCAGGTCATCTGTATTAGAGCCTTCCGCCACATATTCGATCCCGTTTTCTGCAGCGATCCTTTTTATTTCTGAAAAGATCAGCTTTTTGCAATGGTAGCACCGGTCGGGAGCATTATTGCGGAATTCTGTCATGCTTAAGGGATTTATTCTGCATTCAAACTGCCGTATCTCCAGATCTGTGCAAAATGCAACAGCATCGGAAATCTCATGATCCGGTATGGCCGCATTAACTGCGGTCACCGCTATCACCTTATCCCCAAGGACCTCATGGGAAACAGCAAGCAGGAAGGATGAGTCAACCCCGCCGGAAAATCCCACAGCCAGAGAACCAAGCTCGCGGATTTGTTTTTTTAATTCTATAAACTTTCTTTCCATACTGCTCATAAAATGAGCAGGCCGGTAACATCCTGCCTGCTCTCTTTCAGATATATCACTCCGTCACTGTTCTGACTTTTTCAGGCGGGATATGGTAAAACAGCATATCCTCAAGCTCTTCCGGCTTAAAGGGCTTTGACAGATAGTCCTTGAAACCGAGCTTTAAATACTCTTCCTTTGCATTTGACATAGCATTGGAGGTCAATGATATCACGGGTACTCCGGCTGACTTATTGTTTTCAAGGGCATTCATCCGTTTCAGGGTTTCCGGTCCGTCGAGTTCCGGCATAAGATGGTCAAGGAAAATAATATCATATTTGTTTTCCTGTACGAGACCGATGGCCTCCGCGCCTGACCCCGCCGTATCAACAACTATCTTCGTATTCTTTAAAAGCTTTGTCACTATGCTTAAGTTTACCTTTGTGTCGTCCACCACCAGGATCCTGGCATCCTCTGCCGTAAATTTCATACGTTTCTTCTGGGTGACCGGCTTATTTAAACGTCCTTCGATATCACCGAAAGGCTCGTCACTTGCCACACCCTGCATGATCTCAAATCCAAACTCAGATCCTTCGCCATAGACGCTTTCAACATTCAGTCTGCTGCCCATGAGTTCCAGCAACTCATTGGTAATGCTCATTCCCAGTCCTGTGCCTTCCACCTTGATGTTCCGCTTTTCATCAAAACGAACATACTCTTCGAAGAGCCTTTCCATGTCTTCAGGCTTTATGCCCATACCAGTATCCTTTACGGAAAACATAAGCCGCACTGTCTTATCCGGTGTTTCATCACCGGGGCAGGATTTAAGCAGCGCCTCTGCATCAGCTTCAGTTCCATCGGAAATCTTCTTTGCGATAAAGGTGACAGTACCTTTTTCAGTATACTTAACAGCGTTTGTCAGGATGTTCGTGATAACCTGCTTAATCCTCGTGGAATCACCGTAGAGCACGGAAGGGATCCTGGAATCAATATCAAGCACTACCTTGAGTCCCTTGTCCTCAGCTCTTAAGCGGACCACATTGTACATATCCTTTATCAGGTTTATCAGCTCGTATTCAGCAGGCACTATGCTCATCCTGCCTGCTTCGATCTTGGAAAAATCAAGTATATCATTCACAATACCCAGAAGGTTATTTCCCGCTGAATGTATGCTGTCCGCATATTCCCTTACATTTTCCTCCCCACTCTCCTTGAGTATCATCTCGTCCATTCCGAGGATAGCATTTATAGGAGTGCGTATCTCATGGGACATATGTGAAAGGAATGCAGACTTTGCCTTATTTGCCTCCTGAGCCTGGTTAGCTGTCTCAACAAGCTCAGATGTGATCTTTCCTAAGAAAGTAGACATTCTGTCAGAAAGTGATAGCGTACGTCCCTGGCGCAGGCTCTCCACCGTAGGATGTTCGTATACTTTCTGCTCTGCCGTATTTTCCCCTTCCCTCAGACCTATGGCAAGATGAGCACTGTTCAGTATGCCACCCTTTCCGTTATAGTAGTACAGCTCGCCGGCACCATGCATAAGTGCATAATCAGGGACTACCTTGCCAAAACCGTCCCACTCCAAATGTGCATCCTCTTTCAGAAAGTTCACGCGGTTTCCGCACAGAGTCAGGAACAGAGCCTCAGGCCCAAAAGCCTCCAGTTTATCTAATGACTCACGGCTAGCATTGAGTACCTCATCATGTGAGGCGAAAGTAAATCTTAATTCTTCGCCCTGATGAAGGGTCATCATGAAATACAGCTCACCCTTCTCGCCGCATTCCAAGGGAACCATGCACATATTTATTCCGTCACGCTCAACCATCAGAGGGAACTCACAGATATTGCTTATAAAATATTCATCAGGATATACTCCCAAATACTCCCTGTATATATCAACAGCCGGCAGTGATTTTATCTCCTTAACTACCGTCTCGCCCTTAAGCGGATTTGTTCCCAGCTGGAAAGGCAGTTTCCTTCCGATAGGCTTCCAGCCTAAAGCATATTCGGCATCAGCCTTAAGATTTTCTCCGGAAAAAACAACTACAGCAAAACCGTCAGTAAGTACTTCATCTGCGATTATAAACTCTTTTGAATCCACATCCTCGCCGGCCTGTGAAATCTCATAGCCTTCCTCACCAATTTCAATTGATACCTTCTTGGAAAAATTCCTGATGGTGCTGGTGCCAAAAAGAACCACATCCTCATGACCTTTCATTGATTCTTCAATGAAAACAGTGGTCTTAAGCTCCATGTTGCTGGTAAAAAGCTCTACAGCTCTTGCATACGGATCCGCATCAAGTCGTCCCCTTAAGATTGCTGCAGCATCACTTTCTCCGCCGGGCGCGCAGGGAATCCTAAGCACTTCAATATCCGACTGCTCTGCAAGGATCAGATTAAACAGTGCTCCCATACCCTCCGGCATGAGCTCTGCTATCATAGTAAGCGCTATTCCGGCAATCTTTATTTCAGAATGGCCGCTGTCCCTGATAAGCCCAAGCAGTATATCTATCTCCTGCTTTGAAAAGCCCTTCTCATAGATAGTGATCACACCGGACTTATGCTTAGTCTGCGATATGATGCCAGACAGCTGTGAAACCGCTGACTTTGCTGCTTCGAAATCTTTGCATAAAATTTTTTTCTGAATCATACGGTCACTCTATCACTTCATGTATGTTCTTGATGATTTCTTCTTCATTAAAGGGTTTGCTGATAAAACGTTTTGCTCCGATACGCAGTGCCTGTATAAGCTTATCCTGCTGGCCTGCAGCCGTTATCATAACCGCATTTGCCTCAGGATCCTCCTTAAGTATATTTTCAAGTGCCTCTATGCCGTCCATTTCCGGCATGGTGATGTCGAGAGTCACAGCATCCGGCTTGCACTTCTTATATGCTTCCACACCGGCCCTGCCGTTTTCAGCCTCTGCTACGATCTTAAAGCCTGCCTTCTCAAGTATATTGCGAAGCATCTGCCTAGACATTCTGGAATCATCTACTATCAGGATGCGTTTTCCTTCATCCTTCTCGGCAGATGATACAAAACTGTGAACTGCAGACCCCGTCTTTATCGGATTTTCACCTGCCACAAAATCACTGTTCACAGATACCAGCAGTTCCATGCGGTTATCACCCAGCACTACAGGTACCACATAGAAATCCCCGCTTGCCTTCTGTCCCGAAAAAGCAAGAGGTGGTTCCATATCAACATTCATTTCCTTACGGCTCATCTCTGATGCAAAAAGGCCGCAGCTTACATTGATGAATTCACCTACGGAATCATAGGCATCCTCAGACACACTCTCCATCTCGCTGCCTGAAAATCCGTTTGCAACCTGCAGGAAAGCGCCGTCATCCTGAGATTCCGCAACGGCCACAAAGATAGTAGCATCGCCGGAAAGCTCCTGGCAGCTTAAGTGCCTGTATTCATATTCTTTGGCCCTGTAGGCCTTTTCGATGTAAAAATCCCGTGACACAAAACGGGTAAGATTTCTTAAGAAGAGTCCTATGATATTGCCGACATAGGGCTTGGATGAAACCACAAACAGATCAAGAATACCGTCTATGTCGTCACGCTTGAGGGCTTCCATCTCTTTTTCATTAAAGCCGCTCTTTTTCCGGAAATCCGTGATATACTCATCCAGCTTTGCCGGAGTTATGTCTGTCAGATCCGTCAGTAACTGCACAAACTGAAGGTAAGGGTCCCCCTGCTTCTTCAACAGTCCGCCCAGCTGCTCATCGGTAATAAGTCCCATTTCCACAGCTATATCGCCGAAACGCTTGTCCTGGGACATCTGGAGCTGATTAACCTTTTCGACCTGTTCCCCGGTCATCAGGCCCTCAGCTATTGCGATGGTTCCCAGCCGTACCCTGACGCTCATCTGTTCATCGATCAGGGTTCTGTAATCGAATTCATTGATAGCCCGCTGCTCTAAAAGATACCTACCGAATAATTGACAGAACATGTAACCCTCCATTCCCCACGCTTGTGGAAAAGCCTTAGAGTTACATTTTACCATTAAATGCTATTTTTTTTAATACTTAACAGCAGAATAAGCAATGATCCTGTAAACTTTTTCATAATTTTCTCCCCTTTCCAAGCCAGTAACTGTCCCGGACAGCTACTGTGGTCACATATTGATCTTAGCGATATCCTGCTTTACCGGATGCCGGCTTTTAAATATTGTAGTAACCGCAGCTGCTCCTGACCGGTCCGTCCTCACCAGATTCGTACTGCGCCTTAAAAGACATATTGATATCTTTGATCTCACGCTTTCCGTCTATATAATCCTGATACATATCCGCAAGTCCGGCCATGCACCCGTCACAGGAACCGGATATATTGCCTATGGACTCGGCAACTATGTGCTCGCGTTCTTCCCTTGTAGTCTCACTGATTAAAATACCCATAATACTTTCCTTTACGCTGTCCTAATTGGCTGGTAGCGATGTGTTCTTAATCGAAATCCTCCAGCCTCTTTTCATACTGATCTACCATTTCAAAGAATTCATTTCTATACTGTATGCCGAGATCATAGAACTGTTCTCTCAAGACGGTCTCATTATACCAATCGATATCCAGTGCGATAACACAGTATCTGCTGTCCGAATTTGTCGGCACGAACATACCATTGATCCGTTCTGGTATCGCTTCATTAAACAGGAAATACAACTTTTTATCAGAACCGATCTGCATATCCACAAATCCTTCCCGACCACAGTTATGCTTTTCAAATATCTCCCCAAGGTCTGTAAAGCCGGTAAACAAACTCATATCATCAGTCCTTTCACAAATAATCGGGCTATCGTTGAACGCCTCTCTCAAAATGGTGCATCGTTCAACCAAGCCAAGCAAAGCGATTTTATATATAATATGCTATACTTTTTTATATGGTTTCGGAATATGATCTGATACTATCGTACTCAGGTATTCTGTAAATTCACCAAATAATCCCACATCAAATTCCATACCCGCACAACCAATCTCAAATTCTGTATCGTCATAGAATGTAAAATATCCCGTCTCGCAGAATCCATTTCTCTTATAAAATCCTTTGCGTCGAACATTCAGTTCATTTCCAGGCAAAGAAGGGTTCGGGGCTTCGTATTCTACCACAATCATATGATCTGTATTATTTAAAACAAGTTTTTCCAAAGCCTTTCCACCTATTCCTTTAGAACGCAGTTCACAATCCACTGCCAAATAAGCCAGATATAGAATAGTTTTATATTCCCTGATTACCAAAAATCCGACTGGCCCCTCTTCATATATGTCAAGAACAGTTGCACCCGTGTCCATAAGATCCATAAGCGAATTTCTTTCACATTCAGGGATAGCCTCTTCGTTTATTTCTTCTAATGTCTCAATATCCGGCGAATCTATTGTCAACTTCTTAAGATCCACTATATGCCTCCATCATACTTTCATATCTAAATGGTAACCTATTGCTTTCAAAATAATTCTTGTCATTTATATATTCAAGATTATTCATAAAGATAATAAAAATTACCCTTTAATGTCTGATACCTATCGTCTTCCCGGTTGATACTGATACAAGATAAGTGTCAAAAGCCACCTCCATTACATCATCACAGCATTCCACAATATTTTTTCCTGTACTCATAACTATCGGGAGTGTCGCCTCATCCTCAATGATTAAATAAAAACTTAATGTATCCAGACACTCTTGAAGCAATACATTCTTTTGCAAACGCTGCTTTTGTTCCTTTATATGTGCCTGCGCTTTTAATCGCTCCAACTTTTTCCTTTGTTCTGCATCCATGTCTTTTGTATTACTCGTAGATTTTTCCTGAATAAAATACTTCAGCCATCATTTTGTAATCTATATTTTCAAATTCTTCATCGTTATCTTTTATCCATGCCGAAATACTCTCAAGATAATCTGCTATCGTCCGGTTTTCCCAATCATCGTGATTTTCATAAAAATCCTTCGATAATGCCTTAAGGAAAAAGATAAATGATTCCCTGTCTTTAACCTGATGCAATGCTTCATATACATTGGCAACAGTATTGTAACTCCAATTCCTTCAGGCCCACTCTATATCTTCTGCATGCTACTTTCAATGGGGTCTGACCCCCCGGTATCCCCGGTGTATGATTCTGTTTTGACTCCTGAATTTCTGAAGCAACTTGCTTCAGTTTTGAGCCATTTATGTCAATCTGTTCTTCAGTATTTGAAGTAAAGGCTCTCGCTTCAGTATTTATCATTTATCTTTTCCTCCAAAGTACCAGGTTTATTCGTGCTTTAGTGCTTTGGGCTGATCCTATGAAATCCTTACTTCAATTTTTTCAGATATCGCTTAATGTTTCCCCAATATCTCAAATAATAATCATGTAATTTTCCTGATTTTTTAGAATATCTGTATTCTTCTTTATTTGTCAGACACTGCAGATAGATCGTATAGAACTGCTCCCAGCTTTCAAATTTACATGTTCCAACCGGATAATCATTTGTAAGTTTTTCAAATTCTGCAACATCGCAATAATCATAAGTTTCATCCAATACTTTATTATCCGCTGAAACTACACCGTTTTTCAGTAACACATACTCAAAGGATTCCGGATACAACAACACAATAGCTGCCGATGATTTATTGATAACCGTTTTTACATCCTCAATATATGCGCCAAATGCAGCACCATCAACAAAAACAGCGATAGTTTGATGCTTTGCTGCCAATGCATACAATTCATTTGCTACATTGCCATTTCCTTTCGCAGAAACACACTTGCAATTCAGCACCTTTGAAAAGAAATCATACCCGGATCCGATATCTTCCATCATAAATACATCCGGAGAGACAACATCAAACGAATCATCCGCATACATATTTTTCAATGTATTATAAACATACAGTTTTTTCAGACTATTGTATTTTGTATTGCTTGAGATCTCGTATATTTCATTCACACTGACCGGTATATTACTCATTTTCTTTCTTGTGATCAGAATGAAGTAATTGTTCGATTCCTGAAGAAGCCTTACAAAATCATCGCTTCCAAAATCCTCTGTATCTTCATCAATAATTATTATATTATTATCTGTATTACGCAATAATACTGCATACGCGCTTTTGACCTTGGGCAATTGGATAATGGAAGTGCTTCTGTTATCACATTTACATACAATATCTACTTTAGGTGTTCCTACCAATGTATATAAATAAGACTTACCGGTGGAAGAATCCCCTTTAACGATCGTATATTTTCTTTTAACATCAAACTCATATACAACTTTTTTGGTTGTAATTCTTATATTATACTTCCCGACCAAGGTACTTCACCCACTCTCTGTATAATTCATCTGCAGAATTTGCAATCGTATTGTCATTCAAGATCTTTATTGGCTGCCCCGCCCAAACCTCTCGCCAAGTATCCGTGCATACTTTGATATCTTTTTCTCCTGCAATTTCTCCCAAATATTTCAGACAATTATCTCCCATAGATGCAAGATCCAGCATTCCATAGTCATCATCAAACATCAATATAAATAATGCCTTTATTCCGCCAGCCAGATCACGGGTGGGAATACTCCCGTATATCGGATGTATCACAGAATTTTTATCCAAAACATCTGCCCCACTGATCTCTTTTATTATTCTTCTGCCGAAATCCGTCTCAATACAGCTTTCATCAATATTCAGATCAAAATATGAATTACCCGACAGCAAGGCATCCTTGAAATTTCCGAAGTATAGATTCAACATAATGAAGACTCCCCAAATAGGTAAAGGTTGTCATTGAAAATCATCTCTATAAACAACCATAAATTTAAAAAGCGGGAGTACGCATTTTTTTGCGACTCCCCACTTATTTGCAACTACTCCAGCTCTATCGTTCCGGGGGGTTTGGATGTCAGGTCGAACATTACCCTGTTGACCCCCTTGACCTCATTGATGATTCTGTTCATCACGGTCTGGAGGACTGAGTAGGGGATTTCTGCACTTTCGGCAGTCATGAAGTCTATGGTCTTTACCGCACGAAGGGCAACCGCATAATCGTAAGTCCTCTCATCACCCATAACGCCTACGGAACGCAGGTTGGTGAGTGCCGCAAAGTACTGGTCCGGCATCCAGGACGGCCAGAAGCTCCTGAGAACAGCGTGATCCGGTGCTTCCCTGTCAAGAGGAGTGCCGGCTTCCTCGGCTGCCTTGTATGCAAATTCATTGGCTGCCTGTTCTACCTCATGACGGTAGATGAAATCAGCATCCTGGACTATCCTTACTTTTTCCCCGGTTACATCTCCGATGATGCGGATTCCAAGGCCGGGGCCCGGGAAGGGCTGCCTGAATACAAGGTAATCGGGAATACCAAGCTCTAATCCCACTTTTCTGACCTCATCCTTGAAGAGATCACGAAGCGGCTCTATTATTTCCTTGAAATCGACATAATCCGGCAGTCCGCCTACATTATGATGACTCTTTATGACAGCAGATTCACCGCCAAGTCCCGACTCTACCACATCCGGATAAATGGTTCCCTGTACAAGGAAATCCACCGTTCCGATCTTCTTTGCTTCCTCCTCAAATACCCGGATGAATTCCTCTCCGATTATCTTACGCTTACGCTCGGGCTCAGACACACCCGCAAGTTTTTCATAAAATCTCTGTCTTGCATCCACCCTTATGAAATTAAGATTGTAGTTTCCGCCCGGTCCAAATACAGACTCAACTTCTTCGCTTTCATTTTTACGAAGCAGGCCGTGGTCAACGAATACGCATGTAAGCTGCTCGCCAACAGCCTTTGATAAAAGCACTGCTGCCACAGAAGAATCAACACCGCCGGAAAGGGCACAGAGCACTTTTCCGTCACCGACTTTTTCCCTGATAGCCTTTATCTGCTCTTCAGCAAAGGCATCCATCTTCCAGTCGCCTGCACAGCCGCATACCTTATAAACAAAGTTGGAAAGCATCTTCTTTCCTTCCACCGTATGAAGAACCTCGGGATGGAACTGTATCAGGTACAGATTCTTTTCCTTGTATTCAGCAGCTGCTACAGGGCAGTCATTGGTGTGGGCCGTGATCTTAAATCCCTCTGCAGCTTTTTCTATATAGTCATTGTGACTCATCCAGCAGACTGTCTTTTCACTGACATCACTGAATATCGATGTCGATGTATCAACCGTCACTTCTATCTTGCCGTACTCACGCACCGGAGCCTTTGCCACCTTGCCGCCCAGCACCTGGCTCATAAGCTGTGCACCATAGCACAGTCCCAGCACGGGGATGCCCATTTCGAATAACTCACGGGAACAGGTTGCCGCATTTTCCTCATATACGCTGTTAGGTCCCCCGGTAAGGATTATTCCCTTGGGGTTCATTGCGCGAATTTCTTCAAGGGGTGTGCGGTAAGAATAAATCTCGCAATACACATGGTTTTCTCTGACACGGCGTGCCACCAACTGGTTGTACTGTCCGCCGAAATCAATGACTATTATTTTTTCTCTGCTGTCTGCTGCCATGATGTCCGTACCTTTCTGTATTTTATAAAATAATTGAACCTCCCGCTGTATGCAGGAGGTTTAATGATCAGTTTTCCTTAAGTCCCGGAAGTGTTTTTACCCAGGCAATCTGCTCCTCAGAATAATGGAAACGTCTCTGCTTTTCCTCGTTCACCCCTCCGTCCTGCATGCATCCCGCATACATTCTGAAGAGCCCGCCTCTTTTGAAGGCCTGATGGAGCAGCCGTCCCTTCACCCTTTCATCCTCAATACGTACCAGATGGGTGGCAAACCTTGATACCAGTGAGTGTTCTTTTTCCGTCTTTTTATTCCTCAGATAGTAGCCGCATACCGCCTCATCCGAAGAATTGAAATCCAGATTGTAAACAGTCGCAAACTCCCTGGTGGTCCGCTCGTCATAATTTATGGTGATACGAAGCAGCTTATAAAGCTCCCTTGCCGGGGGCAGACAGGATGCAGGCACATTGTAGCCCAGGCAGAATATAAGCTTTGTGGTATAAAAAACGGAATGGGATGCAAAAATCTTATCCGTAAGTGCCTTGATCTCTGCCAGTTCTTTATAGAATGTATGCTTCCTGTTGGCCTTTACACCACGGATAAGTCCCGTAACCGTTTCCTTAGGTTCATTCTCAACAACTGCATCCGTAAGGTCAAGCAGCTTATAGGTATCGGCACCTGCCACGAATATCTTAAATATCGTCTTATTGCCCAGTATCATGGGATACATGGAAACTGGGTCAGCATAGGATTTAAGGAAGTGGCCGGCGATGTTCATCCTCTTGTCGGGACATTCCTTCACCCATTTTTCGATGGTCTCCGTATCCGGCACATACCGGTCAGCCAGCTCAAATGACGTAAAGGTCTGCATCTTTAATTCTGCAGGCATCTCCGAATTCAGTATAGTGTCCACGTACTCATCTATGCCAGGGACATCTTCCTTGTGGAAGCCTTTCTTCTCTGCATAGACTCTGGAAAGGATGCTGAAAAGCTTCTTCTCATATCCTCCGCTTGCCATCTCCGCACATATTTTCATCAGTTCTTCCGATGAACACTGTGCGCCTATTTTTCTTATCTGCGCCGTTCCCGGCACCATAACCCCATCCATTACTACGATCCTCCCGACAGGAAAAAAATATCGTAACTATTTCTTCTTTGCTGCCTTTTTCTCAGCAGCAGGCTTTTTTTCCTTCTCTTCTTCCTTTACCCTTTTCTTTTCAGGCAGGTCCTTTGATATGAGCTTAGGAAGTACATCACATACCTTGTCATGTATCACCAGATCGGCATACCTGTCGGTATAGTGCTCCTCCTTGGTGATAAGCACCAGGGGCGGCCTCTCGCCCTTATAATCCCCGGTACAGAACCTTACCATATTGTCATACATATTTGTTCCGATCACCAGGATCAGATCTGCCTTTTCACAGGCATTTACCGCTTCAGTCATGGGACCATTCAGTATCTTCTCACCGAAGAGAAGGACACCGGGACGGATGGCACACTTGCACTCGTCGCAGGTGGGCACGCCCTTTGCATTCTGCATATACTCCACATCAAACTTTTTGCCGCAGTGCGGGCAGATATTATGCTTAATATTTCCGTGAAGCTCTATGACATCCTCAAGTCCTGCCTTGCACTCCAGATTGTAATAATTCTGCGTGATGAACTTGCTGACCTTACCCTGCTTCTGCAGTGTAACAAGCTCGTTATAAAGGGATGCAGGCTCTAAAATATCAGCGATTATCTCATTTTTATAAAACTCGAAAAACTTATCCCTTCTCGCACTGTAATACTCAACCGACATCATTTCATCGGGTGACTTATGGTACTTTTCTTCCAGGCGGTAACACTCCCTGGATGACCAGATATTTTCTCCGCCGCTTTCAATAACTGTTCCTATCCCCAGCAGAACCACGATATTGTTGGCGTCACGGATCATCTGTTTTACTTTTGCGATTGTTCCGTTTTGATCATTCATAATACCATACCCCCAAAATAAAATTTATCTATTTATCTCACCATTTCTTCTGTGCGCTTCTTCCCTCAGCGTAGCCGTAATTCATAAAATGCAGGTAGTACTGCTTCAGGTCATCACCATACGCATTTCTTACATCCGCATAATTAGCCTTGTAAACAAAAACATTGAAGTTCTCGCATCCCTGTCTTCCTTCAGCCATTCCGCTGTTTACAAAGTGGGCCAGGGCACCCTTGGGATCTGTCTGATACAGAACCCTCACATCAGCATAGTGGCTGACATAGAATGAATAATCATAAACCTTTGAATAGTCAACTCCGTTATATACCTGGGCTTCGGCAACAGAGTCCGTACGCTTGTCGTTATTGACAGCAGGCAGTGAATAAATGACCATTTTGGTACCGTTGGTGGTATACCAGTAAATATTCGAACCTACAAGTATGGGATAGCAGTCTGACAGGCATCCGGTCATGCTCTGTACTTCCCCACGCATATTTCCGGCACCGTCTATATAAGCATAGTTGATGGTCTCTGTCTCGCTGTAACCCTTTCTGGTCTCCCAGATCACTACAAAATGATCGCCGTCAACCTTTACAAGGTAAGGCGTCATCACCGTTTTATCATCACCGTAGGCATATCCGGTCAGATACGCAAACTCGGTATTCTTTCCAAAATTCCCCTTTGGAACAGCCGATACGAATACATTATGATTAGGCGAGGAACCATCTGTCGTAGACATGGCGCCTACAGCCAGGTAATACTGGGAAGAAGACTCAAGTCCGCCGAGAGTAGCCGTTGCATTTCCAAGGCGAGGCACATCCGTACTGTAGGCATAACTTGTAAAACCGCTCTTGCCCGCAGGTGTTGAATACTTTGACATAACCATGGAATAAGGCGAAGTCATGCTGTGATCCACCGTAACTACATTTCCGTCGGATGCATCAATGTAGGTCGCTGCAGTATTTGCAAAGCATCCGGCAGTAACATTCGAATCAACGCAAAGGATATCCATAACCTTGAAGGTAGAAGAATCAAAGGAAAAAGTGATGCTGGCCTGACCACCGCTGCAGGTCTGGTGTCCGGCCTTTACATAAACGGTGTTGCCATACTCCGTCAGGTCGGAATTGCTTCCGTAGAAAGGCATCCTGGTATTGCAGCCGTAAATTGAGGCAGATCCCACTCTTGACCATGTCTTGGTGTACTTTACCACACGGATCACTTCCTGATATGAATCATTAGAAGGATTGGCATAGCCAAAGAGCACATAATTATAATTAGCTCCGGAAAAACATCCGCCGTAAATTGGAAGTTCCATATTTATGAAACGCTGTTCAAGCAGGGTTCCGGAAGTATTGTACTTTTCTACCAGTACTATATCACCCATATTTTCCACACGGCTGAAGGTTCCGTCGTTATTATTGACCAGTGCGGAATTGGCAACAGTGGCAGTGCCGGAATAATTGTTATCATGGATATTGTTGGTGACTACTCCCTTGGTAGTTACGGAAGCAGCATCAGACTCAATGGACGCAGTGGATATAAAGAAAACGCAAAAAACCACGGCCAAAGACAAGATAAAACGAACGGCATTTCTAACCCGCCTTGCAGGCCTGCCGTTTATCCGATCTTCGTTATGATTTTTTGATACCCCACCTTTTTTCATGCCATTAAAAAAGCAAACAAAACTTGTGACAGTTACACCCTTATTCTATCACAAGCATAAGGCTTATTCAATGCAACAGCACTCAAAATTAATATCATCTGTGGGCCCGTCTGTAGGGCGTTCCCATAATGAAGCTTATGACTGCCCAGACCGCAAATGCCAGCACGATAAGCGTGACCACCCCCAGCACATCGCCGACAATAACAGATATCCCTTCGCTTTTTCCCATTATGAAGACGCTTATGGGCTGTGTTGAGTCAAAATCACTGTATGTCTCAGCATACTCCTCACCGTTTTCCGGAATCACTCCCTTCACCGTATATGTCACATTGTCTATGCTTCCGTCCGAAAAATAATTCAGATCAAATCTCTCATTCAGACAGATGGTGGCAGACAGAGGAAGTATGGCCTGGGTATTTGACGTAACATATATTTCATTATCTGCGCCAAAGCCCTGCTGCCATAGTTCCGCCTCGCTGACCATGTCGCCTCCCTTGGACTCAGACACTATCACTATGCTGAACCCGGCGGCATCAGACTCTATGCTCTTAAGCTTTATGGAGGCCCTGCTATCCTCCGGCACTATCCCTGCAAGATAATTCTCCACCTCGCTTTTAACATCGTTTATCTCGTCCTCAGAGATCTCCGCCGTAAAATGAACGGTAACCACACGCTTAATATCGCCGTTCCGCTTCACACTCAGCTCCACATCAGCTCTGTCCGCATGTATGCCGTTGCTGTAGGCATATTCCAGGCTGTAAACAGGCGATGACTGGGAAAAGAATTCCGAATAGCCGTTTGCGCTGAATTTATTATCGCCTATTGAACTGACATCCATGCTCTGTCCGTCAGCCTGTGTCAGCTTCCCCACGGCGCTGTTTGAACGAAATACATAATATGTGGATTTTAACGTATCCGAATTTCCGCCTGTATAAAGACTCAGATCAACATTTTCCTTTATACCCCCCATGTTGTAGAAGTAACCTGCAGCATTTTTTGCCAGACTGTTATAAGCATTCCTGTATTTCCACGCACTTGCTACAGAAGATTCAAAGTATGTCCCGGTATCCTTTCCATAGAATCCCCTCATGAATCCGTCCACTTCCTCTGCAGTCAGATTTGAAGCATACAGACTGTATACCGTCTTGGTTCCCGATGTCTTCCATTCGCCGAATATCTTGCCACCCTCGTTTTCCTCTAAAAACTTGGTGATAGGCACACGGTTCTTTTCCATGGCCTCATTAGGAATCCGGACTTCGATTTTCCGGTCATAAGTCCCGTCAGCGTTTGCAACGGTATATATATCAATCTCGTCAAGAGAATAGTATTCTACGTCATCTATACTTATCTTGAGTGCGCTTCCGCTTATGCCCTTTATGGTATAGTTTGAAACTTTTTCGCCAAAAATATCCTTCCGGTTAGATTCGCCCAAAGCAGTCTTTTCGATCAGAAGGTTTTCCAGCCAGATCATAGGCTCATGCATAGAAAAGGACTCCTGATACAGCATCCCCGAAGCAAAAGGGGATTCAGGCATTTCATAGCTTACGGCATCCGCAGGCGCCAAACCGCCCCCCGCCACAATCAGTGCATCTATCTTTTCTTCATACTCATCCAGATCATTAAATTCCAGGGTAAACTCAAGCACCGCCTGGTCTCCAGATGAGCGGTCCCTGAAGCTCAGTTCTTTTGGAGTTCCGTTCTTTATTTCATTTATAACTTTGCTGCCGTCATCAAAAAATCCGGTCCGAAGGTCTGATTTTTTTGCAGTCAGAGTATAGACACGGGTTCCGCTCAGGTCATCGTTTACCTGAAGATCCGACTCCAGCCGTCCCTCACAGCCGGTGAGCATCGCGAGCCCGGCCACCATTATGACAAGAAGCATGATCTTTAACTTACTCATCCTCTTCCGCCTCCCCGTCATATGCTTCATCAGTTCCTTCCGCATCATCCGAAGCACCGTCAGTATCTGAGGATCCGTCAGCTTTGATCCTTGCAAAGCCGTCAGCCCCCGTGGCCTCCATGTTGATTAGCCAGCCTTCCTCCGTCTCTGTCAGGACGTATTCGGTCCTATACGCCTTTCCGGAGTCATTGATAACGATTACATACAGCTTTGCACAGCTTTCTCCCTGCTCATTATCATAATGAACAGGTTTCGAAGCAGTTACTTTCTTTAATTTTCCATATACACCGGAATATATTTCAGACAGCTGGTCCTCTGCGTCAGCCCCGGGTTCCGTCAGGGACTCAGCGGCTTCTATCACCATGTCTTCAGCCTTATCATATTTGCAGTTCCAAACAGTCTTGGTAAATTTCACCGCACTTTTTGTCGCAGGGTCCATTCCCCTGAAGGAAAGAAAAAACATAAGTGTCAGCATAACAGCCGCAGCCGTGAAAGTGATGAACACAACTCCGACAGATGCACCGCTCTTATCGGTTATCACTTCATCTTTCCTGACTTCCGCCGACACATCAGCACTGTCCGGATCAGCCACTTCCACAGGCTTATCGTTAAGACGCCTCTTACCTGTAAGATCATCTACGATCACGTGGTTCTTTTCTTCCGAAGCATCTTCTATTACCTGTTCAGGAGATCCGCTCGTATCAGGATCAATGTTTTTTTCTTCGTTATCTGTCATCCATTATTCCTCTGCATGAATCTATTACTCCGGCCAATCCGTATCAATCGTCCGGTACAGTAATTGCCGGGTTTCTATTTTTCCAGCACATCAAAATAAAGCTGCATAAGTTCGTTTGCATCCATAAGCTCCGGCACAGGATAAACAGGATTGCCTTCCTTTGCCGCCTTCTTTGCCAGCATATAGATATCCTCTTTTTTAAGCTCTGCTACGGTCTCAGGTATTCCTATCTCTCTCCAGAGTGTCCTGAGGGCAGCCTTGAAATTGGCGGCAGCCTCTGCGTCACTCATTTCCTTGTCTGCCACTCCGGCTGCGATAGCCAGAGCATGGAGCTGCGGATTGATCTTAGGTCCATAGGCATCCAGCACATAAGGAAGCAGTATGCCGCAAGTCTGGCCGTGAGGGACATTGTATCTGCCGCTGAGGGAATGGGATACGGCATGGGCATAACCCACATAGGAAACGGTAAACGCCGAGCCCGCAAGGTACGACGCTCTCGCCATGGCGCGCCTTGCCTTCATGTCATTGCCGTTTTTATATGCCCTTTTCAGATATGTAAACGAAAGCCTGACAGCCCGCAGTGCCTCCCTTCTGGTTAGCTTAGTAGTGGAATTACCGATATATGCCTCAACGGCATGAACTATCACATCAGCTCCGGTTCCTGCAGTTATGGCAGGGGGAACTGTCCTGGTATTCTCCGGATCCAGCAGTGCAGCATCAGGTATAAGAGGAAAATCCATAAGGGCATATTTATGTCCTGTATCCGTATCCTGGACAATGGCCGCAACAGTAGTCTCGCTGCCTGTTCCGGCAGTAGTAGGAACGGCTATGGTAAGCGGGGTTTTAGCCCATACCCTGAGCATACCCCCCAGTTTTTCTAAGTCTGCATCAGGCCTTGCAATGAGCGCACCCACAGCCTTTGCGCAGTCCATGGACGAGCCACCCCCGAAACCTATAAGAGCATCACAGCCGTTTTCGATATAAAGTTCCTTGGCTTCCTCCACCTCATTAACGGTAGGGTTTGGCGTAACCTTATCATAAACCGTCAGCTTTATGCCGCTTTCCTTAATGAGCTCTTCAAGGTGCTCAGTGATCCCCAGTCCCCTGATGACATTGTCCGTAACTAACAGCACGGAAGACTTACCCTGCTTTTTCAGATATTCAGGCACCTGATCCGCCCTGTTCAATACATCCGGATTCCTGTAGGGCAGAAAGGGTATCGCCACTTTGAATCCGAACTGGAATACACGACAGTAGGCCTTGCTTGCAATGTTCATTTATTTTATCCTCTCCTTCTGTAGATCCATATGCCCAGACCGCCGAAGAATATAACAGCGATCACTATAGCCTGGGTCAGCAGTATGTTTCTTGCCTGCGCCGGCGTAAAATATATCATAGCCAATGAGTCATGGGGAGGGATGGTTACGATATCGTTCTCAAGCTCAACCAGCTGTCCCAGCGTATTTCCGAAGAGCTTCTGGTTCATGCCGCCTGTGTAATAATCCGTTGCTTCCGAGAACATTCCGTATATTCCATAGGGATCCATGAACACTCCCGTGTATATGGCTGCCCTTGAAACATTTCCATCCTCAAGTGTCCTCTGGGCACGGAGGGCAATAACAAACTGTCCTTCTTCATCCCCTGCTGCCTTATCAAGATTCTCGGCAGTCTGATAATCCGTTTTTATATACGCCTTTTCAGAGGTGCGAAGCAGCGGCGAGTAGGAAATATTGTCATCAGGGTCATCCGTATAAACAAGCGCCTGGGAAAAAGGAGACATTACATGCTCACCGGCACCGTCTGCAACATTTTCCGTTATATCATCGTCACAGAGTTCCGGATAAAGATAAACCGGCACCTGGAGCTGGTAAAAATACATCGACTCGTCCGCTTCCACAACTAGTCCCGGCTTTTTCTCTACGCCGTAATAAGAAAGCAGTTCGCTGAAATTATTCATGTTGGGTGCGGCATAAAATGTCATGATCACTATATCGCCGCCCTTGTCTAAATAGTCCGTTATCAGTGAGACCTCTTCTGCCAGATAGTCCTTCTCAGGAGCATTTATGATCAGCAGGTCACAGTCTGCGGGAATCTCAGTAACAGTCTTAAGGTCTATGTCGTGGAGGTTCACACTGTAATTGGTGAATACCCTGTCATAACTCGGGTCAAAACTCAGTTCATCATGACCTATGACACAGTAGGCATTGAGAAGCTGGTCTGATGAAAGCATCACATACTGTATGGCCCCTGTCACCTGTCCCTCTATATCGTAGCCTGAAATATAGGGCTGGTAGCTCGAATCATATCCCATTATCGTCATATCATAGTAATCAACTGCCCTGCTCCTGCCGGTTGTATTATCCACAACGATCACACTGTTATAGGAAAGTTCAGCATCCGTATACTGTTTCGCAAAATCAGAGTTGATGGTCGTATCAACATAACTGAAGGACACGTGCTTGCCGGTTCCTGCATAGAGCTTGAGTATCCGCTCCACATCCACATCTTTTTCTCCCTCAGTATCATTTTCCTTTGCCAGATAATATATTGCCACATCATCCGTCATATTATTCAGTATGTCCTTGCTGTCCTTTGAAAGGGAGTACATTCCGGTTCCGCTGACATCGATATTTTTTACGTTTTCCGGAAATTCGGCAGAAGAAACATTTATGGCGATCACCGCAGCAACGCAGATGATTATAAAACTTCCGGAATATATGCCGGCGCTGTACATTCCCTTTTTCAGGCTGTATCTTCTCTTCTCTATCACCTGAGTACACAGGAACAGGAAAAGAAGTGTGAGGGAAACAAAATAAATTACCGCCGTCCAGTCAAGGGTTCCCATCATCAGATCCGCCAGTCTGTCCGTAAAATTGTAGGTAGAATCCAGGAACTTTCTCAGCCATTCAATGGGAATATGGGTATATGCTCCCGGCAGAAGGATTCCCAGAAAACTTACGATCAGCGAAAACACTGCTGCGATTATCGGATTTTCCACCAGAGATGACATGAACATACACAGAGAAATGATCATCATGCCGTAGAGAATAAACGCAAGAATGCAGGTGTACGACCACTTGTACGGAACATCCCCGTATTTACCAAGCACAAGAGGAAGAAAACAAGCCAGTCCGGCGGGTACAGCCAGAACGGCAACAAGAGCCATGAATTTGCCTATCACTATGCCGGCTATGGACACAGGAGCAGTAAGTATCATCTGGTCAGTCTTGCTGCGCCTCTCCTCCGCAAAAGTCCTCATGCAGAGAATTGGCATTGAAAAAGTAATGCCATACAGAGACGCGCCGTAAAGGGCACCGTTTATCACAGAGTACCCGTATACCATGTTGTTCACCGCAAAGAATATCATCATGAATATGAGTATCACGGTGACGGCAAGCGGTCCTATAAAGCTGTGAAGATAGGATCTGAAATCTCTTTTAAATATTGCAAGCATTATTCCTCATCTCCCTTCTCGTCATCGGAGTCCTCTCCGTCTGTGTCTGTGTCTTCGTCAGCATCATCTTCATCTGTTTCAGATTCATTTTCAGCCTCGGGAGCCCCATTGGAATCAGCATCATCCGTATTGCTGATTTTTCCCCTTGTCTGCTGAGTAACCGAAAGGAACACATCCTCCATGGAACTGCTTTCCACATTCATTGACAATACCGGAAGGGCTGCTGCCGCAAGAGCCTTGGCCACATCCGTACGGATATCATCTTCCGATGAAGTCTCAACAGTTATCTTTACACTTTCACCGCCATCTGACTTTCCGACAGACCCACCGGTCTCATCATCAAGCCCTTCTTTCACATAAAGAACCCTGTCCCCCGCAAATATCCTGTCGATGGAGTCCACAGCTTTTAATGCATCGCAGACTTTCTCTTCGGTTCCCAGTACCTCTATGTCTATCCTTGTCTTTTTCTGCAGCTTGTTTTCCAGCTCATCCGGCGTACCCCTGGCAGCCAGCTCACCATTGCTTATTATGAGCACCTCATCACAGACCTCTGTAACTTCCGTCAGGATATGGGTGCTAAGGATTACTATATGCTCTTCCTTTAAGGACCGCATCAGATTACGCATTTCTATGATCTGCTGGGGATCGAGGCCTACTGTAGGCTCATCCAGAATGATGACTTCCGGATCTCCCACCAGCGCCTGAGCCAGACCCACGCGCTGCTTATAACCTTTGGAGAGGTTGCGTATCATGCGGTGCTCGTATTCTTCAAGCCCCGTAAGCTTCAGTATTTTGCTTAGTTCCTCCGGTCTGTTATCCCGGGGCACCTTTTTTAGCTCCTGGGCAAAATTAATATACTCGCCGACCCTCATATCCGTATACAATGGGGGAAGCTCCGGAAGATAGCCTATATTCTGCTTTGCTTTTTCCGGTTCCTTCCTTATATCATGGCCGTTAATCACCACAGTCCCCGCAGAGGGAGCGATATAGCCGGTCATTATGTTCATGGTTGTGGATTTTCCCGCACCGTTAGGCCCCAGGAAACCGTAAATCTTTCCCTTTTCCAGCTCAAAAGACAGGCCTTTTACAGCCGCCACATCACCGTAGTTTTTCGACAGATTAGTAACCTTAACCACTGTTATGCCTCCGTTTAATGTCAGGAATCCTCTTCCCGGTTATTTTTTATCCCCGAAATAAGATAATACTACTTTTTCAGTAATTTATAAGCCTTCTTTACGAATATTTCACTTTTTTTTCATAAAATACATAATATTTTATATGAAATTCGTGTATAATTTTTTAATAATAATGTTAGGGGACTCCAATATGGCCGGCGGCAAAAAACTGATTGCCCTCTGTACATCAAGGGTCTATGACCCGCAGATACACGGATTTATAGTCAAAGTAAACGAGAAGCTGAAAAACAACGGCTGCTCTTTGCTTGTTTTTGCCATCAACTCCGATATCTACTGGGAAGAGGACAGGCCCGCAACGGAAAAATATGTCTTTAACCTGATCCCCTATGACTCTGTGGAAGCAGTCGTTATCATGGACGAGCGCATCAAGAGCCACAAGATAGCCAACAAGATCATCAGCACTTCCAAAAAGCATAATGTCCCTGTCATCGTTGCAGACGGCCGTTACGAAGGCGTCACCTGTATAAATTACGATTATGAAAAGGGCTTTGAGCTGGTGGTGCGTCATGTGATAGAACACCACAAGGTAAAGCGGCCCCATATGATGGCCGGCCACAAGAACAATGAATTTTCGGACAGGCGTATTGATGTCTTTAAAAAGGTTCTCGCCGAAAACGGCATTCCCTTTGAGGATTCCATGATAAGCCACGGTGATTTCTGGGCCGATCCCTGCAGGATTGCAACCAGGGCACTGCTTAAAAGGGAAGTGCTTCCGGATGCCATCATCTGTGCAAACGATGTTATGGCAATAACCGTTTCGGAAATGCTTCAGGATGCGGGATACAAAGTTCCCGAAGATGTCATAGTTACAGGTTTTGACGGATATGACGGCATATTTTTCACTTCGCCCAAAATAACCACTGCTGCCTGCAACACCCTGCAGCTTGCGGATGCAACGGCTGAGCAGATACTTGAAACCATCAGCCACAAAGATGCCTGCCGGGACAGAAAGATCATGCCGGTCTTCATGGCCAATGAATCCTGCGGATGTCCCGAACATACTGAACATCCCATTATCCTCAGCAACTGGTTCAAGGAAAGCTTTGCAAGGCACAATGACGACAACCGTGTCCTCCATATGATGACATCTGCAATGCAGACCAGCAAAGACTTATGTGAGCTCTCGAAAAATCTGAGGTCTTATAAGACAGATTCTGTTCTGTGTGCAGTGGATAAAAGGTGTTTTGACAATGACATAAATTATTTCACCGAGCATCAGGTGGAAAACGCCACAAAAGAATTTGTGCTGCTCTATGATTCGGAAAATCCGGAAAGAGTTCCGGAGAATATCACCTTTGACAACCTGTCGGAAGACATTGCGGAGGATATACTTGAACCGGCCATACATGACAGGATGCTGGAACTGACTGAACGCGAATACCCTCTTATCTTCAATGCGCTGGACTATATGAACCGTCCCTTCGGTTTCGTTTGCTACCATTTCAGCGACTACCTGATCTCAAACTACTCCAATGCCATGGGAGTTACCAATGCCATCAGTATCGGCATCGGCGGCTATATCAATATTCAGTATCAGAGCATGCTCCTTGAGAAAATGGACGAGATGTACAGGCACGATCCCCTGACCGGACTGTATAACCGTATCGGATTTATGAACATCTTCAACGGGCTGAAGAAGAAGCCGGAAAACAGAAACAAACCCATAACCGTGCTCATGTCCGATCTGGACGGATTGAAATATATTAACGATAATTTCGGCCATGCCGACGGTGACAGCTCTATTGCCGCCGTAGCCAAGGCACTGTTCAATGCCATGCCGGAAAACAGCCTTTCAACACGTTTCGGCGGCGATGAAGTCTTTTCCGTGATAATCGGTGAATGTGATCCCGACGAGATCATCAGGAATATAGATAGCTATCTTGACGAGTATAATAAAAAAGTACAGAAACCCTATACCGTTGCCACCAGCTGTGGCTACATAACATCCGTGATCAATGACGATTTCGATTTTAATGCGGTATTAAAGGCGGCCGATGAAGAAATGTACAAGATAAAGAACCAGAAATACAGCACCCGGGGCGGCGCACCGGGGAGTGGACAATAAAAAAAGACATCCCACCGACAGCTTAGCTACGGTGGGATTATTATTACTTTACCTATTGAATGTCACTATCATCTACGCAGAACAAAGACTATATGCGTGTTTTTTGCCCCCAATTTTTACATTTTTATTATCCACTAAACAAATAAGCGATATGCAAAAATATGGTGACATGGGTAATATTACCAACTCGTCCTTCCGCCATCACATATTACGGTAGATCCGGTCATGTATGTAGCTGCATCCGATATCATGTACAGGATGGTGCAGACATATTCATCGGGATCACTCATTCGTCCCATAGGTATCAGGTTACTTATCTTAGCCACGAACTCATCATCCTGGCCGTTGGAAAGACTGGCGGGGCAGAGAGTGTTCACGCGAATTCCCTTATCAGCCCAGTAGATTGCAAGATATTTTGTAAGGCCTATTATTCCATGCTTTACTACAGAATAGGAAACAGGCTTAACGGTCTGCTCTTCCTCGGGCAGGCCTTCTTTTCTGTATATCCTCTGGTCCGGTGCTATTATGCCGTAGTCTGATGAGATATTGAGTACTACGCCCTTTTTCTGCTTTTCCATCACTTCGCCGAATACCTGGGCACAGAGCATGGCACCGGTAAGGCCCACTGCGATATCCTGGTTCCATATATCCACAGGGAAATTGGTAAACCTCATGGCACCGAGGTTTTTGGAGCCCCCCTCTACCTTGGGGTTATTGGCAGCATTATTGATGAGCACATCGATATGCCCGTACTTTTCCATAAGCATATCCCTTACTTCGCAGAGCTTTTCACGGGAAGTAATATCAGTAATGAT
>JAILDD010000152.1 GCA_024689605.1 Lachnospiraceae bacterium
CCTTCAGACATACGCAGCTGCGGACGGAGATACCAGACCGTATGTGTATAAGATGTCGGGTTATAAGTGTGTGTCAAGAAAGGACACAGTTTTCCGTTATGTTTACACCTACCGCTATGACTGCGGCCAGGTACTTGATAATATCACCCTGGTGCTTGATGCTGAAACCGGTGAAATGGTGGGTTTTGCCCCTGATGCGATAGACTAGATAGTCTGAATTTTCAGCTGCGGGCTGCCGGGAACTGTTACTATTTTATAATGGATTTTATACTGCCTATGATGTATCATATAAAGTGGTTGTTCGGTACAGCCCGGGGCACTTGTTGCTGAGGGCACACTAACTAAACAGCGAGGTTATATCAATGGCAGAAAAGAAGCAGAAATCCCCCGGCTCCGACAAGGCAAAGGAGCACAGATATACCGGTATTATACTGCTGGTGCTCAGCAGTGCGATGCTGATCCTGATGATCGTGGATTTAATAGTGCCGGCGAGACTGCTGACTTCGGGAATCCTGGGATACATCATATTGAGTGCAGTGAGCATCCCGCTGTTCATCCTGGGTATATATTCGTTAAAGATCGCCAACCAGTATGACCTTGGCAAAAAGGCCGCTGCCAACATTGAAAAGCGCCTGATTGATTACGTTTCCGAAAACCTTACGGCAGAGAAGGTGGACGCCATGATAATCTTTGAAAAGGATGATGGCGACGAGATAAGGTTTTTCAAAAGATCCGCCTGCATCAGGGCTCTTCTCAACAGGCAGTTCATGAACCTGGACCAGCAGATGCTGGATACACTAGTGGATGAGAAGATCTACGACATGCTTTACGAGGAGTAATATATTTGACAATAAACCTCTCTTAATGTTGCATTAGAGAGGTTTTTATATGCTATAATACCATTTGCAAATGAGGAGGGGTCCGCTTGTATGCGGAAAAAGGAGAAATTATGAAAAAGAGAAATCTGATATTATCAGCTGTTATGGCAGCAGCAGTGCTGTCTTTCACCGGATGTGCCGTTACCGACAGCCTTCGGACTGTGAACACGGATGTGCAGGAAGATGTGGAAGATTCCGAAGAAGAAGAGACTGATACTGAAACTGAAGAAGAGGAACCTGAGGATGATTCCGAAGGGTATGAAAGTGAAGGCATCCAGCCTGATGACGATGTGATCCTCGGAGATGCACAGTACTACAATGCAGACGGAACAGTGAAGGTAATAACACACACCCTGACAATGCCGGGGGAGGCAGGCGGAGAGACTGTTGATTTCGTTACAGGCAATTACTGCGAGATAGAGTTCGAGCCCGAATATGCTTCGGCTCACCCCGAACTGGTAAAGGCTGTTTCCGATACTATGCTGAAGGAGTCGGATGTTAAGGATGAAATGGCTGAGCTTTATGGATATGCCCAGGAAATGGTGGCAGATTCCGGCGACGATTACTGGGGACTTCCCTATGGCACCGAGTATGGTATAGAGGTACTCAGATGGGATGATTCCATGTTTGTTTACCGGGTATCAACCTATGGCTGGTCCGGCGGAGCACATGGTTTCGGTTCATCAACATATTGCAGCTTTGATGTGGAGACCGGTGAAGAGCTCGATGTCATGGATTTTATAACGGATCCAAGCAAGCTTGGCGAAAGCATAATGGATAAGCTCAAGGAAGAGTATTCCGATAATGATGAGATAGTAAACGGCGAAGAGTATTTTTCTCCCCTTGATACCATAAGGGCTGAGATAGAGGATAAGAACCTGGACTGTGCCGTATACGGTGACGGACTCCATGTGAATTTTGACCAGTACGAGATAGCAAGCTATGCGGCAGGTGCTTTTGAGGTTACTCTGACGCCTGACGAATGTGGGAATGTAATTATGGATTCCTGCCTGCCTGATAATACGGGAGTTCTTTCCCAGATAGTATTATATGACAATCTTGAGGTGGAAGTGATTGAATAGGAATCACGCCATAGATCTTTGGAAATTCGTGTGTGCCCTGTGCCTGATACTTTACCATTTTAAGCAGGTGCTGGGTTCCCACGTGGCTGACACATACTATGACCTGATAATGTATTTCAACCTGGTGGTTGAATGGTTTTTCATGATATCCGGCTACATGGTAAGTGTAAGCGACAGTAAATGGTTTAAGACTGCCCCTCCGGAAAAGCCGGAGGAAAAGCGGTTTCTCTACAGGTTCAGACGTCTGTATCCCATGTTTTTTATCGCGACCATCGCGGCTGCGGTGATCATGTACATCTACAAATCCGTGACCGGCATGTGGTGGTGGGAAGAGGGAATGCAGCATGGCATCTGGAATCTGGTTCTTTCGCTCACATGCATGACATATACGGGGATCTTTTCTCCGGACCCGATAGTCGGCGTAAATTCACCCACCTGGTTCATGGATGCGCTGATCCTCTGTTACATGATCTATTACCTGATCCGGCTGATTTCAAGAAAAAAGAACATAAGCCCTGTCTGGCTTTATGCTTTTGTGATGCTTTTGGGTTTCTATGCCTGGTATCAGATGACTACCATTCCCTTCTTAAATAAAGATATGGGCCGGGGATATGCGGCATTTTTCCTGGGCTGCTTTATCCATGAGCTTGCAGGCTATTTCGAAAAGAAGAAAATACAGGTATTCACTGTCGTGGCAGCAGCCGTATTCATACTGCTGAGGATACTGGGATACAACGACGATATGTATTTTATTGTTGCCTATGTGGAAGGTACACTGCTTTTGCTGTTCTTTACCCAGTTTGATCTACCGTCAAAGATCATCGGTTTTATCCCGGGTACTGAAGCATTGGGCGGTGCTTCATTCGAAGTCTTCCTCTGGCACCTTCCGGTGATGAACATTATGGCCCTCATATGGTATTTGATGGGACACACGGAATATAAGCTGCCGGATTTTGCACTGTATGCGGCATGTGTTCTGGCGGTGTCCTTTGTGATGTATTTTCTGGTGGAGAAGAGGTTATTAACAAGAAGGAATAGTGAATAAGAGGAGTAGTGTTATGAAAAACAGGTTAAAACAGGTACTTACGTTTCTGCTGGCAGGTACATTTCTGCTGGCTGCGTCATGCACCGGCCAGGGTGATCCGGGCAGCGTATCGGAAAATACTGAAGGTACGGAACCTGTGGCCACGGAAGATACAGAGCAGAATGTATCGGAAAACAGTACCCCTGCCTCTGACGGTTCCGGAGATATAGTAATCCTTTATACAGGTGATATACACTGCGGAGTAGACAATGGTTTCGGATTTGCAGGGCTGTATCAGCTGCGGGAATCCTTAGAGCTTAACGGCGACCGGACCCTGCTCGTGGATACCGGTGACGCCATTCAGGGCGAGCCCATCGGTACCGTAACCAACGGCAGTTTTATAATAGATCTGATGAATGACGCAGGGTATGATGTCGCCATTCCGGGCAACCGTGAGTTTGGCTATGGAATGGACCGCTTTTTAGAGCTTACGGAGATGGCGGACTTTCCTTATATAAGCTGTAATTTCAATAAGGAAGGGGAGCTGGTTTTTGATCCCTATACCATAAAAGAAGTCAACGGAGTAAAGATCGGTTTTGTGGGGGTTACCACTCCCCATACCCTCACCACCTCTACTCCGAAGTATTTTCAGGATGAGAACGGTGAGTTTATCTACGGATTCATGCAGGATGAAACAGGTGAGCAGGTGTGTGCTGCTGTGCAGTCTGCAGTTGACGCGGCAAGGGCTGAGGGCGCTGACTATGTGGTTGTCCTCGGGCATATGGGAAAGGATACAACAGACCGTCCCTATACTTATAAAGAGATTATAGAAAATACCGAGGGTATTGATGTCTTTCTGGACGGACACAGCCATGACAAAGTCCAGGTGGAGGTAAAGGACAGGGCCGGCAATACAGTTATCAGGTCTGCCTGCGGCCAGAGGCTTGAGGCTGTCGGCTATGTAAGGATATCTGCAGAAGACGGATCCCTTTCCACCGGTCTGTATGCCTGGGAGGGTGAAACTTCCCTGACGGAGACCATGAGAATAGAAAATCCCATGAGCACCAAGATTGCGGAAAAACAGTCCGAGGTGGCTGATCTGCTGAATGAAGTGGTGGCAAGCTCTTCAGTGGATCTCATCGCAAATGATCCGGAGGCAGTTGACGCGAATGGGGATCCCATAAGGATAATCCGTCTGCAGGAGACGAATTTAGGCGATCTCTGTGCGGATGCTTACAAGGAGCAGACAGGGGCTGACATTGCCATAATAAACGGCGGCGGTATCAGGGCCGATATTCCGGCAGGTGATATTACCTACGGAGATATCATAAGCGTTCATCCTTATGGCAACATGATCTGTGTTGTAGATGCCACGGGGCAGCAGATAATAGATGCGCTGGAATGGGGAGTCAGGTCCCTGCCGGATGAAAACGGCGCATTCCTGCAGGTTTCGGGTCTGACCTATGAGATTGATATGAGCGTGGAAAGCAGCTGTACTTATGATATGGACGGAATGTTTACCGGCGTGGAGGGAGACTACCGCGTTAAGAATGTCAGGGTGGGGGGTGAGCCTATCGATCCGGAGAAAACTTATATGGTCGCATCTCACAGCTATCTGCTTAAGGACTGTGGAGACGGATACACTATGTTTAAGGAGTCCCAGATGATCCTTGACGAAGTGATCCTGGACAACCAGGTGCTCATCAACTACATCACCCGTGGATTAGACGGTGTCGTGGATAAGCAGTACGGAGACCCTTTCGGCGATGGCCGGATCGTGATACGGGAGTAGTTGCAACATTTTATCCCATTTGTTATTATCTTTTCGTTATTAATTTTCACTGAACGGAATCGGATAGATTTCGAAGGAGGAGATATGAAGCGTAACAAACCCTATCCTTATTATGACAACCCCAAAAACACGGATTTCAAGTATATGATAAACAAGCGTGCGGAGGAAGAGCCGGACGTAGTTGCCATTGCCTATTGTGAAGGTAAAAATATGGTGGAGATAACGCCCACTAAGTACAAGGCAGACATCGAGGGCCTGGGAACATATCTTTATGCCCAGGGCTTTTATGATGTGAGCATCGCCATAATGGGCGAGAATTCCTACGGCTGGGTGACCGCATTTCTGGCTGTGGCCAACGGCGGCAACGTGTCCGTATGTCTGGACAAGGACCTTCCCGCAGAAAAGAAGCTTCAGCTTCTTACCCAGGCAGAATGTAAGGCGGCTTTTATTTCGGATAAGTTCATATCCGGTTTTGAAGGTGTTCAGGATGGCGAAAACGGCAAGAGCCTTACCCTTGAGAATGGCGAAAAGATGACCATCTATCCCATGTCGGAGATTCCTTCAATGATCGAAAAGGGATTTGCCATGATAGACGGAGGAGACTTAAGTTTCGTGGATTATAAGATAGATCCCGACAAGCTTGCGACCATCTTTTTCACTTCCGGAACTACAGGCCAGAGCAAGGGCGTAATGCTCAGCCAGAAAAACATGGCTTTTGATATCGATGCGGCCTGCAAGAACTTCATACTTGAGGGACCCTCTATTTCAGCCCTTCCCTATCACCATGCTTTTGGCCTGCTGACATCATTTTTCGCAGTATACAACTACAGATATAAGGTGTTCATAAATGGCAATTTAAGGAATGTTTCCAGGGACATCAAGAACGAAAAGCCCCAGACCCTTATCCTGGTACCCCTTTTCGTGGAAACTTTCTACAAGATGATCCGCAGCAATATAAAGAAGCAGAAAAAGGAAAAGGCTGTTGCAGCAGCAGAGAAGCTGAGCAACGCTCTGCTGGCAGTGGGAATAGATGTCAGGAGGAAACTCTTCAAGGAGATACACGAGGCCCTTGGCGGCAACCTTGAATACATCATAGCCGGCGGCGCATACATGGATGACAAATACGTGAAGGCCTTCCATACATGGGGCATAGAGATACTGGTAGGCTACGGAATCACGGAGTGTTCACCGGTGCTGTCGGTAAACCGTAACCTTTACGTGCGTCAGAACAGCGTGGGTACTGCCCTTCCCGGCTGTGAGGTAAAGATTTCACCCGATGGCGAGATAATGACCAGGGGCGATCAGGTCATGCTGGGATACTACAAGAATGAAGAGGCTACCGCCGAGGTTATGAAGGACGGGTGGTTTTATACCGGCGACCTGGGAACTATTGATGACGACGGCTTCATATTTATTACCGGAAGGAAGAAGAACCTCATCATTTTAAGCAACGGTGAGAATGTTTCGCCTGAGGAGATAGAGGAGCAGTTCCTCAAGGATGATGCCGTGGAAGAGATCATTGTTTCCGGCGAAAAGGGCATGCTTGTTGCGGAAATCTATCCTAATGAGGAGCACAGGGGCGACCAGAAGTACTTTGACGATATGATGGACAAGTGGAACAAGCCCCAGCCCCAGTTCAAGAAGATCCGCAAGATCACCCTGAGAGATACGGAATTTGAGAAGAATTCAACCAAAAAGATAATCCGCTATAAAAAATAAAAATTTTTAATGTTTACTATAGCATATATATAGAATGTAGTTTATAATGACCACAACGAAGGGACAGTTTCCCCCGTTCATATGAATTAACACCGGACGGTCGGCGCCCGGAAGATTTATAGTAAGCGTAATTAGAAATTTCGTTTACTACAAAAAAAGTTTTTTATCGTTTGCTATATAACACAAGATTATTGAAAAAGAGAGAGGAGACAAAACATGTTTCAGAAGATTACGGAGATCTTATCAGAGCTTACGGAGTGTTCAGTACCCCCTGAAGAAATTACCAGGGATACGAAGCTTGTTGCAGACCTTGACTTAAGCTCATTCGATGTTGTTAACGCTATCGTTATGTTTGAGGATGAGTTCAATATCGAGATACCTGATGACAAGATCGCAGATCTGGAAACAGTAGGTGATGTAGAGGACTTCCTGGAAGAGCTCACACGCTGATAGAAGTATCATAAGAATTCTTAACTCCCCCGTATATATAATACGGGGGTTTTTTATTATAAACTTTATCTTCCCGCACCGTATAGACTCGCCTGACGGTGTAAAGTGAGACTCAGCGAACTGGCCCCACCGGCAGGTGAGCTATCGGTGCGGGAAGTATTAATTATTTATTTTTCAGCTCTTTTATAGTATTATAATATATGTCGAATTGTTCAAAAATGAGGGGAAGAGGAATGTTCTGGGATAAAGTTTCACCTTTGTATGATGCATTTGAGACCGTGTACAACGGGAAAGTTTTCAACGGTACCGGTAAAATAGTCTCGGAAATGATAGAGCCGACGGACGTGGTGCTGGAATGCGCCTGCGGTACAGGTGCTATCAGCAAGTTTATCGCGCCGGCCTGTAAGAAGCTCCTGGCTACGGATTATTCCGCCGGCATGCTCAAGCAGGCTGCAAGGAAATGCCGCAAGTATCCCAATGTCCTGATCAGGAAGGCTGACATCACGGATATAAAATGCAGGGATGACAGGTTTGACAAGGTTGTGGCCGGCAATGTGATCCACCTCCTTCCCGAGCCGGAAAAGGCCCTTAAAGAACTGGAGCGTGTGGTAAAGCCCGGCGGACTGATCATCATTCCTACCTATATCAATATGTCTAAAGGTACGGGCAAGGCAGCGGTAAAGTTTCTCGAAAAGCTGGGGGCTGATTTTAAAAAGCAGTTTGACCTGGAATCCTATGAGCAGTTTTTCAAGGATATGGGTTACGAAGATGTGGAATATATGGTGGTTGAAGGGCATATGCCTTGTGCCATTGCGGTTATTAAAAAGAAGTAACTGTTTGTTTTCTTTCGTACGCTCGTTGCAGTGAGGGCTTCGAGCTATACCGGATAGTAACGAAGGAAATTTTAGGTCGGGGGGATCATGTTTGAACAGGCGGTAAACATTTTTACAATTCTTGTAAATATTATAGGTCTGATGTTATGCCTGTTCGGCTATTTTAAGTTCACGCGCAGACCGTTTGTTTATGCAGTCGTTTTTTTCTTAGGTGATTTTCTTTCTAATTATTATTGGTGCGTTTACTCCTTGGTAATGGGAGATGATCCGAATATATCATCGGTACTGGCATACTTCGGCTGGAACCTTGCCTTTGTGGTAATGGTCATGATGCAGATTTCCCTGCGTAATGAAAGAGGAATCCGGTCATTTTCGTTTCTATCGTTGCTGCCGGTGCCGCTCAATATCGCCCAGCTGGCTCTGTATCTTCAGTACGGCGGTATTTTTAACAATATCTGGCAGGTATCCTGTGCAACGGCAACCATATGTCTTGCCCTGGATTCGATTATCTATTACCTGAAAAATAAGAAAAATGGCGTGGCATTCCCGAATGCTTCCGTCGTTATCTTCATATATATTGCCACGGAATTCGGCTACTGGACGGCCTCTTGCTTTGACTGGCCCTCTGATTGGCTGGATCCCTATAACTATCTCTCCACTATAAACTGCATATGCGGGATGTTTATTCCCATTGCCCTTTCCAAAGAGTTCAGCCGGACAACGGAAGTTAGTGTGGATAGCAGGCTTGGTCGTACACTCAATATTTTCAGGCCGCTGTTTATATTGGTGACAACTGTCTGCTGTCTGGGAGGTTTTGTTCTTGCTGTCTGGATGAAAAATGTACTTTCTGAAGGAGTGATGGAAGGTGCGGAGACAGATCCTTACAAAGTCATAGCCGTTATGCTTTTTGCTGTATCTATTATCATCGTGTCATTCACTATCATGATCATACTGATAGTTAGCTATGAGCAGAAAAACTTTGCAAAAGAAGAACTGGAAATGGCGAAATTTTCAGCTGAAAAATCCAATGCCGCAAAGAGCGAGTTTCTGGCAAATATGTCCCACGAGATCCGGACACCTATCAATGCGGTCCTGGGCATGAACGAGATGCTTCTGACAGAGAGTCTGAATGCCAGGGATAAGCTGCCGGAAGACAGGGATGTGATAGTAAAGGTTTTTTCCAATATATGCAATTATTCGGGAAATATCGACAGTGCAGGTAAGAACCTTCTTTCCATAATCAATGACATACTTGATTTTTCAAAGATAGAAGCCGGCAAGATGGAAATCGTGGACAGCGACTACAAGCTCAGCTCTGTGCTCAATGATGTCAGCAACATGATCTCCTTTAAGGCAAAGAGCAAAGGCTTAAGCTATGAGGTGGATATAGACAATACATTGCCGGATGGGCTTAAAGGTGACGAGCTCAGGATCCGCCAGGTGATCACGAATCTTTTAAACAATGCTGTTAAATATACGGAAAAAGGCACTGTCACCCTGTCGGTAACAGCCCAAAAGGATATGGGATGTGCAGAAATGATACTCCTTGTAATATCCGTAAAGGATACCGGCCTGGGCATAAAGGATGAGGAAAAGGATAAGCTGTTCAAAAAATTCGAGAGGATGGATATCGAAAAGAACAGCTCCATTGAAGGTACGGGACTCGGACTTGCCATTACCGGCAGTCTTGTGGATATGATGGACGGCACCATAGAGGTTGATACCGAGTACGGAAAGGGCTCCACCTTTACCATTAAGCTGCCTCAGGAAGTGGTTTCAAAGGAACCCATAGGCGATTTTAGGGAAAAGTACAAGAAGAGCATAAGTACAATGTCAGCCAAGAAGGAAACACTTTTTACCGAAGGGGCATGCATTCTTGTGGTTGATGATACAGCCATGAACCTGACGGTTGTTAAGGGCTTACTGAAAAAGACCGGCATAAAGATAGATACTGCATCAGGCGGCGAAGCTTCCATAGCGATGGCCAGGGAAAACAAGTATGATGTCATCCTTATGGACCAGCGTATGCCGGAAATGGACGGTACCACTGCCATGAACCGGATAAAAGAGGATCCGAAAAGCCTGAATGCCGGTACGCCTTTTGTCTGCCTGACTGCAGATGCCATATCCGGGGCAAGGGAGAGGTATATTTCAGAGGGATTCGATGACTATCTCACTAAGCCCATTGTAAGCAGTGACCTGAGGGAGAAGCTCAGGATATTCCTGCCGGCAGAGAAGATAAAAGAGTAAAGAGTAACTGAAAATGTTTTAATAAATGTTCCGATATGGTAAAATTAAGTACTAGGGGTTTCTCATCATAAGGCTGAAAAACTGCATTGTGATGGGCTTTAATCAAAAACAAAAGAGGAGGAGCGGGTTATATGGCTACGAATGTTTCACTTGAGCAGGAGATTGCGAGGTTAAAAGCTGAGCTGGCAGACAGCAGGACAGAGCTGGAGGCAGTTAACAACAGTACACATCTTGGTATATGGAAATGCTTCTATGATGAGGCTGGCAATCAGTCAGCCGTTGAGTATAGTGATGAGTTCCGCAGAATGCTGGGATACAGCAAGGCAGAACTTCCCGACACGCTTGATGCACTGAGCAAGGTAATGCACCAGGATGATGCACCTGCAGTATTTGCATGTTTCGGTGCGGCAGCAGGTGATAAAAGCGGCCGTGCAAAGTTCGATATAGATTACCGTCTTCTCACAAAGAAGGACGGATATAAATGGTATCATGCAGCCGGTGAGTGCATTCGTTATGCAAACGGAAATCCCAAGGAGTTCATTGGTACATTTTCTGATATAGACGAGCAGAAAAAGAATGCCGAGATCTTTGAGCATGACTCCAGAAGGCAGCAGGCAGTAGAATTGATGATGCTGGAAGGCAGCTGGAGCATGGATCTTACCAAGTATGCCATTGATGATATCAATTCACCTATGGTTTATTCAGACCAGTTCAAGAAGATCCTGGGCTTTACACCCAAGTCATCTGAGTTCCCTGATATAATGCAGTCCTGGATCACCAGGATCCATCCGGATGATGTTGCTTCAGCATCGGAAGCAATGGGCAAGCAGCTTTCGGATCCTACCGGACGCACCGTCTTTGATATGGAATACCGTATCAAGCATAAGGACGGACACTGGGTATGGGTGAGGGCATCCAGCTATGTGGTATGGTCAAGAGACTTAAAGCCTCTCATGGCAGCAGGTACGATACTTGATATCACCGAGGAGAAGAGGAATAAGGCTCGCTTTGAAGAAGAGATGGAGCCGAACATTGAGTCTCTCCGTTCCGGTATCGCAGAAATTTCCGCAAATGTCGAGAAGGCTACAAATCAGATGCAGGATGTGTCCATGAGACAGGAAGAGGTTACGAAGGCTGCTACTGCTATCGAGCAAGCAGTAAATGCATCCATGGAGATCATCGGAAGCATTCAGAGCATTGCCAACAAGACAAACCTTCTTTCACTCAATGCTTCCATCGAGGCCGCCAGAGCCGGAGATGCAGGAAGAGGTTTCGCGGTTGTTGCTACGGAGGTTCAGACACTGTCTCGTTCCACCAAGGAAACCACAGGTCATATCTCTGAAAAGCTTAATAATGTCAATGAATCCGTTAAGGACATCCTGCAGAAGATACGTCAGATCAGCGAGAGCATAGAGACAGAGAACGAAGAGATGAGCACTATCAATGCGACTATAGAAGAGCTTCACGCAGCTGCTGATGAGATTGCAAAGATGGCGGAGACTCTATATAACTGATGTAACTATTAATGGCAGCCCGAAGCACATGCTGTCATGGGCGTAGTTATAAAAATCATTCCACTATAATAAAAGGAATTGGTGTTAATAAAAAGTGCCGCCGGTTTCCGTGAGGGAATTATCCCAAGCAGAAATGGCGGCACTATTAGCCTGAGACATTTGCGAAGCAAATCATAATTGCGGGCTGTGTAACTGTTCGGAACCGACATGTTCTGAACAGTCTTTTGAGGTGGGGATAACCGGTGGATCAAAGTAAAGGCACAGATAGTTTCATAAAGAGAAAAGGCCGGCTGGTACTGGCTATATTAGCTCTGGCAGCATATGTCGGATATGCTGTCTCGACTTTTGCAGAGAACAGTTTCTGGATAGAACTGTTTTCTCCTGTCATGACTATTCTCTGCGTTATCGTGATACTGGCATGTATGAAGGATATGGGAAAGTTCCGTATCCTTGCGATTCTGCTTGCTTCCGGTATA
>JAILDD010000218.1 GCA_024689605.1 Lachnospiraceae bacterium
TATGCTAAGAAAATTTGAAAAGCTACTATTCAAACAAGGAGAAGAAGTTTCACATATCATAGAGTTGAATTGTATATCATTGAAATTTATGTCGGGAATTATTGATATAAATCCAGTATTAGATTTGTTAGATGATGTAGACGAGGATACGTATTATATATATTTTCTTCATGACATCCTTTTAGCCTATGCTATTATTTCTAAAAATCGAGAACAGGCTCAAGCAGAATTGCATATTCTAAAAGGGTTAGATGTTCCTTTGCTTAAAGAAGAAAGATACATACTAAATGTACGGAATAAAATTCAGAAGAACATTCTTAATGATCTTGAAAACACAAGGTTGACTCCTTATCGCTACCACCGATTGATTTCTGACGAGTGCGTTCATATACAGGATCCATCGTGCTACTTTTGGGGACGTGGCTTTTTGCTTTCTGATTTGCAATATTTATCATTCAATTAATTCTGGACTTATGGATAGATTGAACTTATGTAATAAACTTATTGGTTTGATTGGAAATAGTAGCAGTAATGATGCTGCTATAAATATCACTGTATTCAAGTCCTATTTTTTGAAAAGCAAAAGCAAATGAACTGTGTTTAATTGTGTAAGGCATAGTTGATACGTCAAAAATATACGGTACACCATTTTGATCAATTCGAAAATCTATACGTCCATAATTGCCCATATCAAGTAATCTAAAAGCTTTTTCGGCATATTTTTCAATTAGTAGAATTGTATCAAGATGTAGAATACTAGATGCATCCTGAAATTTATATGAGTAATTTTCTGACATGTTTTCGTCCATGATAGGATTATCCTTCAAATCAATTACTACAGGAGGTAACGTATATAAAGAGTGGTCTATTTCAATTATCGGAACCTCGCATTCATACCCTGAAATATACTCTTGAACTAATGAAGTATCACCTTTGCGGATTTCCTGATCAGAATATTTAATGATATTATTTGAGGTTATTCCTTGGCTTGCGGATTCGTTGCAAGGCTTAAAAATAACTATTTTATCATTTGTCGGTGAACCATCTATCCATTGCCCTGTTTGCATTTGCAGCCATGTTTTAGGAACGGGAATATTGTGTGCTTCAAGAAATTTTGAAAAATAGTATTTATTCCTGCACAGAGAGCAAGAAAACGATGAAGATGATGTATAACATAGTCCAACAAGTTCGCAGAAAGCTGGCAATATAGCTTTCTTATTGTTCCCAACGCCGTTTCGTGCTAAATTAAAGACCACACAGTTCTTGAATCGCACTGGATTTTGGAGATAATCATTGATAAAATCAAGTTCATTAAAAAAAGTCTGGCTTATAAAGAAGCCTGCGTTGACAATCCCCTGATATATTTCATTAAATTCTTCTACAGAAAACCGTTCTGTAAGAGAGCACTGTATTTGATCCCGGTTTAATATGCCACGTGGTTCAAAGACGTGCGCCACAAGGATTACGCTTATTGATTCTTTATTTATTTTTTTCTCAAAGCTTTTAAAAAAATGAATATCATCAGACGCTCTCATATGAATACCTGTTAATTTAACCGATAATTTACAATTATCATTCGATTAATCATGAGTATAAAAGAATCATTGACAAACCGTATTCTCAAAGTATAATCCCTTGCAATGCGTTATTCCTTAATATAAGGAACTACATGTAAATTCATTGCAAGGGATTAATTGTATATCGCCACTAAATGCTTTATTTTTCAATTTCAAATATGAAATGCCGATTCTTGATGAATAACCCATGTTAGTGCATAAGCCATATAGCCGAATTCAACTCATTGTCGGATAAGCCATTTTGTTGAATGATCTATGTTGCTTAATACGCTATATTGTAGTCATATTACAAAATCGTTTCGGGGATGTTTGTTACAAAGGATGTATTTTTGTTTGGACATGGATACGTGTGTATAGATTTCCGTAACATGGATAGAGCTATGTCCGAGCATTTCCTGGATATATCGGATGTCAACATCCGCTTCTAAGAGTGATGTTGCGAAAGTATGGCGCCACATATGCGGGGTAATATGCTGTTTTATACCGGAGAGTTTAGTGTAGTAATTAAGCATCCGGCGCACTGCCTGGTCTGAAAAAGGATTTCCGTTCTGATTTGCGAAGAAATGCTTACTTTGAGTGATTTCTCCGGCATATGTGTTGCTATAGTATACAAGGGTATCGTGGACCTGTTTATTTCCTATCTGAAGAATTCGTTCCTTGGCTCCTTTACCTTTTATGAATACCGTATCTTCCCTAAGATCGATATCCAGTGGAGAAAGAGCGCATAGCTCAAAGATTCGTATTCCCGTGGCGAATAAAAGCTCGCATACAGCGGCGTCTCTTACTGCGTTACGCTTTCTATATAGGGTTTTCCCGTTTTTTATCTGTGAGTATATGACAGATAGTATTTTGCGGATTGTATCCAGTGGAATGGTACGGGGGAGCGTGATAGGTTCGCGGAATTTGAGACGGATCCGTCCGCAGGGATTGCTCCTGATTATTTCCCGGTATTCCAGATAATTAAAAAAGGCCTTGATTGATGCGATTTTTCTCTTTACGGTTTTGGGCTTATAGCGCTTATGAAGCTCTTTTATATAAGCTTCAAGCTTTGCGGATGTTATTTCAGATAGTTTGTTTGAGGGTATGGCATCAGTAAGCTGATGCAGGTCGGTTTTATAGGCCCGAATTGTCTTGGGATTAAGCCTTCTTTGATTCTCACAGTAATCAAGATATTTGTTTACATTTTTTGTGTAACTATTCATGGTGTCCTCTCCTTTTTATTATTTATGACGATAGGAAGAATAATTATATCAGTAGTTGGCAAGGTAAAAGCCTTATACATGTAAAAACGTACTGATATTCTGTAATTTCGTACATTTTTCCCTCTGCGGTATAGAATACTGCGCTGAACTGAAATCCGAGATGCAAGTTTGTAAGGCAAACTGCAACTTTGTAAATTGAAAACTGAATATTTGTAAGCGAGATGCCACTTTTGTCAGTGAGATTCCGCTTTTGCAATCGAGATGCCTGTTTTGTAATGTCCAACTAAAAATCTTGCATAATTTTTTAATGTGTGTTAAATTCATTATCAGCAGTAAGGCTTATCTGAAAATCATAAGTCATAGCCATTCGGCATCTCTGATCGGGAGGAACTGCTAAAATCACATTTTTTGATTAACGCAGAGTGAGGCGTGTTCTATCCTTGCCATGTCTTTCTTTGTAGCAACGAAAGGAGGAAGCATGGGACAAAAGAATAATGTAATGCTTGAGTATCTTGGTGACTCAAGACGCTTCGCTGATGTGTTCAACGGATACTTTGGCGGAGGGAAACAGATCATTGATGCCGGATATCTTAAGGACGTAAGCGGAAAAATAAACGGTTCGCTCGCAAGGAATCCAAAGACCGGTGACAGGAGTAAGGAGATTGAACGGATAAGGGATGTGAAGAAGGTTTATAGGGACGGATCTATCCTGCAGCTGCTATGCCTTGAGGATCAGGACTATGTGGATTATACGGCCGCCGTCAGGACACTGACAATGGATGCGCTTGAGTACTCACAGCAGCTTGACCGGCTTAAGAAAAAGCATAGGTCGGCAAAGGATCTGAAAACAGGTGGTGAGATCGAGTGCGGAATAAGCAGGGAAGACAGGCTGCATCCGGTGATAACACTCTGGTGGTATCACGGCTCATCCGAATATGACGGACCGACCTGCCTTAAGGACTCGCTTGAGCTTAATGGAGTTATACCGGAAAGGTATATCGCAGACTATCCGATGAATGTTCTGACATCAACCGTGGATTTTGATGACACACGTTTTCATACGGAATTCCGTGAATTGTACAGGACACTGGCAAGGAAAAATGATAAAATAGCTCTGAAGGAACTATTTAGTAGTGACGAGAGGTTTCAGGCGATAGATGAGGATACGCTGCGTGTGATATCGGTGGCAACTGACAGACCGTCACTTTGGAATAACAGGAAAAGGGCAAAGGGAGAGAATGGAGGATATGTTATGTGCAAGGCAATGGATGAGATAGAGGCTGATGCAAGGGCAGAGGGCATAAGTCAGGGTATAAGTCAGGGAAAAGGCCTGAGGGAAAACGAAATAATTGCTGATATGTTATGCCGTGGAAAGTCTGTTGACGAAATAGTCGAATTCTGCAATTTTCCCTACGAACAGGTCCGGAAGATTGCTGGCAGCATGAGCTGAATACCTGAACAATTATAAAAGCACCGGCAGAACGAAAAAACGGCGGAAAGGGAAACATGGGAACAGTATATATTACAGGGCATAAGAATCCTGATCTTGACAGTGTGTGCAGTGCATACGGATATGCAAAGCTTATGTCACTGCAGGATCCGGATAATACATATATTCCTGTCAGGTGCGGTCATCTTTCTGACAGTACCAGGAGTATTCTTGAACAGCTTGACATAGAGATTCCGAAATACATGCGTGATGTGTATCCGAAGGTCGGGGATGTGATGCTTCAGAGTGACCACAAGATAAATGCTGCCGATCCGCTGACATCAGTTGCTGCTGTATACGGAGAAGATACTCCCAGTGCCATACCTGTTTATGAGGATGACGAATTTTACGGACTGCTTACCGTTGATGATATTACTAACTGGACTATGCGCGAGCTTTCCCGTGATAATAAGATCACCACGATCCCGACGGTCCGTGAGATCATGACCCATCATGGAGATGCCATAGATGCGGATGAGCTTTTTGATGAGGCAAAAAAAATGCTGCAGAATTCCGGAAAGCGCGGACTCCCGGTATATGACGAAAAGGGATATGCAGGCTATGTTACCAGAAGGTGCTTCTTAAATATTCCAAGGAAAAATGTGATACTGGTGGATCATAATGAATCCAGGCAGAGCATACGCGGCATAGAAACAGCTAATATAGTCGGTATAATAGACCATCACAGGCTCGATGCGATCAAGACAGAGCAGCCGATATTTATCTGCGCGGAACCTTTGGGCAGTACCTGTACCATAGTTTATCAGCAGTATATAAGGAACAACCGCACACCGGATCCTGCTACGGCTAAGGTGCTTCTTACTGGACTTATCTCTGATACGCTTATATTAAAGAGCCCCACCACTACCGGGGATGATGTTGTTGCAGCCCATGTACTGGCATCTATGTGTAAGGTTAATCTTGAGGAGTACGGTCTTTCAATGTTCTCCCGTGTCGAGGGGCTTAAGGAACGTGATCCTGAGACAGCGATACTGTCGGATTTCAAGACCTATACCGAAAACGGATTGCGTATTGGAATCGGCCAGTGCGAGGTTACGACGCTTAAGGATATTGCAGATTATAAGAATGATTATTCGGAGGCCCTTGAAAAAGTAAGGGTAGCACAGGGGCTTAACTGGGCTGTGCTTATGGTGACGGATGTCATACACGAACACAGTGCTCTTTTATGTACAGAGCACAGGAGCAACAGGCGACTGCCTTATGAAGCTGTAGATAAAAATGTATATGATATGCCTCATGTAATGAGCCGAAAGAAACAGCTCCTGCCTGAGATCATCCACGCTGTGGGGGATGTGTGATACGATTAACTAAAGCATTCCGCTTAGTGTGGTTTTGCCTGACATTTTATAGCGAACATTAATAGTCATTATTCCAGCATTTTCGCTATCCTGCCGGCCACGGATTTTTTGCAGCGTATCTGCACGAAGATGCCGTCATCGAGATAGTCAAGCTTGGATACCACCGAGTTATCCATGACATATGCCTGAACATTCCCTTTGCTGTAGGGAATGGTTAATTCCATGCTGATATTCCCGGCGTTCAGTTTTTCTGTTACTACGGAAGTAAGGAAATTGATCGATTCCGGTTCCTTTGCGGATATATAGATATTCTCATTTATATCACCGTCAACTGTGGTTTCTTTCAGTCCCCGTCTCGGATAAGCTATAGGCGGATCACATTTATCAGCCTTGTTGAATACCGTGATCATAGGTATTCCGCCGGCACCAAGTTCTGTAATTATGCTCTTGGTAACTTCAATGTGGTCATGGGCATATTCATCCGAAGCGTCCACAACCTGAAGCAACAGATCTGCTTCCGTTACTTCCTCAAGAGTTGACTTAAACGCTTCCACTAGTGAGGTAGGAAGATGTCTGATAAATCCAACGGTATCGGATAGTAGAAATTCTTTTCCTTTTTCAATGCGTATCTTTCTTACGGTAGTATCAAGGGTGGCAAATACCATATCGGCTTCGAATACCTTTTTATCTGCTTTTGCTGTTTCATTTTTGAAACCCTCTATAAGGGAATTCATTATGGTCGACTTGCCGGCATTTGTATAGCCGATAAGTGCCACCATGGGGATTCCGGAATTCTGTCTCTTTTTTCTCTGGGTTTTCCTTTCCTTGCTGATCTCCTTTATCTCACGTCTGAGTTCAGCAAGACGGCTGTCGATGGTACGCCTGTCGATCTCAAGCTGCTTTTCGCCTTCGCCCTTGCTGGAAAGAGCACCGGAGGCACCGCCCTGGCGGTTCTGGGTTTCCCACATGCCGATGAGGCGGGGCTTTAAGTAGCTGAGTTTTGCTAACTCCACCTGGAGCTTTGCTTCTCTCGAACCGGCACGCCGTTCAAATATGTCGAGTATCAGGCGGGTACGGTCGGTTACCGGTTTTTTGATCACTTTCTGCAGGTTTCTTATCTGGGAAGGGGAGAGAGTATCATTAAAAATGATCCTTTCGGCCTCCATATCCTCCGCATAGAAAGCAATCTCTTCTGCCTTTCCCGACCTTACATAAAGGGTTTTATCTACCTGGGGAAGCTGCTGGGTAATGGTATAGACGGGGGTCATATTGCAGGCTTTTGAAAGCTCTGCAAGTTCATCCAGTGAATGGTAAAAATCTTTTTCCGATGCATATTCAGATCCGTCGGTATTATAGACACCGACAAGTATTACAGGTTCCTCGCTGCATTCAGAAGATTTTATATTCCATATTTCATCAGCCCCGAAAAATGCTGCCATGTAACTCTCCTTTCAATAATTTTAGCGAGCTTTTAAATCATACTATGACTTAAGGGATATAGTCCACAGCTTTTTTATTTTTAAGTTGCTAAAGGAAGCTGCTGAAAGTTATAATTATTTACGATGATTCCATCGCCGGAAGGTGAGCTATCGGTGTGGGAGTTTTTGAATTATCGTAAAGAAGGAGGCAGACTGTATGGGCAGACATTATAAGAATTTCAAGGCAGTCGTATATATTCCGGCACAGGTTGCTGAAGCTTTTACGGAAGAAAAATTAGCCTCTGACTATGATTTCATTGAAAAATATATCGGACTGGATAAGGTCTATCTGGAAACCCACAGGGAAAACTGTGACGTAGATGAAAATCAGCTGCGGATGGTAAAAGATTTTTTTGAAGGAAAGGGAGTCGAAGTATCCGGCGGCATTACTACCGTTATAGATGATTTCGAGGGAGCGGAGCCCGGTAAGCAGAGACTCTTTGGTGTGTTCTGTTACAGTGATCCGGCTATGCGGGAAAAGCTTAAGGAAATCTGTGAGTTTACCGCGAAGATATTTGATGAAGTCATACTGGATGATTTTTACTTCACCAACTGTACCTGTGAGCGGTGCATTGCGGCAAAGGGTGACAGGAGCTGGACGGACTTCAGGCGTGAGCTGATGATGGATGTGTCTGAAAACCTTGTGGTCAGACCAATGAAAGCTGTGAACCCCAGGGTACGCACGGTAATAAAGTATCCCAACTGGCGTGAGTCATACCATTTTACGGGCTATGTGCCTGAGGCAGAGCATACAGTATTTGACGGTACATACACGGGAACGGAGACCAGGAGTGAGACCTATACGGACCAGCATCTGCCGCCCTATTTAAGCTACAGCCTGTTCCGCTATATGGATAATGCATGGCCGGGGAAAAACGGAGGCGGTTGGTTTGATACTTATAACTGCTGGTCAGTTGACCGTTATCTTGAACAGGCTTACCTGACTGCATTTGCCGGTGCGGGTGAGCTTACGCATTTTATGTGGCAGGACCTGATAGATTCGCATCTGGTGGCACCTATGGGCATACAGCTCAGGAAGATAGATGGGTTACTGAGTGAAGGTGCAAAGCCTGTGGGTGTGCCCGCCTATATACCCTATGCTGCAAACGGAGAAAATCATCTGGAGATGCGGCTTGGAATGCTGGGGATCCCTGTGGAACCTGCGCCCTATTTTCCGGAAGGTGCTAAGAGGGTACTCATTACGGAAAGCTCTGCTGCGGATGCGGATATAGTGGAAAAGCTTGAACGCTTTGTAAGGAATGGCGGGGATGCGGTCATCACTACCGGATTCCTTAAAGCTGCAGGTGATAAGCTGCGTGAAGCCGGAATTACGGAAGCAAAGCTGTCCGGCAATCGTTATGCTGTTACCCGCTATCATGTGACAAATGATCCTGCCGGTTACTATGAGCACAGGGAACCGATGCTTTTCCCGGAGATAGTGCATGGGAACAATGCTTCATGGTCGCTTTTAAACGGTGGTGATGGTGAGCTTAGCACATCCATATTCCTGCGGAGTACTTATGGAAAAGGAAGGCTCTATATTATGGCTGTGCCGGATAATGCCAGCGACTTGT
>JAILDD010000204.1 GCA_024689605.1 Lachnospiraceae bacterium
CCTGTAAAAGGCAAGAATTCTGTCTGCCAGGGATTTCACATTATTTAATCCTGTCATTCCCATAAGTTTTTCATAAGCTCTCTGTTTTTTATACACCTTTTTAGTTTTATATCTTCTGTAAGAGCTGTACGAGATATACGCTTTTTCCTTGAGACATCTTCTCTTCCATGATTCAAATGTTTTATGAACATCTGCTGCCAGATAAGAATTCCGGTCATCAAGTTCCTTAAAAACTCTGTCATCTGCTAATTCCGCATAGCGTGATGACAGTATCAAACCTTTCAGATACTCTCTGGCCTCATCTCTGTCGCCTCTACCTTCTTTTATCAAAACGATATCGATTTTCTCAGACAACGCGTCTATCATGTGGCGGCCAAAACCGGGTTCCGAAGTGTTTTCAATAAAGAAAAACTGTGTATCCTCTTTATTCTTTAATATATGATCAGAAAGATACTTCTCAACTCTCCCGAACTCCGTAGCATATTCCTGTTCATCAGACACACCTTTAAGCTCCATTACTACCGCAGAAAGTCCTGATTTTTCAATAAGATTATCCATACCGCTCTCATTAAAACATCCGGCTGTGATCGAAGTAATTGTGCTGATACGTGCGGAGGGAAGACGCCCCCGGGAATGAAGCGCTTTCGCCAGAAGGTACACTATTTCCATAGCCGCCTCCATATTTCCCGCCTTTATGTGATAATGCACCGGAACACCGTAGAAGCTGCTGCTATTGCCTTCAAAATAGATCCTATCCAATTCTTCCTTCAGGCTGCTGTCTGCCATTATAACATTCGCTTTTTTTTCCGCCTCATTCCTGGTCTTTAGCATCTCATCCAAAACTTCCTCTTTGACATTAAAACAGCCACTTTCAAAATCAAGCTTCATTTCTGCATTTCTCGAAAAGCGCCTGCGTCCTAATTCAAAAAACCCGTTATCCCATCCCATATTTACATATACGCTGAGTTCCTTAACAGTTATCTCCCTGATCCTGCAGCAGTCCACCATTTTAGCATTCATCATCTGCACTGTAAGTTCTTCAATCTTCCGGCTAAGCTGATCCAGGATAGCAGGCTCAACTGTCATGGCTACAGCATTAAAGCCATCTTCACTGGCCCGAAAAATACATGAATAATTTTCATCGAAGTCAATATTCAGGAGCTTATTAACAGCCTGTATCTTTTTTTCATGATCGTCTTCTTCGGTACAATTCAAAGCACATTTATAGACCAGTTCATAACACAGCATAGATCTTACCTCCTTGTTTCAGCTAGTATAACGATCTTTAAATACCCAGACCAAATACCTCACACCGGATACTTACCTGAAAGTGTGGGAAGCAGAACGATAGCCCTCTCATATTCAGGAGCGATCACGATACTCTGAAAACAGTCTATCAGCTGTCAAAAATCTAAGCGACGCTATAGCGTCAGGTTGGCGCGGTATGATAAAATAAATAACAAAGATTTCCCACTTGTTATATATCACTCACTTTCTCACACCAGCAGCTTGTCCGCCGATGTATAGAAGTATGATAAAAAATGACTTGTGAATTAATATGAAAACAATCAGACGACAGATTTATATATACCAGTACATTAGAGACTCGTACTACCATGGTCCTACGGAGCTTCGAAATAAGTTCGGTATCGGGACACGCATGCTTCAGCGAGATCTCAAGGATCTCAGAGACTCTGGACTGTTATATTTAAAATACAACAAAAAAAATGACAATTATGAGCCTGTCGATCCACCGGCAGTTAAACCGGTCATAAAAAAGACTGAACGCAGAAAAAAACACCTTGCAAGGCTGTACCGTCTTGGGACACTTATATATGGCCTGACCTGGACTAAGCTATACGAGCTTGAATGTTATGAATCAGAATATGATGAATATTATGAATATAAGGAGCTGATAAAAGAAGATCCTGTTCAATTCCCTCCCGAATATCTTGGGGAACTGCCTGACATGCCCCGATTTGCAGACACAAAAGCAGAATATTACAGACTTTTTCCTGACAGTAACGAACGCACACGGGCAAGAGATTTTGAAGAACTCACAGAAATCGGTTTTACAGTCAAATACAGTCGGCGTTACCGCGCCTTTCTTGTCGGTCCCGAAATGGATCT
>JAILDD010000210.1 GCA_024689605.1 Lachnospiraceae bacterium
CACCAGCCTGATCTTTTCGATAGGATAATCAGCCTCATACAGCTGCTTTAGTATATCAAGTACATCTTCGGCAATATGGTAGTTTACTATCATTTCACCTTCATGCACATTTCCTTCCAGGTCCTTGTGCAACACATGAAGATAACGCAGTTCATCCCTTGACAGGGTGCAGTCATCCTTAAAAGACTTTCCTTCTATTCTTGCAAATATCTCATCTGTTATGGGGGTGATATAGAACTGATCACTTACATCCTCTTCTGTACTTTCAGTAACATCCCCGGTCTCGCCGGTCTCAGTCAGCTCATCTGTATTCTTTTCTGTATCATCAACCTTTACAGCCGAACTATCCATAGTTTCCTCTCCGCCGCTTTCAGTAACCGTGTCCGCAGGAACAGTTGCCACTGATCCGTTTGGTTCAAGCCACCCCGGCGTCACACTGCACCCGACAACAGACAGTGCAGCAACTGCAGATAAAACTGTTAGTATGATCTTTGTCTTTTTCATTTATTCTTACTCCCCGTAACTGTAGCTTCGATTCACGTTGCGATCCGAATATTTGTCACTGCCACCTGGTCGCCGGTAATTGCAGCATATATAGTTTTACCCGCTCCGGCCAGTTTCACCGTATTTCTGATGGATATTCCGCCGTTTTCCGTGACAACCGTGACCGTATTTCCTCTTACTTCAAAAGACACTGTCGCATCATATCCATCAAGGTTGAACGCCTTCCATTTCTCCCAGTCCTTAAATGCTTCGCCCATCCTTACATCCAGATCAATGCGTGAGCTCTTGTCGCAGGACCAGGACTCGCCGTCAAAGCGCACCAGTGCAAGGTCTGTGTAGTCCGTTCCACCCACTGTTCCGTCTTCGCTGCTGAATATATCAATAAAAGGACAGTGCCATACAAGTCTTGCTATAGGAAGACTCTTCGTATGGAAAGAAATCTTCAGACCGTCCTTTATGGCTATTCCTTTTGATGATGCAGTTCTTGGACCATCTATCTGGATATTAGGCACATCACCTTCCGGAAGATCAATATAGCTTATTGCCTCTGCAATCCTGGGTATGTAATCATCAGGACACTCTTTATCTGATTTAATCGTTATTATGTCCGTAAAATGACAGTGGACTCCTGTAAGCCCGATATACAGGAATCTGGTACTGTCCGGAAGTGCGATCACAGTCTCAACAGTTTGGGTTTTGCCGGCTATCCTGATCAGTGCATGGTCTTTGATCCTTACGGCAGATATCATATATTCACCGTTAAACCTCACATCAGCCGAACCGTGATCAAAGGTCTTTGAACGGATATCCCTTGCTCCTGCCTTTTCACTCCGACCGTCAAACCATAATTCCCCATACTCAAAATAACATCTGTTGTTTATTTCTTTTTCATTGCTGTGTGTCACACCGTCAAGAGAATCAAAAAGCACAAGTGAAGGAACCGGCGCTATACCGGCCGCTTCATCATCCGAGCTTACAGCCATGCTTATATTGGTCATATAGGGCGTTACCAGGATACCTTCCGAAATAATGCTCCTGTGTTCCGAAACCGTCAGGTCGCTGCCATCATCTTCAGTTTCAGATTTTTCTTTCATATCGTAATCGATATCCTGATCTATAAGCTGCAGCATGAGCCTTGCATACTCGGCATCAAACTGTGTACCGATACCTTTGACAATTTCTTCCCTTACCCTGTCCTGGGGCATGGGATCACGGTAGCTTCTTATGGATGTCATGGCATCATAAGCATCCGCAATTGCAACAATTCTTGCTATTTCGGGTATCTCATCACCTTTAAGCCCCTCGGGATAGCCTGAGCCATCAAAATTTTCATGATGGTAACGGGCGCCCTGGCTTAAGTATGGATACTCCTTTATCTGCTCAAGTATCTGGGCACCCATTACAGGATGCTCCTTTACCGTTGCATATTCTTCCTGCGACAGATTTCCGTCCTTATTGATGATACTGCTGGGTACGCCTATTTTGCCTACGTCATGAAGAAGGGCAGCGTAAAAAACAGCATCGCATTCACTTTCTGTTTTCCCGTTCATCTCCGCAAGCTTCCTGGAATATCTTGCCACCCTGGAAGAATGGCCGTGAGTATACTTGTCCTTTGTATCGATAGCATTTACAAGTGAAGTAGCGGTCTGGTCAAATAGAACTCGCAGCCGCTCATGCTCCCGTTCCATCTTGATATGATGTATCAGAATAATGGAAAGCATGAGAATCGTAAATAAAGTGGTAAAAACCGCCGGTATACCAAGGGCGTTATGCTGAACGAATATCCATATGATGATCTTTGGAAGCTGAAGAAAAAGGGCTATCATAGAAACTATAAAACCGAGCCTTTTATAATTCAGCACCATATATACCAGACATACATTCGCAAGAGATGCCAGCGCCCCCGTAAAAGCAGAGGGTAACACAGTATATGACCCCAGGGATATCTGCCCGCTCATCTGTCCTGACAGTATAACCAGAACAGACAGTAATACATAAATTACAATAGGAAATATTATTGTGATCTTCGGTACTTCCCTTTGAGTTGTAAGAATTTTCCAGGCTTTTCCGAAACCTGAATTATTATCCTGCATTTTTCCTCCCTTGGCATTTGCTATAAATACTTACGGCGTATTCATAGCGTTACGCACCATATCCAACAGTTCTTCATCAAGCTCACTTACGGTTCCATCCAAATTTATCCATCTGACGACTTTGGTTTCAAAATCAGCATCCGCATAGTTATTGTTAGTTTTCCATTCCAGCATAGCACCGTGATCAATGGCAAAACGTACCGCCTCGATCATCTCTTCAGTGGTTTCGCCTTCTTTAGTCCGTTCACCCTCATCCCTGTTCCATGCCGGATAATCCAGCTCATCAAAAAACGAGTCCAGCGAACAGTAGAAATTCTTATGGTCATACATGAGCGGCTCATCAAACTCAGCCCCGGCATCAACAGCGATCTGCATGATATCCACATCGCAGTTATAAAGGCCATAGTCCAGAAGCATTATGTGATTAACATCGTAATAGTATATCATTTCCGGATGCTTATCTATAAGTTTTTTAAGTTTCTTCAGGTCATGCTCATCCAATGATTTCTCATAAGTACTGATCCAGCTCTTTTTTAGCGATGCCGTACCGGCAGGTGTCTCCACTTCCTTAGGCTGGTTAAATACAAGTATGGCAAGAACCGCCACGCTGACGATCATCAATCCTCCAACTACAAAAAGGATATTTGAAGCCACCTTATGATCATGCGTCCTGAGCACAATACCTATAATTATCAGTACAATGCCGATAAAAACGAAAATGCCCAGTATAAGCAGAGCAACACCCGCTATCATAAGAGCCATAAAAGCCATGGAACACTCCTCCCTCAGTCACTATTCCATATTGTATTTTCCGCACATTTCTTCCGACAGCACGTAACTTATAAACGCATCATAATGCACATTTTTGATCGCCCATGTTTTATCTTTCCAAAAGACTACCAGTAATACTCGTAAAACTTAATTGTGTACCCACCGTCAAAAATCTGCCCCGCTTCAAGCACATTGGTAAATTCTCTTTGGCTTAAATCTCCCTCAAAATCCACGGCATCGCACCTTCCATACCAGGGCTCGATACAGATAAACGGTGCATTTTTCTTTTCCGGTGACCAGATTGCAAATAAAGGCGTATCGAAACATACATCCACGATATGCTTCTCCTCCTCGTCAGCTATTCCCACACATTTAGTCTGGTTGCCCTCTATCATGTATGTGCAGCGATCAAAAAATTCATCCGTTATGGTTACATAACCGTTATCAAGCGGCAGTTCTATATCTTCCCTTATTGCCAGCCCCTTTGCCACATCATTGCCGTGATGCCTGATACTGTCCGTCCCTTCAAAAAACAGCTTAAATCCGGTCTTGCAGTTTTTCTTATTTCTGTCATAGCCATGGAAAGGACAAAGGAAAGCCGGATGCGCTCCGATGGAAAAATACATGGTCTCTGTAGCAGGATTGATAACCTTCCACATGACCTTTACATCATCCGTTTCATTTCCGGATTCAATCTTATATCCGATCTGCAGTTCAAATTTAAAAGGATATTTTTTGAGTGTCTCCTCATTGGATTTAAAAGAAAACCAGATCTCATCATCAGTATGGCTTACAAGTTCAAATTCATTATCTCTGGCAAAGCCATGCTGGCCCATTGTATATTCCACGCCTTTCCAGCTGTACTTCTTGTCCTTCAGGCTGCCTACAAAAGGGAAAAGAACCGGCGATGTACGTCCCCAGAACGCCGGATCACCGTACCACATATATTCCCTCATGTTATTTCTGTTTATAACAGACTTTATCTCAGCCCCGAAGGAATCGATTTCAACCTTTATCCTGTCATTTACAATAAAATACCTCATGGCATGCATCCTTTCAAAATCGTAATTTTCATACAAAAAACCATATTGAATATTTTATCATAAAAACACATTCTAATCGTGAAAAAACGGACGGTTTTTGCCGTCCGTTTTATAGCCGGCCCGCCAGCGCTATCAGATATTCAAGCCTGAACAAAATGTCACTCCTGCACAACCAGCAGTCTTTCCTCTGTTATGTCATAGTACAGGTACATATCCGCATCCGACACATCATAGACCTTCAGTATCCCTTCATTTTCAGGACTTAAAGAAGTGATCTCCGCAGTGATCCTTTTCATGGTACCGTTTTCAGCTCCGGTCCTCAACAGCTCAGGCCGGTAGCTCTTGGTACTCTGTCCCTCAAATACCGCAGTGTAAAGTATCCCCGCTTCCACAAGATCCTGGAATATGTGGCTTCCGTAGCTAAGCTCAGGTATATATCCGGCCTTTGATTCGGAAACCTCTGCGATAACGTTAAACTCACTTATCTCCGCAAAGGTCGAGGGAACACCCAGTTCCGGAGAGGATGTGCATATACGTCCCGGAGTCAGCAGAAGAAGCTTTTTATCCTTTCCTTTGTAGTACCAGTTGACATCAGATAAGGCTTTCTTTATGTCATACTTTGATTTATAGGGCATATTGTAATACTTTATGGGATCGATATATACCACTGCATCCAGCTTTATCTTCCTGGAAAAGCCCATGGAAACGCCTTTGGTTTCAAGCAGCACCCGCTCTGCCATAATATTTTCCGGGAATTCCACCCGGTCACCGTCCTGAGTAAGCTGCAATGGCCTGCACTGCAGCAGATCTATAACGTAACTGCCATCCTGCGCAATATTAATGGTATACTCCGTATCTACAGGATACTCGTAATGTTCCTGAATAAGTGCCAGTATATCCTGAATATCCTTCATCAGAGCTTCGTTTTTGGTAAGTCCTTCGCAGGAAACATACAGAACCTCCCGCTTCTGTCCCTGTTCACGAAGCATCCTCTCTGTATCCGAATTATGCGAAAAAAGAAGTTTCTTCTGATAATAAGGGAACTTCTCGCTTATCTTAAGGGGATCGAAGCCTTCCACCTCGCCGGTCTCAAGGCTCACACCGTCCACTATACGCTGTGAATACTGCTGACGGTCAGACATGGTGGAATGTATTATTTTATTCGGTGCATCAAGGGATACCATCCTGGGATATGAGCCGGTCCTGCGGTCTACCGCCGCCGTTCCCAGTCCCATTACAAGCCTCAGCATACCTGACTCCGATTTTACATTTCCTATCCTGTAGGGGCTCATGGAATACCCTACGCCTGCGGCACAGGGCATGAAGAAACCGTCATACCGTGAGCCCGAGACACGCTGAACAAGAATCGACATCTGCTCGTCGCGCTTTTCAAGCCCTCTTCGTTTTCTGTAATCAAGAGCCGCCTCGCTCATTGTGCTGGCATAGACTTCCTTTATGGCATTTTCAAATTCTTCCAGACGTTCCTCCGGTGTGCCCATATTACCGCAGAATACTGATTCGTACTTTCCTGCAAATGCATTGCCGAAGCCGTCCTCAAGTATGGAGCTGGACCTGCATATAAAAGGATCGCTGCCGTAATAATCCAGTATACGTCTGAATTCATTTTCTATCCTTCCGGAAAACTTTCCTTCCATAAGCTTATCCGCAAACTCATCCGCAAGCTTAAAGAAGCCCTCTTCCGTTCTCTGCTTTATCCTCAGGTCCCAGAAACCGTTATCGACTATAAATGCATAAAAAACATCTGAACCTATATAAAAAGAATCATGGGGTTCAATCCTCGGGAATATATCCGGCCGGCTGTTTTCAACGATCTTTCTTGAAAGCAGCATTCCGCAGGCTTTTCCGCCTATCATGCCGGTGCCCACCATCCTGGAATGGATCTCAAAATAATCCTCCGGCCTGAAGTTCTTCTTTATCAGCTTCCGCATCCTTTCGTCACGGGTAAGCATGATATTGCACATCCGTGAGCACTCCTCAGTGACATCTCCCCCTGCCTCATATTTACGTCTGGTGGATTTAAAAAACCTTTCCCAGCTGTCCTGGTTCTGATCCACATCATCAGCCTTCCCCTTGTTCATAATGCTGTAAAAATGGCTGACTTCCGTTCCGTCGGAAAGTCCCCTGAAGCTCATGTCGGACTTTTTCAGGACATGGGGCTGAAACATGGTGGGCGAATACCGCTTCCACACCTTCATAGGCCTCACATATATATCATCTTCCTCTGAAAAGACATCCAGAAAAAGCTGGGTGGTATCCCTTATGGTGGCAATTGCATCAAAGGAATGCCGCCCCCGTATCACAGGAAAATAAGCTACAGTATCGAGGATAAAAAGGAAGGGGCAGGTCAGATGGAAGAAATTTCCCATCATAAGGTCCGTTGACCAGGCCGCCTCCAGCTCTGACAGGCAGTCAAAAACATAGAAAGCATCACGGCCTTCCCGCTCTATCAGATTATGGATATCCACCGTAAAAGTCTCAAATCTATGGGACAATTCCACATGCTCGATCTTAAGCCCTTCCCTCGGGGGCAATATGGGCTCATGCTCTGCAAACCTGATATAGATAAGGTTCCTGTGGTCAGCTATTGCCTGATCAGCAAAGCGTTCAGCCAGTACACGGAACTCGTCTAAATCCGTAACTTGCCATACCACGTTGTCGCCAAGCCTTATATACTGCAGTGCCTCATCCATCATGGGTATTCCCGAACAGGTCTTATCAAATGCCGCCATATGCGCCCTCCTGACAATACAATATTTTTTACGAAAAAAAGGCGCCAATATCTTACGATATCGACGCCTTTGCCGTTCATTAGTTTTAGGATATACCATTCATTTCAAAAAATCAATAGCATAGACATTAATCTGATCAGAGCACACCGAAGGCCTTCATCTCCTGCTCAAGCATCTTTGCATGCTCAGGCTCCATCTCTGTAAGCGGCATGCGAAGGGGACCTGCCGGCTGTCCCTGGAGGGCCATAGCCTTCTTGACAGGGATAGGATTTACCTCACAGAAAAGTGCATTGATTAAAGGAAGTGCATCAAGCTGTATCTGCCTTGCTCCGTCCACATCTCCGTCAAAGAATTTCTGGCACATATCATGCGTCTGCTTAGGAGCCACATTTGAAAGAACGGATATTACACCCTTACCGCCGAGTGAAAGAAGCGGAACTACCTGATCATCATTTCCGGAATAAACATCAACCTTGCCTTTTGCAAGACTCATAAGCTTTACAAGCTGTGAGAAATTACCTGTAGCATCCTTTACACCCACGATATTCTCGTTTTCCTCG
>JAILDD010000225.1 GCA_024689605.1 Lachnospiraceae bacterium
CACATAATCCGCGCCGTCCAGCATCCACTGTGCCGGATTCCTTCCGGTAAATACGGCTTCCTTTTCCCTGCCGTACTCCATCGCGCTTTTTAAGAGGCCTTCATCCACGCATCCGTATTTTAATGCAGCACAGGCCTCGTCCAGAATAAGCAGATCAGGATTTAGTGAAAGTGCTTTTTCCAGATTTTCATCATGAACTATTTTCAAAGCATCTAATTCTTCCTCATTCATCTTTGATGCAAACTTACTCTTACCCTGCGGTCTTATAACCGTAATGCCCAGCATCTCAAGATTTTTAATTTCCGTTGAATGCCTTGCCTTTATAAACTGCACAAAAACCACTTTGAGTCCGGCTCCTGCCGCCCTCACACTCAGTCCCACAGCCGCAGTGGTCTTTCCCTTTCCATCACCATGATACAGATGTACCATAAATCTAAGTTTTCCTTTCCCGTTTTACATTTTAGATTTTATTCCCGGATTCCCCGGATAATACACATTTTCATTAAAAAACCGGTCTGTATTTCTCACATGATTCAATAAAAGACCTTATAAAATCAACACAGCCGGCCGGATACAAATGTGGAAACCCCGCATATCCACCATTTATCCTGTAGGCCTCACGCCACGACCTTGTATTCAAAGGTTTTGTCAGCAAATAGTCGCCGCCAAGATGCTCTGATTCAACATCATAATGGTGAAAAGAATGGCCATTAATAACATTGCCCTTCCCATCATCCATTGTTACGTAACCAAATCTGACCAGACCTTTGGTTCTTTTTGCACAGCCCCCGTACACCCCTGCCATTTCATAACGGATCCCGTCTTCCACAATAGAATCCTGCAGATACATAAATCCTCCGCACTCAGCTATAACTGGAAGGCCGGATCCTATCGCCTGCTTTACTGATTCTCTCATGGTCCTGTTATCCGAAAGTTCTTTTGCATAAAGTTCCGGATATCCCCCGGGAATATACAGTCCCCTGCAGTCCCCCGGAAGCATAACATCATCAAGAAAACTTACATACTCTACTTCTGCCCCAAGCTTTTCAAACAGCTCCACGCTTTCCTGATACATAAAGGAAAAAGCCTTATCACGAGCAACACAGAGTTTTACATCAAATTCTTTTGATATATTTCTTATATAACATATGTCTTCTTCATATTTGCAGGCGCGTACTATTTCATCCAGCTTCACAGTAGCAGCTGCTTTATCTGCTAAGCTTTTTATGCCTTCTATCAGTTCCTTGTTCTCAGATGCCCTTATCAGTCCCAGATGCCTGCTCTCAATTTTCAAGCTGTCAGCTTCTTCAATGTACCCGAAATACTTAAGTCCTGTCTCGCCTGATATAGCATCCCCCATTCTTTCAGCCATCATGGAAGTTGTCCGATTCAGAACAAAACCCACTATATTCGCATTACGCCTGAATTCAGCGAAACTCTTCAGTACTGCCGAAACAGAAAATGAAATTCCCTTCGCATCGATCACTATTATCACAGGGATCCTTAACGCCCGGGCTACATCATAAGAGCTTGCCTTTTCACTTATACCTCCCAGGCCGTCATAGAATCCCATGGCACCTTCTATCACCGCACAGTCCATCCCGATGCACGCCTCAGCAAAGATACTTTTTACGATATCCTCGTCAGACATAAAGAGATCCAGATTATGTGTTTCCACTCCTTCCACACATCTGTGAAAACCCGTATCTATATAATCCGGTCCTGTTTTAAATGAACAGATTTTTAACCCTCTGCGTCTTAACAGTTCAAGCAATGTCACCGTTACCATCGTCTTGCCGCTTCCCGACTGCAGCGCAGATAACATAAAGGAAATCATCAGGCATTCTCTCCTATATCAAAACTTATGATGAACACCGGACTCTCAGGCCTTAACATGTGGCTGCTTCCAATTTTTTTCACGTTATTTACGGCAATCTCATGCATCGATGCTTCCATATTCTTTTCTGACAGAAAGTTATGAATCTCGCTTATAGTATCGATAGTTACCGCAGTCATTACCACATGTATTTTTTTCTTATACCTGAACAAATGCTCAAGTATAAGATTGAGTTCTCCGCTGCTTCCGCCTATGAATACTGCATCGGGGCATTCAAGGCTTGCCAGCATATCGGATGCCGCACCGTAATCAACTTCCAGGTTGTATGCATGAAATCTTTTTCTGTTTTCCCTGATGAGTGCTGCACCTGCTTCCTTTATTTCCACTGCATGTACCGTTGCCTGGGGAAAACAAAGTGCAGCCTCCACGCTCACGCTTCCCGTACCTGCACCAATATCCCATATAACTGATATCGTCCCCCTTGTATCAGCCAGTTCTGAAATAACAGCACTCCGTATAAACCTCTTCGTCATCGGAATCTCACCACGGATAAATACATCATCATCAATTCCTGGAATCCGTCTTTCATATACCGGCACCTCGGGTATATATACTATATTTGGATCACCAAATGTCTGAGTATTGATTTCAATAGCTGAACCTGAACTTATCGCTTCCGCGCTCTCTCCCAATGCCATGCCAACAGACATTTGCACATCCGGCAATCCTACCCCAACAAGCACCTTCGCTATACGGGCCGGCGAGTTGTCCCCCCCTGTAAGAAAAAAACATGGCCTTCCTTTCATAAGTGCTCCGGTCACTGCACGCCTAAACTCGTTTTCTGTACTGCATCTTCCATGAAGTGACACAAGCGTGCTGCTCCTGTAATCAACGCCAATCCTTGATGCCATTACCGAAAAAGATGATGCATTTGGAATTATCCTGTACTCGTACTGTTTTTCATCAAGAACCTTTTTTAAACCGTCAGCACCTGAATAAAAACCCGTGTCGCCTGAAAAAAGAACACAGATATCTCCCTCTGTATGTTCTTCAATACATCCCACAATCTCAGATGCACGGATAATGCTTTTTTTCTCCCCGCGTATCTTGTCGTAAGGAATATTATCAAGAAGCCTTTTTGCGCCAAGCAGACATTCAGCCCCGGCTAATATCTCTGATTCCTCTATGGTAAGTCCTTTATATCCTCCGGCTCCCATTCCCATAATGTAGATCATATCTCCCCCTTTCTGCCGCTTTCAGCGGTGTTGCCCCTCATTTATCATATACACCCTATTATTATAACTAAAAGACGATTTTAGTTATTTCCCGGATTATTTCCTCCGCATCCATTCCGTTTCTGCCTTCCGGTCTCTTTATTACCACCAGCTGTATGCCGCAATCCCTGCACGCTTCAGCTTTTTCAGGAAATCCCCCGGCTGTTCCGCCATCCTTTGTCACAAAATACTCTATTCGTTTTTCCTTTATAAGTTTTATGTTATCCTCTTTTGAAAATGGGCCCACTCCTGTCAGTATATTCTTATCACTTAATCCTGCCTCTTTTGCATTCTTAAGGGACTCCTCTGCCGGCAGTATTCTTACTGTCAGCCGGTTCAAACCCACTGCTGCAAATTCCTTTATCTCCTTTGCACCGGTGGCTATCAGCACATTGCCATTTTTATTCTTAAGGTACTCAGCTGCCTCCGCAGCACTGTCAAAGACAGCTGCTTCCTCAGGTATCTCACATGCCTTTCTCCCAAGCCTAAACAGCTTTATGCCACAGCTTTTAGCGGCTCTTTTAATGTTTTCTCCGGCTTCAACCGCATAAGGATGCGTAGCGTCAATACAGACATCAAAATTCTTCATGAGCTTTTCCATTTCATCCTCAGATAGCCTGCCGGACAAAACTTCTATACGCCCAGGCTCCCCATATGCTTCTTCAAGCTGCCTGCCGTATTCGGTCGCAACGGATACCGTTACTTCATATTTTTCAGATAGCCGGTATGACAGCTCCCTTCCGTCTGATGTACCTGCAAATATTAATATTCTCATGATTTCATTATATGCCTTGTGACTGTTCAGAACCTATAGGGTTTTCCGGTTACGATCAATCCACCTTGTATCCTCTCGGAGTAACTATATTACCGTTTTTCTCATAACTCAGACTATTTCCTATGAATACCGTATCCGACATGGTGACCTCATTATCACAGAGCCGTCCCAGATCTGTTACCGTCACCCTCTCACCTTCACGCCCTATACTGTGTGCAATACCGCAGACCGTAGTCTCCGGCACACCGCAGTCTTTAAGTATTGCTACTGCTTTTCTCAGTGCATCCGGTCTTCCTTTTGACGCGGGATTATAAAACACTATAGGAAAGTCAGCCGTCGCCGCGCCTTTAAGCCTCTTTTCTATCACCTCCTGCGGCGTCAGCCTGTCTGAAAGCGAAATAACACAGAAATCATTGCTAAGGGGTGCCCCCAGTATGGCCGCACCGGAACAGGCCGCCGTTATCCCCGGGATCACTTCCACCCTGATGTCTTCATCACCCAGCAGTTCAAACACCGGGGATGCCATGCCATATACTCCTGCATCACCGGTACATATAACAGAAACCTTTCGTCCCTTTACTGCTTCCTCTATGGCATACTTGCAACGCTTCGTTTCACCCGTCATGCCGGTGTCAAAAAATACCTTTTCGTTAATCCATGCTTCACACTTAAGAGCATCCTTAAGTATCTTTATATATGCCGTGTACCCCACTATCAGTTCAGAGTCCTTTATAGCTTCTATCGCCCTTATGCTCATATCCCCGTCCCCGCCGGGGCCTATACCAACCACATATAATGTTCCCATCTCTTTCCTCCGCACAAAAGCTAAATACATACCGGCGATATAACTCCGTAAACCGCCGCCAGGGTAATCCCGTCAAAAGCTGTCTTATGGACTGAAACTTCTTCCCCTGCCAGTTTCACAGCCGCCCTCTCGCATACATTGTCGCAGCCTGTGATCTTCATTACAAAATCAGAAGGTTCAAAATCCCCGCGTACTTCCATAAGCTCCTCAGCGGAATAAAAAACTACAGGCAGGCTTTTCTTACTTATAAATTCCAATAATCCTTCTTCATCCTTCTTAAGGTCTATGCTTGCAAAAGCACTGACCTCATCATCCTGGATATCATTATCCCAGATGAACTCCTCATATGCCTTTTCTATATCTGAGCAAGCTGTTCCACGCTTGCATCCGATTCCTATCGTCACAAATCTCTTCTCGTTCTTTTTCCCCTGTCTGCTGGTTATGATAGCCTGCGCACCAATCGTTTCTTCAATCATCCTGGCCAGCCTGTTTGCTCCGCCATATTCTTCAGACAGTATCGGTATAGCGAATTTTCCGTCTTCATCCACTACAACCACCGCAGGATCCGAAGTCTTTGATCTGGGGAAAGCCGATATTGCCCGGACCGCTATCCCGGCCGCACCGATAAATACAAGGGACTCTGACTCATAAAATACACTCTGAGTCCATTTAGACAGACCACCTCTTTCTATACGGTCGCAAAAAATATCCGAATGATTTTCTTCTTCATCTGTTCTATTTTCTATAGAACAGTTTGTAATGCCGCGATCAGGAATGTTATTCCGTAATACTTCTTCCAGTTTTTTACCCAGCTCATAACCCTTATCTGTAAAAGCAGCGATGCTCACTCTTCTCTTTTTATTACCGCTCCTGTACATAGTCGTAAAGTCAGGATGGTAAAGTTTTGAACGCTCCCCAACACCTTTAAGGAAATCCCCCACAAGTATCAAAGCAGTCTTTTCTATACCTTCAGATGCAGCCGCTTCGGGAAGAGTATCTATTGTACACTTTATTATCTTTTCATCCGGCCAGGATGCCTTATAGACTATTGCAACCGGAGTATCTGCTGATAAACCTCCGGTTATCAGTTCAGACTTCACCTTTTCCGTAAGGGAGGCTGAAAGAAAAATCGCCAGCGATGCTCCAGTAGCCGCCAGGATATGTAGCTGCTGACCTTCAGGCACAGGAGTCCTGCCTTCAGCCCGTGTGATTATCAGGCTCTGGCTCACCTCCGGCAGTGTATATTCAGCATCAAGGGATGCTGCAGCTGCCAGGAAACTGGACACTCCCGGAACGGATCTGTGTTCTATTCCCAGTATATCAAGCTTTTCCATCTGCTCCCTGATGGCACCATAAAGAGAAGGATCCCCTGTATGAAGCCTTACCACCAGGCCGTCCCTGTGCTTTTCCATAACATCAACAACTTCCTCAAGGGTCATCTTCGCACTGTCATGGATATCAGCACCTTCTTTTGCATATTTTAAAAGCTCAGGATTAACCAGGCTTCCCGCATAGATTATGCAGTCAGCCTTTTCAAGATATTCTTTTCCTTTTACTGTGATGAGTCCGGAATCACCGGCTCCTGCTCCTACGAAAACTACCATAACTAAATCTCCCCACCCCACTCATTTATCAGTTCCCTGCCTTTATCCGTCACGCCAAATACTCCGTACTTCCTTGTAAGCAGAAGCGCGCCTATCCGCATATTTTCACCGGCTTTCCTCTCTAAACGGTTCTGTATAGCATTCAGTATTCCCCTGGTAGTTTCTTCCAGCACTCCGTATTCTTCCAGTACATCTACACAGCCTTCCGTTGTAACCTGCTCCCCGATCTTCTTTACGCACTCGGCCGGTGCACCGCAGATCGCAGCATGAAAGCCCATTACTTCCTGTCTTCCGTCCGCACAGGATGAATGTGTGTTCATGGCACCACCGGCTATCTTTATAAGCTTACCGGTATGGCCGATAAGCATTACTTCCTTGAAACCACAGACCCTGCAGAGCTCTATGGCATCCCCTATAAAATTCGAAACCCTGGCATACCTTATACCCTGCTCAGGTTTCATACATTTCTTTATAAAGTCCTCACCCAGATTGCCGGGTGTGAGTATCACACGCTCTGCGCCTTCACTGCGTATCTGCTTTAAAGCCACCTCTATGGTCTTTACCACAGCCCGCTGAGACATGGGCTCTACTATACCGCTGGTTCCTAATATCGATATTCCGCCCTCTATACCAAGATAGGGATTCATGGTATTCTTAGCCCTTACAGCACCGTCCTCTGCGGATATCACCACATCAAAGCCGCCCTCATATCCGTTTTCATCTGCGGCACGGATCACGCTCTCAGTTATCATTTCCCTGGGAACAGAATTAATGGCAGCCTCACCTATACTGCGGTCCAGTCCCGGCTTAGTCACCCTGCCTATACCGACACCGCCGTCGATAGTAACATTGCCACTGTCATTTAATCTGACGCTTGATGTGATCTTTATGCCGTCCGTCACATCCGGATCGTCACCTGCCCTTTTCTTTACGGTACATACTGCCAGCTTCCCGTCTTCAAGAAGTTCTGATGATTCCGCAGACACACTTACCTTCATGCCTCCCGGTGTGTATAGCGACAGCTTTTCAGGGACTTCACCTGTAAGCAACAGCATTGCTGCACCATAGGATGCCAGTGAGGCAGTTGTTCCTGTTGTATAGCCTATTTTTAATTTTTTATCCCCGACCCTTTCATATATACCCCCGGGATTCATTATTTCCTCTATCTTTTCACGTCCCACATCGTAGAGACCTGACAGAATTTCTGACTTCATTACATCCTGTGGAAGACCATATTTATATACTTTACCCCCCTTTACCATCAGTACCCTGTCCGAAAAACTGTTGGCAAGAAAAAGGTCATGTACAGACATGAATACAGTTACAGGTGCCTCAGCTCTATGTGCAACAGCAGCCAAAAGTTCCATCATCTCTATCTGGTATTTCAGGTCAAGGAACGCCGCAGGCTCATCAAGTATCAGCACTTCGGGACACTGGGCCAGCGCCCTTGCTATCAGCACTCTCTGCTTCTGTCCGTCAGACAGGTTGTCAAAAAGTCTGCCCCTGTACTCGTAGCAGTCGGTCTCCTTCATAACCTGTTCTATTACCTGTATATCATCCTTTTCCGGAATGCCAAACCACCCGGTGTAGGGGTAGCGACCTGCCGATACCACATCAAAACAGCTTTCATTTTCGTGGCGTGTCCTGGCGGTAAAAAGTACAGCGGCTTTTTTTGAAAACTCTTTTCCCTTTATCTCGCGGATATCGGTTCCGGAAATATAAACTGTACCTGCCATTGCCTCAAGCTGTCTTGCCACCGCATGCAGAAGTGTAGACTTGCCGGCACCGTTGGGTCCGATAACTGAAATAAGTTCGCCTGCTGAAACCGTAAAGTCCATACCTTCCAGCACTATGTTTTTTCCGTACCCGGCAGAAAGCTCATTTACTTTTATCATGTCACTCATCCCGCTGCCCTCTCTTTCTGCCGGCCATTATAAATAGAACTACCGGTGCACCAAAGAAGGCTGTCACAGTGGAAAGCGACAGTTCAACCGGGGAAAACATAAGCCTTGCAATTATGTCACAAAACAGCGTAAAAGCAGCTCCTGCAAGTATAAGTGCAGGTATAAGGATTATGGGCCTGGACTGTTTTATAAGTTTTTTTACCAGAAAGGGAACTGCTATTCCAACGAAGGATACAGGACCTGCATATGCCGTAACAACAGCAGAAAGGAAACTGGAAAAGATGATCATCAGAAGCTGCAGGCCCCGTACATTCACCCCCAGGCTTTCCGCATACTTTTCACCCTGCATATATGCCCCGATGGGTTTTGACATAAGAAACACGCCGGCTATTCCGATAAATATGAGTATCACAGCTGTATATGTTCCAGGAAAGGCTGCACTTGAAAAGCCCCCCTGTGCCCAGCCATGGAGACTGATTATTGAAGTATCATCCGCAAATGTAACCACAAATTCCGTGACCGCAGTACAGATATAGCCTACCATTATGCCTGCCACCAAAAGCACGCTCATGCTTTTTACCCTGAAGGACAATACAAGTATCAGAAATGTAGAAAGCAGTGCACCTGCAAAGGATGTAATTATCTTAAGCACGGAGGACATGCTGCCTCCGCTTGCCACCACAAAAGTCATGGTCAGCACCATGGTCATTTTGGCTCCTGATGATATGCCCATTACATAGGGACCGGCTATAGGATTTCTGAAGAAAGTCTGAAGGAGATATCCTGAAACAGCAAGAGCCGCCCCGGATACAGCCGCTAAAAGAGTACGCGGCATGCGAATATCAAAAATTATCATGCTGTCAGTTTCTGAAAGAGGTGCAAAGATATTTACGGAAACACTGCCGGCCGCAACAGATATGAATGCTGCCGTCATCAGCAGCACGAGCATTACCATAAAGCCTATGATCGTTCTTTTTTTCGTTCCGGCCTTTTCCAATCAGTTATTTCCAAGCTTTCTGAGGTGGACCGTCTCCCCCTCTCCTGTCAGCATATTGTGTATGTCGCTGACTATTGTTCCCACTTCATTCGAGTTCTGGTATAAAGAGCTTTCCATCACCCATACATTGCCGTCTTCAAAAGCTTTGAAAACGGCAAACATAGCATTCCTGTCTATTATATCATCAAGACTGTCAACATGGTCTATGGTTGAATCATATACCAGAAAATCAGCTTCTCCGGCCAGTGTCATGAATTCTTCCATTCCGTATTTTACGGTTGACTTTACGCTGTCGTCATTTTCATCTGCTGCAAGTATATAATTTCCGCCAGCCATTTCGGTCATCCGGGCAAATGAGCTTCCACCCTTCGTGCATACTATCTGTCCGTTGGCACTGACATAGCATGCCACTACCGTATAGCCGGTGTTACCAAACTCCTCAAGGGAATCCACGATAGCCTTCTGCTCGGAAAAGGCCGCTTCCGCCGCATCTTCCTTTCCAAGTATCAGGCCATATACCTTTATCCACTCCATCCTTCCTATGGGATCCATCTCATAGCTGGCCCTGTCTATCAAAACAGGTATCCCTAAGCCTTCAAGCTTCTCCACTACTTCAGGCTTATGGGTTACCATGGTATTTTCTATCGCGAGCTCACATCCCTCTACCGTAAGTGTCTCATAATCCGGTGCGCCATAATTACCGCAAAATATCATATCCCCGGATTCCATAGCCCTTACCGCCTCATCTATGGTCCAATCGTCTTTTTCTATTCCTGAAAACCTGACGGAATCAACTGCCCCTAGCTCTGCGAATTCACACATTGCTGCAGAATTTGCCAAATAGATATTATCCACGGGTCTTTTTATTACCGTCATTCCCATAGTATCTTCAGGAACTTCAGCCCCTTCAGGAACTATCAGGTACTGCCTTCCATCAGATATCTCTATTGATGAATAGCCGCTTTCATAGTCCGTTATGGAAAACTCAGTAGCCGCTGCATTCTCCCGTATACCGGTTATCTTCAGGGGTACAGCTCCGACATCTGCTGCCTGATTTCCCCATTCTGCATCCTGTGGTAAATTTTCCGCTGTATTTCCATTCTCAGAAACAGAAAAAAACTCTCCGCCCGTACATCCGCACAGGGATATACAAGCGAAAAGAGTCCATGTAATTACAAGTTTATTTACTTTTCTTCTATGGTTGAAGAATCGAAGCATATTGTATATTCAATCTCGTGAGGCTTGCTCATTGCTGTAGTATCTGCAACAAAGGGAATCTCAACATCAAAACCTACGAGAGGAAATGCAAATACTGACAAGCCTGAACTAATATCTGAAGTATATTTTACATCATCCCATATGGCATAGTCATAATTGTCACTTGAAAATTCAACATAAACTGTAGCCTGACCGTCTTTAACAGTAAACTCGGCAGGTGAGGTAACCGATGCTTTACCGGTACCTCCCTCAAGTACTGCAGCAACAGTATAATCTCCATCAGCAAGATTTGTTACAGCAGATGCCTCTGTATCGACCAGAGTGACCATAACCTTATGGTCATACCACTTTCCTTTTTCTCCGATAAGAGCCACATCAAATTCCTCACCGATCACCGGAACAGGGATATCGAAACCATGTACAGTTTCTGTAGTACCATCCTCGTATGTCACCGTATCTTCTGTAGGCTGAAGGAGCTCAGCACCTTCTTTCTGTGCATCTTCAGCTGTACCGACATAAAGATTCAGAATGCTGTCGCCTGCAAGTGAAACATGTATAGTCATCTCGCCGTTCTTTACGGTAAGCTCACCCATATCATCAAGAGTCTCATTTACATGGAACATTGAACTGTCTGTTGTAAATTTTGCGGCATATGTACCGTCTGCCAGATCACCTGTAACTGCATTATCACCAAGATCAAGAACTACAGTACCATTTACAAATGCATCGGCAACATGCTCTACATATATGGCTTCCACTTCCGGAATAGATCCCATTCCTCCAAGCTGGCAATCTACAGACTCAAAATTACCGCTTGCATTGAACATGCTCTTCCAGGAGTCTTCTTCATCACCGGCCATATCATTATTTGCGTGGTCACCCGCAACAACCATTAACGGTCTTAAGATAACTTTCTTGTATCCTGCTTCTGCAACCTTATCTATCACAACAGAACACTCGGTATCCTCAGGTTCACCCTCAACAGTACCTACGAATACATTGTCATATCCGAGAGTTTCAAACTGTGTCTGCATCTGGTCATATGTTACATTTGCCTGATGTGATGTACCATGTCCCATAAATACAAACGCTGTTCCGTCATTCTTAGCATCTTCAAGACTTTCAAAACCGGCTTCCTTAACTGCAGCATCTGTTATAGCTATAGCAACAGCTTCCTTATCATCATTTATCTCTGTAGCATCAGCTCCCACCTGGCCAAGAAGAGGCTCCGAGATGATAACTGACTCAAAATTACCGCTGTATTTTGCAACAGATTCAACAAGTTCATCATACTCCGCACCATGCATCAGATGGGTAGGCTGTACCAGCAGATTCTTTACGCCATTGGCTGCTGCTCTCTCAAGTGCCTGATCCACATTGTCTATAAACTCTCCGTCTCTTGCCTGTACATGGTTGATGATGATCTGTGCGGTAAATGCACGTCTTACAGACCAGTCAGGATATGCTTCCTGGATAGCCTTTTCAATACCGCCGATATCATTTGCACGGCTGTCATTGAATGATGTTCCGAAGCTGACTACAAGAATCTCATTCTCACCTATCTCATCACCATTAAGGGGATCATCCTTTGATGCATCACCTGTGTCACGGCCGAAATAGTCGGGATCTGCAAACTCACCTTCTACTAGTTCCTTCTGTGCATCTGTCAGTGCATCCCATGCTTCCTTTGCTGCTACGCACTGTGCATCTGTCTCATCAGTCCTGGTCTGTACATAGATAGCATCGATAAGTGACGCAACATTGTCAGCCGCAGCCTGATCGTCAACTGTCGTTTCGATTTCTGCAGCTTCGGTCACGGTCGTTTCTTCTGTCACAGATTCCACCTCGTTTCCGTTACAGCCGGTCAAAACC
>JAILDD010000056.1 GCA_024689605.1 Lachnospiraceae bacterium
TGAAGATCTGGCAGGAGTGGCTGATGAAATGGATCCTACCCCCACTCCGGAGATAGAGGAGCTGGCAGGTGATGTATCCATTGAACAGCTTCAGGGTGAGGTTGAGCCCTATATACCGATATGCGATCCGGAATATGAAGAAGAAGCTCTTGCACGTCTCGACGGACTTGATGTTTTTAACTCCAACTTTAATAATGAAGAGATCGATTCAGCGGCACAGTATTGTCCGGAGGTAACGGTTGAAGAGGATATAGTACTTAAGGCCGTTACCACTGAACACTGGGATTATGGATGGGGGGCAGAGCCCGAGCGCATAAGCATTTATGATGTGACGGACGGAGTCCTTATAGGTACATGGGATGCATACGGCCGTGGTCATGCTGATGTGCCGAATGTATACTGGGATATTTTTCCGGATATCACCCTTAAAAAGGGCCACACCTACCGCGTAGTTGACTCAGCCCCCGGTACATGGAGCAGCAATGAGACTTCCGGATACTGCGGATTTGTACAGTTCCGTACGGATGAGGATGATGTACCTGCCGAAGTGGGCACTCCCGATACAGGGGAAGAAACCGGTGCTGCCATAAAGGCCGTAGAAAGTGAAGAGGCGGCTGAAAGCACAGTAACGGAGGAAAAACTCTGAATACGCCGCTGTTCCCGTTAATGACTGTTTCCAGGCTTCGTATCGGTATCGATGGCAAGGGGGTGACAACCCTTGTCTGCAGTCCGGGCTGTCCGTTGAGCTGTCGTTATTGCATAAATAAAAAGATCCTTGCAGAAAATAAATTTGAGAATGTAACAGCCAAAGAGCTTGTGGAGAGAGTTAGTTGTGATCACCTATATTACTGTGCTACCGGTGGTGGGATTACCTTTGGTGGCGGTGAGTCACTTCTGCAGGCACACTTTTATTCATATTTCAGGGAAGCATGTCCCGGGGAATGGCGCCTGTGTGCCGAGACGTCACTGTCAGTGCCACAGGATATGGTTGCTTTAGCGACAGAAAGCATAGATGAGTTTATTGTGGACTGTAAGGATATGGACCCGGTGGTTTATAATGAATATACCGGCGGCGATGAATCATTGATGGAATCAAACTTACGTTTTCTTATTGAAAAAGCAGGGCCGGAGAGAGTGGTGGTAAGGGTGCCGCTGATACCGGGGTATAATGACGGGGAAAAACGTGAGAAAAGCATAGAAAAATTAAAAGCCATGGGAGTTGAACGCATGGATATTTTTTCATATGTGGTACGGGAATAAGATGCAGGAAAAAGGAGCAAAAAATGGGGAAGAAAAAAACTGATGAAAAGGTAACTATAAAACTTATCACGCCGGACAATATGGTTGAATTTATCCAGCTTCTGATGCCGGAGGATATTTTTGGCATAAACGATGGCATCCTTACAACCTTTGTTGCCTGCATAGGAGAGGAAGAGATTCCGGCCAGCATAGTGTCTGCCCATATCTATCCAGAACACATAACGGTGAAAAGATTATTTACCCTGCCCGAGTACCGCAGACGCCATCTGGCAACGGATCTTATGGATGTGATCAAAAGCCGGCCTGAAGAGGCTAAGCTGCCGATATATGTTTTTCATACTGAAAATGAAGAGCTTGATGCATTTTTGAAGGATGCTTCATTTCATGAAGAGGACAGTAAATTCTGTTTTGTATCAGGTACTTTCGGGGATCTGGTAGATCTGCCGGCTCCGGCAGAGGTCAGCAATGATATAAAGATTAAAAGTATTATTGCACTCCCCAGGGAAGCTGTGGCGGATTTTATATACCGCTCTCCCTATGATGAGCTGATACAGTTCCCCGACAGGGCAACGGAGCTTCCCCTTTTTTCTGATGCCAGCATCCTGAGTATCCAGGGGGAAGAGGTAAAAGCCGCACTGCTTATCGAAGAATTGGATGAGGATATTCAGATCACCTGGGCATATGGCCCGGATTCCAAACAGCTGTATAACTGCTTTTATTATATGAAAAAAGTCCTGAGTTCGGATTTCGGTACGGAGACAGTGATAAGATGTCTGTGTACAGGTGAGAAAACGAAAATTTCGTATTCAAAACTGTTTGCAAGACACGAGGAAATCAAGATTCACACGTACAGATTTGACTGAATTACCTGATCATAACAGACACGGAGGGAAAGGAATATGGATTTCAAGGAAAAAGAGACATATGATAAAACAAATGCATCGGTTTTCCATTATGAAACTGTTGCAAACCAGGATCTTCAGGCGGACCAGAGTGAACTGGCATACCGTAACCTGAACAGTAATTTTTATAATCTGGAAAAGAGTACCATAACGGATAAGAACAGCCTGAAAGCCTGGGAAACCAGGCATAAAGAAACTAAAAAAGCCATAGAAAGGGAGTGGCATCAGAAAGCTGCTCTTAAGGAAAGTGATCTGCTTAAGCAGGCGAAAACAAGAGACAGAACAGACAAGAAATTCTATGAGTCTTTTACCTTGTCGAATATGGAAGTGTTTCTCAAGAGCAGCGACCGTGGCGGCAATTCGGATGATTACAACGATGTAGCTACAGGTTTAGAGCTTTATAACAGGCTGTCCCAGAAAGGCGAGACATTGGATAGTCTGAAGATCCTTAAAAATCTGAGTAAAAGCTGTGAAAGCTATGTACAGAAAAAGAATCCGACCTTTAAGTCAGGAAAGACCCGCAAGGCTATGATCGCATCCCTACTGGACAAGGTTAATGCTGAATTCCAGATGAAAATAGGTGAATATAAGACAGAAAAAACCAAGACCTTTGAGAAGTTCCAGAAAGAAAAGAATGAGGAGACTGTCGCAGCAGCTTTCAGGGCCCAGCAGAATCTTATCAGCCAGGTACTGAATGGAAACATGGAAATGTCCGATGAAGAATTGGCTCAGCTTGACAGGCAGACTGAGGAAGTGTTTGAAGAGATGAGGAACGTAAAGGTGGATGACAACCAGAGCCCCACCTTCTGCTCAAAATTCTTCAACACACTCGGATGGGCGGAAAATAAACCCCGTATCGTTGATGATTCTGCTTTGAATGAAGATGGCGAAGAAATGAAAAAATCACCCATAAAAAAGAAGATGTACCATGCGATAGCACCCTTGGAGGGGGAAAAAGATGCGATAGCGCTGGGCAAACAGATGGCAGGCATAGGGAAAAACAGCCGTATGTACTTCGGAATCGGAAGGTTTGGAAAGGGAATATATACTTCAGCAAGAAATAATGAAAAGGATGCTAAAGATGATAAGGCGATGCATAACAGCTGGACCTATGGAAAGGAAGATGGTTCTGTGCAGGTAGTAATGACCCTGAACGAAAATGCTAAGATTATAAAAAAGGATGAATTAATAGAATTAACCCAAAATGTACTGAAAAAGAAATTTCCGAGAATATATAAATACCTGGAAAACGCGGATAAAAGCAGTAGAAGCGGTTATAAGGATTACCTTACTTCCATGGCTTCCCTGTTCGGATACAATACCATATTGGGAGACTCAGGAATTAAGGGTATCGATTATTATGTAACTACTGACAGAAAAGCCCTGTCTGTTAGGGACACGATGATGGTTAGGAGCAAGGCCACTTCGTCTATGTCAACGGAATTTGATTCAGACTGGGTTAATCTGAAGAGTGAACTGGAAAAGGAAATGAAGAATAAGCAATAGGAGGCATATTATTATGTATAAACCTACTGAAGGTGATCTTAGATATATAGCAGATGTAGCCATAAGATGGCGGATGACAGCAAATACCATTGCTGAGAATCTGGATTCTGTTCCCGAAGGGATTATAGCTAATATAAAGAATCTTGAGAACGGATATAAGGACAGGCTGGAAGAATATTACATAAAAGCCATGGATAAGGATCCGGGGCTTCTGGCTGATGAGATAATTGCGGACTTTGATAAAGCCTGGACTGCAGACCATCCTGAATTCTACGATATGGAAAAACTTTTTGCGGGATGCAGCAAGGATGACCTAAAAAAGGTAAAAAAGCTGGCGGATGAGATGAATGCATAGTGATATATTTGTACAATCATGAAGAAAATCCTGCTATCCCCTGAAGGGGATGCAGGATTCTTTTGACGTTAAGGATAGCGTAGTATTAAGAACAGAGGGGGGAAATCAGTATGAAATACAGGAAAAATATTGCATTGCTGCTTACGGCATCGCTGGTGCTTGCATCATGCTCACCTTCGACGCCTGATTTATCTTCTGAACAGACAGTTGTTTCGGAACCCGGAACAGAAGGTGAGGGTGAGACTGCCGGTATAGAAAGATACGAGGGCATGACGCCGGAGGAGATTGTTGCCACTCTTACCCTTGAGCAGAAGGCTGCACAGATGGTAGAGGGTGCCAATTATAATATTGTCTATGACGACCTGAAAGAATGTGACTACGGCTCTGTTCTCGGAAAATTCGAAGAGCTTCCCAATCCTACTGATGAAGAGTGGTATGACATAACCTGTCAGTATCAGAGCGCAGCGCTGTCATCGGAGGCAGCCATTCCCTATATTTTCGGACAGGATAGTGTTCATGGTGTAAACTTTGCATACGGCAATGTAATATTCCCACATAATATAAATATGGGTGCCGCTAATGATCCGGAGCTTATGAAGGAGTACGGTGCCCTTGTGGGTTCTGACCTGATACATACCGGAATGCTGCTTAACTTTTCACCCTGCGTGGATGCGGCCCAGGATCCCAGATGGGGACGCACATATGAATGCTATTCCAATGACAACGAGCGTATAAAAGAACTTTCCGTGGCTTATGCCGAGGGGCTTATGTCCGAGGGTGTTGTAGTATGTGCCAAGCATTTCTTCGGCGGCGGTTATACAAAATATGGGACAGGTGAATTTTCCGACTCAACCATAAGGATAATTGACCGCGGTGATGCCGAGATGACACAGGAAGAAATTGATGCGCAGCTTTCAGTATATGAAGCGCTTATCAATGCAGGCGTTCAGTCTATAATGATCTCCCATTCTTCCCTCTGGGGCACAAAGATGCATGAGAATGCGGAATATATCGGTTACCTTAAGGACGACCTTGGTTTCGAAGGTTTTATCCTGTCTGACTGGGATTCCATTGAGAAATGTTCAGGCGAAAATATTAAGGAAAATGTCATACTCTGTGTAAATGCAGGTATTGATATGCTGATGGAGGCTGACAATTACGAGATCTGCAGGGGCTATATCGTAGAGGCTGTCAATGAAGGCTCCATAAGCGAAGAGCGTGTCGATGACGCAGTCACCAGAATAATAAAAGTAAAAATGGATGCAGGTCTTTTTGAGGATCCTTTTATTGAGAATTTTAATCCTTCCTACGATTTCGGGAGCGAGCGGTCGCATGAAGTGGCAAGGGAGCTGGCATCTAAGTCTTTTGTTCCCATAAAGGCAGGAGATCACATGACCATCGAGCCCGGCATGAAAGTCTATGTGACAGGGCCTGCGGCTGCTGATACCGGTGCAATGTGCGGCGGCTGGACCTATTTCTGGGTAGGCGCAAGTGATGAGTACGGTGAGCGTGTGCTTCCAAATGATCCCTCCATACTGGAGGCTCTTGAGACGGCTGGAGTGGATAAGGGCTTTGAGATCGTTACCGATCCGGAGAGGATAAATGAGTGTGATATGGTGGTTCTCTGTGTGGGCGAGTATCCCTATGCGGAGTGGACAGGTGATACAGCGGATCTTTCCATAGTCGGGGATATGGCAATGTCCGGAAATAAAAGAGCCATTGAAGAGGCCGCTGCCTCCGGCAAGCCCACGCTGACGCTTATAGTTGCCGGGCGCAACGTGATAGTAAATGATTATATTGATGACTGGGATTCCTGCATCATATGTTACCTGCCGGGATCCGAGGGAGGTAATGCCGTGGCTGATGTGCTGTCAGGGGATGTGCCCCTTACGGGAACCCTTCCAATGCCTTATTATTCATCCATTGACCAGATAGGGACAGATGAATGCTGGCATGAAATGGGGTGGAGCGCACTGCAGGAGTAAAGATAAACAGATTTGCTTTGCGAATTGCGGGCTGCCATTGAAAAATATACTATATCTGTACGCCCATGAGGATGTACTACAGTGGAGAAAAACGGGAAAATGAGAAAGAAACGGATAATGACTCTTACAGCTACGATCATATTTGCTATGTCAGGCAGCATTTACGCATATGCGGATGCAAAAAGACTGAGCGTTGATGATTATGCTGCCGGGATCCATGAAAGCGATCTTCTTTTTGAACGGAAATATATTGAGCTGCATACGGATAATCCCATAGGCGACCATCGTCTGCCGGATGTGGATGTATCGGGACTTCCGGATTCTCTTGATCTCAGGGATATTGACGGTAAAAACTATGTTTCCGAGGTAAAAGACCAGGCATACTGGAGCACCTGCTGGTGCTTTTCAACAATGGCCGCTTCCGAAACAAGCATAGCCTATGAATGCGGACATGATTATTCGGCAGGTGTGGATAATGATAAGTATGACCTGTCCGAGAAGCAGTTTGCCTGGTTTGCAAGGTATCACATTCCCACCGAAGGTGATCAGTCCGGGGAGGGTTTTTATGCATATCCGGAGGATGATGATGACGTGTCTGACTTAAGCGACAAGGTTTTACGCGCAGGCGGTTTTGCGGAGTATGCTGTAAGCCTTTTTTCAGCCGGAGTCGGACCTGTGCTTGAGTCAGAGGTTCCGTATAAAGCGTCCTCCGACATAAACTACGATAAGATATGTCTGGTAGCCATAGATGTGCCTGAGGACGGCATGCTGGAAAAGTCAGACGTAACAGTTGAGCTTTACGATCCTAAGGAAACAACCACTGAAGAGGTTACGGCTCAGTGGGAAGAAAAGGGATATCTGGCGGTGGACTACTATACGATGTTTGACCTGTACTGGGGAACCGACACGGATGTTACCAATAAGGGACTTAACGGAAAGAAAGTCTGTATGGCCTATACCAAGTACCGGAGCCTGGACTGGACTGTTGATGAGGCCCTGCATTTTACCACGGATTTCCGCGCGACGGACTGCAGCCTTCTGCCATATCCTGCGCTTATGGATGATGAAGGTGCCTATATTTTCAATCAGACGGGTATTGATGCCATAAAATCAGAGCTTTCCCAGGGCAGGGCAGTATCTATTGCATATAAAAGTGATGTTTATACCCCGGAATACGAAAGACCTTCAGGTGGTCCGGCTTATATTAATTATCTGGATGAAAACGGAAATCCCGATAATGATCCAAAGGCTGCCATATGGGCACATTATACATACGACTGTGATTATGATCCGGCAGATCCGGATTCGCTGAACAGGTTTGTGGTTTCTGACCATTGTGTATGCGTAGTGGGATATGATGATAATTTTCCCAGGGAGTACTTTATGGATCCAAATGGGACTATCGGAGGAGACGGGGCATTTCTTGCAAAGAACAGCTGGGGAAGCAGCGGAAACAGTGATCCCGCTGCTGACTGGGACTGGGGCAACGGCGGTTCGGGGTATTTCTGGATCTCCTATTATGACCAGAGCCTGTGTTCACCCGTTAGCTTTGATTTTGATACGAGGGGAGAGACAGGGAGCATCAGTAACATAGATATGTATGACTACATGCCGGCTGTGGTTCCCTCTGCAGCAGTATTTGACAGTGATGTTTACATGGCAGATGTTTTTGAAGCAGAGGAAAACTG
>JAILDD010000070.1 GCA_024689605.1 Lachnospiraceae bacterium
AAAAGGGCGGTTACTATATGAGCGAAAACACAACATCACAGGCAGGCAAGATTTCCATATCAGCAAAAAGAAACGGAAATCCTACACCTTTCGGAATACACGGCAAGCTTCATGTCGAAGGCATGTACCTTACTGATGAGCATGGTGAAAAGACAAGGCTTAAAGGTGTCAGCACTCACAATCTTTCCTGTTTTCCGCAGTATATAAACCTCAAGACTATGAAATACTTCGCTGATGAATGGGGCATCTCCATTTTCAGGCTGGCTATGTATTCGGGCCGTGCAGATGAAGTAAACGGATATGCTGACAGCAACGATGCACAGCGTCAGAACCTTGAAGAGATGGTACTGACAGCAGTCAGGGATGCTGCTTCGCTGGGAATATACATCATGCTTGACTGGCATGTACTTCTTGAATGCGACCCTAATGTGCATACCGACATGGCGGTATCATTCTTTAAAAAGATGTGCCCCCTTCTCAAAGCATACGATAATGTGATCTACGAGATCTGCAATGAACCCAACGGTGAAGATGTCACCTGGGACAAGATCTGTAACTATGCTAATCAGGTTATTCCCGTTATCAGAGGGATCATACCCGACAGTGTCATAATCGTAGGTACACCCTGCTGGAGCCAGGAAGTAGATAAGCCCGCTGCAGAGCCGCTTCCTTACGATAACCTGATGTATACGCTTCATTTCTATGCTGACAGCCACAGGGATTATTTAAGGGGTGTTGCCCTTAAAGCACTTGAAAAGGAGCTTCCTATATTTGTATCAGAATGCGGTTTCTGCGATGCGGCCGGTGCAGGCGAAATCAACAGGAACGAAACAGCAGCCTGGATGGAACTTATGGCAAAGTACAACATCAGCTGGATCGGATGGAATCTTTCCAATAAAGATGAAACCTCAGCCTTCATAAAACCTGACTGCGACAAGCTATATGATTGGACGGATGATGAACTCCGTGAACACGGACTGCTGATGAAGGAGTATTTAATTAAATAAAAAGTAAGAAGTTCACACTCAGTGGCAAATGCTTCGGACTATCATGAATAGCTACAATGAAAATATTTATATAAAAAAAGTGCCTGCAGGCACTTTTTTAGTTTCTTGATGAACATTTTTCTTCAGCCCTCATCAGAATTGCTTCATTTATGACTGCAGCTTCCTGATGGCATCTATCCGCTGGCTGAGCGTAGGATGCGAATACTCCATCTTCACAACTAAGGGTGACGGTGACAGATTGGCATAATTTTCCTTTGCCAGTGTCTTTAAGGATGTGATCAGCTGTTCGCCATAGCCTTCCTTTACGGCATGGGCATCTGCGGCATATTCCGCCCTTCTTGAAAAAAAGTTTATGACCAGTGCAGTGAGTGGAGAAATAAGAGGAAACTCTAAACCTATGATCATTAATAGAGCAAACCCATAATTTATCCCTTCAAATCCGAAATCAGTAAAGATCCCTGTAGCATGCAGAGTAAATCCTGCAAAGACCGCTATCATCGCCATCTGAAAAAATGTAAGTACATGGGTCTTTAATGTATCTTTATGCAGTCCATGTCCAAGCTCATGCGCAAACACCGCACAGATTTCATCCGGTGTCAGTGTCTCAATAAGATTATCATAAAGAACGATTGTTTTCATTTTCCCAAATCCCGAAAAATATGCATTGGATTTTGTTGTCCTCCGGGATGCGTCCATAACATTTATTTCACGGACCTTGTATCCATTCTTTTCTAAAAGCGCCGTGAGCTTATCACGCAGCTCGCCTTCCTCCAAAGGCGTGAACTTATTAAAGATCTTGCTTAAATACGGATACAGGAAGGATATGAGCAGTACAAGCAATGTGGTGCTTATGGCAAATGCCGGAACAAGCCAGTCACCAAAGAGTCTGTGCAGCGCAAAGAGCAGACATCCAATGCCGGTTACTAATAACAGCGTTATGATAAATGTCTTTATCTGATCAGCCCAGAATGTCTTGGCGTTTGTTTTATTAAAGCCGTACTTTTCCTCTATCACCATGGTGCCGTACCAGGAAAAAGGTATATCCACCAATGATGCCAGCGTAGATACCAGTATCACTGAAAATGTCTGCCAGAACACGCCATCCGGAAAGAGTCCGGCAAAAAGCGCATAAACATTGAATAGCAGTAGCAAAATCGATACAAACATCGTGGCAGAAAAAGATATCATGCCGAAACGGTTTGTCTCCGCATGGTATGCACGCCACTTTGCGTATGTCTCTTTATCATAGACATCCGATACATTTTCAGGTATGGGATTTTTTTCTGACATAAGACTGAGAACAGATATCAGCATCATGTACAGATATATAAAGACCATCAAAATGACCGCAATCCATTTGTAATTCATAGAAACTCCCTTTGCTTATTTACTGCTCATGCCACTGGCTATCTCTTTTACCTGCTTGTAAGGGTAATTGCAAAATTCTACTATTTCCTCTACAGTCTTTCCACGGCTTAACATATCAGTGATTTTTTCTGTATCACGTATAACTCTTTCCTCAGCCCTTACATCTGCTTCTATCTCGTCCATTGCCTTACACATAGAATATCCTCCATTTTCTGCCGTTGCTTTCTTCCTATTATTCCAGAGTGACGGTCTGTCAGTTGCTACAGATATCACGCGTAGCGTATCCTCATCTATTGACTGAAACTTCTCGTCTTTACTAAACAATTCTTTCGATGATATTCTATCATACCACAATATCTATCCCCAGCGCCTTCACCAATCCGTCCGCGAAGACTTCCCTAGAAAACATATTTCTTGCCATTTCAAAACCGTGCCCTGCAATACTTTCAAGTATATCACTGTCATCTGTTATATGTGACAGATTCAAGTAATCCTCGCCTTCCTTGAAGAACTCATCTATGTATTTATTGGAATTCGTAACCACTGCAGTTCCCGTCATCATGCCCATTGTTACTCTGTCATGAATTCCGTTTGTGAATCCCGGAAGGACATTCATTACTGCTTTGCAGGAAGATATAAGTCCTGATACTTCACGATAATCCACATCCTTTATCCATTCGACATTTTTCCTGTCGCACAGTCCGGAAATATCCCATTCATTTCCGCAGAGCAGAAGACTGACGTCTGTATCAGCAGCTTTAAACACAGCCTTTCTTCGCAGTATGGCTCTGGCGTAGATATCTGCCACGAAACACTTATTCAAAAGTGTCCTGTATACTGTTATATCATCACTGTAACGCTCTTCCGATGTCACCTGTGTGATAAGTTCATCTGCTGTTTTTCCACTATCCTCCAGCACTCTGTCAAAAGCCTCCTCCGGTGAGCAGACAATGTTTTCCCCATTTTCAGCAATAAGGATTTCTGCCATTGATTCGCACAGTTTTTTTATATCATCAGGCAATTCATTCATTATCTTTTCGAATTTTTCAGGCGGATAATATGAACCTGTGAACAGCAGCGTATTCCTGCGCCGTTCAAAAGGCATAAGCGACGAATGAAGCCCCACCGGCACAGTAAGAAAGCTTACTCTTTTGATATGAGGATAATACTTTCTTACATAGTCTGCATGATCACGGTCTATGCAGATAACATTTAGATTTTTAACAGGCTGCTTAAGTATAGGATCGTGATATAGCGGATGATCCACAATATAATCAAAAAAGGGAGCATCTATCATATCGATAAAATGCTCCTTTTCAGCCATTACACGCGGCAGAACAGAATTGAAGTCAAGAATTGCATCATACTTCTTTCCTGCATGAGAAAGCAGTATCTGCTCCGCATCTTCCTCCCTCATTATGTCACATATTTCAGCATCTATTCCCTTCTGCAGCAATGCCGTTCTGCATTCGTGTGCAAATACGATATTGGAAGCGTATGCTAAATATCTTGTAACAAATATGAGAACCTTTTTCATCCAATGTCACTTCTTTTTAGTATATAACATTAAATCTGCTGTCGAGATCGGCATAACTTGGCCACTGTGAAATTGCATCTGCCGAACTTAACATAGCGAAACCACTATCATATATCACCAATGAGCCATCCGGCTGAAACATAAATATTACATCATATGCATTTCCTGATGCCTGACTGTAGCCGATAATTTCCAGTTCCGGCACATAAGTGAACCAATAATACTCGGCTCCGGGAACGATGCAGTCGTATATATCATTATAATACTGTGACGCATACAGGTCATTTTCAGAAACCTTGCTGCAGGTTACAGTTCCATATGCATAATTACACATATAATCCGACATCATAAGACAGGCATCGTTTACGCCCATTATGCCCAATCCCCAGTCGTTTTCAAGGGCCATTATTTCATCATTCGGGTTCTCCGGATTTACAAAATAATACTGTGCCCACTCTGTTTCCCATGCGGTACCTGCATAATCAAATTCACCACTGGACAGAGAATCACCGTATTCAAGGCTCTTTTCAGCCACATCAATCTTTACAACATAACCGTCTTCCTTATCAACATTTTTCCCTGTCACGACTATAGATGTCTTTCCGGGATTCAATGCGGTAACAGTCACTGAACCGTCATAATTATCAGATATACGTATTATGTCATTTGAATAATATCCTCCCCCCGCTACTTCCCATTTAATATCCCTGGGGCTGAAAAAGTCATCGATATTTTCGACTGTTATGGTATGTGTGTCACCTACTTCCATATATACAGTCTCTGTATCAGACAGCTCAATACTGTGTGTACCGCCTATAGAAGCACCGGAAAACAGATCATCAATTTCATCAATGCCTTCCAGCTGTGTAGCAAGTAAAGCTGATGCAGCGAGTGCCACTATGATCACAATGACCATTATAGCTATGAGAACAGCGATCAGACAGCCATGGCCCTTCGGCTTTTCCGGCGGAGTGGCTGTTGCATAAGCCGGATTCATGAGAACCGGACCGCCGGGCTGCTGACCATTCATCTGAGGTGTGTTTGTCTGCGGACCGGCCATCTTGGGTCCATTCATACCGCTGTTCTGCATCTGTGCGCCGTCGAACTGATTGCCCATCTGAGGATAGGCAGGCTGGGATGTAAACACAGACTGCTGTGCATTATTAGTTTCGGTTGCTTTATTATCTGCCTGAGTATTATCTGCGACAGGTGCCGCAGCTATTTCCTGGGCAGTATTGACTTCAGGCTGTGCATTCGTTACCGGTGCAGCGTTGTCTTCTGTTACAGGTGTGCTGTCTGCCACAGGCTCTGTATTTTCAACAGGTGCATCTTTTGCCTCCGTCGGTACATTTTCGGCCGGTGTATTGTTTACTACAGGCTCTGCATTTACAGCTGGTGTATTGCTTGCCACAGGCTGTATATTTTCAACCGGTGCGTTGTTCACTACAGGCTGCACATTTGTAACTGGTGTACTATTAACTGTAGGCTGTACGTTTTCTGCCGGTGTATTGTTTACTGCTGGTTCTGCATTTACAACAGGCGTATTGCCTGCTACAGGCTGTATATTTTCAACCGGTGTGTTGTTCACTACAGGCTGTGCATTTGTAACTGGTGTACTATTAACTGTAGGCTGTACATTTTCTACCGGTGTATTATTAACCACAGGCTCTGCATTTACAGCAGGCGCATTATTTACCACAGGCTGTACATTCATCACCGGCGGCGTATAAACAGAAGCCCCGGGTATGGTCTCCTTAGGGAAAGCGTACCCGCAGTTGTCGCAATACTTTGTAGTTACCGGAACCTGATCCCCGCAGCTGGGGCAAAACTTTGTGTCGTCCATTATTCTCCCTGCCTCTCTTTTTTCAATATACTATCAAAACCGTTCAGTACCTTATCTGCCATCTCAAGCATCAGTGCACTTCCGTGCAGTCCACTCTCACCACTATCATTATATACTAAAGTAAATATCGGGTCCCCAACAGTTTTTAATCTAAGGTCACCGTCAAAACCGTTCAGGAAAATCGGAATCTCTGCCACATCCACCGGGGCACTGCGTTCCATCCTGAAAGTAATATGCCCCTCATGTCCGCTGATCCTCGTTATATACTTCCTGCAGCCTTTTTCCTTTAGAGCAGACACCTTAAGCAGATTATCTGCCTGGAGCGGTATCTTTCCGAAACGGTCTTCCAGCTCGTCACAGATATCTTCCCTGTCGGCTTCGTTCCTTATGCCTGCGATCCGTTTATAGATATCAAGCTTCTGCATCTCATCCGGAATATATTCTGCCGGAAGATAAGCATCAACCTTCATTTCTATCTCACAGTCAACTTTTTTCTCAATCTCGATGCCGCGCTTTTCCAGCACTGCACCTTCAAGCATCTTGCAGTAGAGGTCATAACCTATGGCTTCCACCTGGCCGTGCTGCGCTTTGCCCAATACATTTCC
>JAILDD010000129.1 GCA_024689605.1 Lachnospiraceae bacterium
TCCTTACAAGTTTCCTCGTATCTACGCCGCAGATTCCGGGGATACCGTTTTCTTCCAGAAGCTCGGGCAGTGTCTTGGCTGACCTGAAGTTGGAAGGATTGTCATTGATATCCCTTACTATAAACGCTGAGGGTGATACCATCCTGCTTTCAAAATCTTCATCCGCTACACCGTAATTTCCGATAAGGGGATAGGACATTACAATAGCCTGGTCGGTATATGAAGGGTCTGAAACGATTTCCTGATAGCCGGCCATGGAAGTGTTGAAGACTATCTCACACACGGCAGTCTTATTGCCGCCGAAGCCGGTTCCCAGATATTCAGATCCGTCCGCCAGGATCAGTTTTCTGTTAAGTTCCATTATTCTGTTTCTCCTTTGTCGTTCACATTTATCTGTGAACGCACTCCAATTATACACATTTTCTTCTCGGTTCATAACCCCGCAAATCCACTACTTTTCAAATGTTTTTGAGCAAATACACTAACTGCAGTATATGCTTCGTGCTACACATAAAAGTCAAATCCGCATCTGCTCATCTCTCCTAAAGCTTCAATTAAGCCTCAATTAAGCTTCAATAAAGCTTCATTGACGCTGCAATAAAGCCCTTGAATAAAGGATGAGGTCTGTTGGGCCTTGACTTGAATTCCGGATGGTACTGGACTCCAATATAGAAATCCCTGTCAGAGAGTTCCACTGTCTCCACCAGCCTTCCGTCCGGGGATATGCCAGAAAGACAAAGCCCCTTGTCCTGAAGCACTTCCCTGTAGTCATTATTAAACTCATAACGGTGCCTGTGCCTCTCAGAGATTTCAGATTTACCATAGAATTCTTCCATCTTAGTACCGGGCGTAATATTGCAAGGATAGCTTCCAAGTCTCAGGGTACCGCCCTTTTCTATCTCGTCAGACTGTCCCGGCATAAAGTCGATGACCTTGTGCTCCGAAGGATCATGGAATTCGCCTGAACATGCATCCTCTATTCCTGCCACATGCCTTGCATATTCTATTACAGCTATCTGCATTCCAAGGCATATTCCAAAATAGGGTACGCCCTCTTCCCTTGCATATTTAGCCGCAAGGATCATTCCCTCGATGCCCCTATCGCCGAAGCCGCCCGGAACGATAATTCCTGACAACCCCTTAAATACTTCCTTATAATTTTCTTCCGTTATCTCTTCCGAATCAAGCCACTCTATGTTTACCTGGGCATTCAGCGCAAAGCCCGCATGGCGGAGAGCCTCTGCCACGGAAAGATAAGCATCATGGAGCTGTACATATTTTCCTACTAGACCGATGGTCACTTCGCTGTGGAGATTCTCTATGTTCTTGGCAAGTGCTTCCCATTCCGTAAGGTCCGGTTCAGGTGCCTCAATTCCAAGCTCCCTGCAGACAACCCCCGAAAAACCGGATTTTTCCAGCATAAGAGGAGCACCGTACAGTGAACCAAGTGTCCTGTTTTCTATTACGCAATCTTCCTTGACATTGCAGAACATTGAAATTTTCTTAAATATCCCTGCATCAAGGGGCTCGTTGCAGCGAAGCACTATGATGTCAGGCTTTATTCCCATTCCCTGCAACTCCTTAACCGAGTGCTGCGTAGGCTTTGACTTATGCTCATTGGAGCCGTGAAGATATGGAACAAGAGTAACGTGGATGAACAGGCTATTTTCCTGTCCAACCTCCAGTGATATCTGTCTTACTGCCTCCAAAAAAGGCTGGGATTCGATATCACCGATGGTCCCGCCTATCTCTGTTATGATCACATCCGCACCGGTCTCTTTTCCGGCACGGTATACGAATTCCTTTATCTCATTTGTGATGTGGGGGATGACCTGGACAGTCGAGCCGAGATACTCGCCACTTCTCTCCTTGTTGAGAACATTCCAGTACACCCTCCCGGATGTGAGATTTGAATATTTCGTAAGGTCTTCATCTATGAATCTTTCGTAGTGACCGAGATCCAGGTCAGTCTCGGCACCGTCCTCGGTAACATATACCTCACCATGCTGGTAGGGGCTCATGGTACCGGGGTCAACATTTATATATGGATCCAGCTTCTGGGCGGCTACCTTCAGTCCCCTGGCCTTAAGCAGCCTTCCAAGAGAAGCAGCCGTTATTCCCTTTCCGAGTCCGGAAACAACGCCGCCTGTAACAAATATATATTTCGTCATAATTTCCCTTTCTGCCGCATTTACGGCACCGGATGCGATATGGAACATTGATGCCGTCCTGTGGCATCCATGTTCAGCTGAAATAAATACCCTCAGGTATTTATTTCAGCCTCTCTCTCTTCCCCATATTACAGATTTGTATATCCCATAAGGGCCTCGTCAACTTCCCTGGCTGCAGCCCTTCCTTCAGCAATTGCCCATACCACCAGTGACTGTCCCCTGTGAACATCACCCGCAGCATATACCTTTGCCTTTGATGATGCGTGTTTTCCGGGCGCTGTCTTTACATTGGTACGGCCGTCAAGCTCTACGCCGAAATCATCAGTCACATATTTTTCACTTCCAAGGAATCCTGCGGCTATAAGCACAAGCTGTGCAGGCACTGTCTTTTCCGTGCCATCTACGGGTACCATGTTCATCCTGCCGGTCTTCTCATCCTTCTTCGCTTCAAGAGAAACCAGCACCACTTCCTTAAGGTTGCCCTTCTTATCTTTTACGAATTCCTTTACCGTTGTCTGGTACACCCTCGGGTCATGGCCGAATTTCCATATAGATTCTTCCTGGCCGTAATCCACCTTAAGTACCCTGGGCCATTCAGGCCAGGGATTGGACAATGTCCTTTCCTTAGGAGGCTCAGGCATCATCTCAAGCTGGGTAACGCTCTTTGCCCCTAGCCTTATGCAGGTTCCTGCACAGTCATTGCCTGTATCTCCGCCACCGATTATTATTACATCCTTATCCTTTGCAAGCTCATAAGGCACTTCCCTGAATTCGCTGTCTAAAAGCTTCTTGGTAACTTCCGAGAGGAAATCCACTGCAAACCTGATGCCCTTTGCATCCCTTCCCGGTGCGATTATGTTCCTGGGATTTGATGCGCCGCAGCAAAGTATCACGCTGTCATATTCCTTATTAAGCTCTGCAGCGGTGATATCCTTGCCTACGTCAGTATTCACTACGAATTTGACGCCTGCCTCTTCCATGAGACGCACACGTCTGTCTATTACGGACTTGTCCAGCTTCATGTTCGGAATACCGTATCTTAAGAGCCCGCCTACACGGTCACGTCTTTCATATACGGTAACCTCATGTCCTCTCCTGTTCAGGAGCTGTGCCGCTGCAAGACCGGAAGGACCGCTGCCGATAACTGCTACCTTCTTTCCGGTCCTTATTACCGGAATTTCTTCCTTAACAAGGTCATGCTCGTATGCATACTCGATAACAGCCTTTTCATTTTCCTTTGTGGAAACAGGTGCATCGTGAAGTCCGCAGGCACAGGCTGCTTCGCAGAGTGCAGGACATACCCTGCTCGTAAATTCAGGAAAGCTGTGTGTTACTGAAAGTCTTCTGTAAGCTTCCTCCATCCTTCCCCTGTAGACTAAATCATTCACTTCAGGAACAAGATTATGAAGAGGACAGCCTGAAGCCATTCCCGATATCATCACACCAGCCTGGCAGAATGGCACGCCGCAGTCCATACATCTGGCTGCCTGTCTGCTCTGCCCCACCAATTCAAGCCTTTCGTGAAACTCACGGAAATCCATTACCCTTTCCGCTTCCGGTCTCACACGGCCGTCTTCCCTTGCATATTCCAAAAAACCGCTCGTCTTTCCCATTATCTGGCACCTCCTATGAACGCCTTGAAGGCCTCTATCTTTGCAGTCTCAGTATCAGCTCCTGCCTCCATTTCTTTTGCGATAAGTCTCCGTATCTCCTTATAGTCAGCAGGTATGATCTTCTTAAAGTGAGGAACATACTCATCAAATTTTGAAAGTATAAGCTGACCTTTCTTTGAGCCCGTATGCTCCACATGCTCTGTTATAATACGCCTAAGCTCATCCAAGTCTTCCTTATGCTCAAGCATCTCCATGCTGACAAGCTGCTTGTTCAGGTTCTTGTATAATGTGTTTCCTTCATCAAGTACATAAGCAATACCACCGCTCATGCCGGCTGCAAAGTTTTTGCCGGTTTCTCCAAGTATGACTACTGTACCGCCTGTCATATACTCGCAACCGTGCTCACCTACGCCTTCAACTACCGCAGTAGCACCGGAATTCCTTATGGCAAATCTCTCGCCCGCCTTACCAGCGATATATGCCTGTCCTGAAGTAGCACCGTAGAGTGCTACATTACCAATGATGATGTTTTCCTCCGGATCATACTGTGCTTCTACCGGTGCGGATACGATAAGCTTTCCGCCTGACAGACCCTTACCGAAGTAGTCGTTACTATCGCCTGTAAGGTTCAGGGTAAGTCCTTTGGGTATGAATGCACCGAAGCTCTGTCCACCGGAACCTGTGCAGTTAACAGTAATGGTATCCTCAGCCAGTCCTTCGTGATTCTTCCTGGTAATCTCCGCACCAAGCAATGTACCGAAGGTTCTGTCTATGCTCTGAAGATGAACTTTTACCTCTGCCTTTTCACCGGTCTCGATTGCATGCTTTACAGCCTTAGACTTAAGCAGTACGCTTTCGTCCTTGGTATCCTGAAGCCTGAAATCATATAAATACTGTTCTTCGTGTGAGATCTTTTCACCATCCACATGCATAAGGATTCTGGAAAGATCGATCTTTTCCTGATTCTCAGTAAGATTTTCTTTTACTTTAAGCAGGTCGCTTCTTCCTACCAGCTCCTCAACTGACCTGATACCGAGGCTTGCCATGATCTCCCTTAATTCCCTTGCGATGAAAATCATGAAATTCTCCACATACTCAGGCTTGCCTGCGAAACGCTTCCTGAGCTCAGGATTCTGTGTTGCCACGCCCATAGGACAGGTATCAGACTGGCACTGCCTCATCATTACGCAGCCCATTGTGATAAGTGGTGCTGTTGCAAAACCGAATTCCTCTGCACCAAGCATTGCAGCTATAGCCACATCCCTGCCGCTCATGAGCTTACCGTCAGTCTCTATTACAACGCGGTTCCTTAATCCATTAGCTAAAAGGGTCTGGTGAGTCTCAGCAAGACCCAGCTCCCAGGGAAGTCCTGCATTATGTATGGAAGAAAGCGGTGCGGCACCGGTACCTCCGTCATATCCGGATACCAGTACTACTGCTGCACCCGCTTTTGCAACACCTGCTGCTACTGTGCCCACGCCTGACTCAGATACCAGCTTAACCGATATCCTGGCGTTTTTGTTAGCACACTTAAGGTCGTAAATAAGCTGTGCAAGGTCTTCTATTGAATAGATATCATGATGAGGCGGAGGTGATATAAGGCTCACACCCGGTGTCGAGTGCCTGGTCTTTGCAATCCAGGGATAAACCTTCTTTCCAGGAAGATGTCCGCCTTCACCAGGCTTTGCGCCCTGTGCCATCTTGATCTGTATTTCCTTTGCACTTACGAGATAGCGGCTTGTAACACCGAACCTTCCGCTGGCTACCTGCTTTATGGCAGAGCTTCTGTCATCCTTCGTTCCTGCAGATTCTATACGCTCATCACTCTCACCGCCTTCACCGCTGTTGCTCTTTCCTTTAAGGTGGTTCATTGCAATAGCCAGTGTCTGATGTGCTTCTTCAGAAATCGAACCGTAAGACATAGCACCGGTCTTGAATCTCTTTACAATGGATTCCTCACTTTCAACTTCATCCAGTGAAACAGGCTTATCAGAATATTTAAAATCGAGAAGGCTTCTGAGATAACCTGTGGTCTCATCATCAACCATCTTCGTATAATCCTTGAAACGGTCATAATTGCCTTCCCTTGTTGCCAGCTGAAGCATATGGATAGTACGGGGATTGTATCTGTGCTTCTCACCCTGGCTTCTTTCCTTATGCCTTCCCGTTGCAGACATTTCAAGATCAACCGGAAGTCCCAGGGGGTCAAAAGCCCTGCTGTGCTGCTTGTCTGCAGCCCTTCCGATATCTTCAAGGGTGATGCCGCCCACACGGCTCACGGTTCCGGGGAAATATTCATTTATTACATCTTCGGAAATACCGATTGCTTCGAATATCTTGCTGCCCTGATAAGACTGTATCGTGGAAATACCCATCTTGGAAGCGATCTTTACTATGCCGAAAAGTATTGCATCATCATAATCATCAACTGCTGCGTAGTAATCCTTGTCAAGCAGCTCCTCATCCACAAGCTGTGCTATGGTTGCATGAGCAAGGTAAGGATTGATTGCAGAAGCACCGTAACCTAAAAGGGTTGCAAAATGATGAACTTCCCTGGGCTCGCCGGACTCAAGTATAATGGACATTGCGGTACACTTCTTGGTTTCAACCAAGTGCTTATGCACAGCTGCAACTGCTAATAGGGAAGGTATAGCCACATGGTTTTCATCCACTCCCCTGTCGGAAAGGATCAGGATATTTGCACCTTCCCTGTATGCCTTGTCAACCTCTACAAAGAGATGGTTTATTACTCTCTTCATAGGAGTGCTCTTATAGAAAAGCATGGAAACCTGTGCAACCTTGAAGCCCTCTTTTTTCATATTACGTATCTTTAAGAGATCAAGGTCAGTAAGTATGGGATTCTTTATCTTAAGTACCTGGCAGTTCTCAGGCTTTTCTTCCAGAAGGTTTCCGTTTGTTCCCACATACACAGACCTGGAAGTAACTATCTCTTCACGCTGTGCGTCAATAGGAGGATTGGTAACCTGTGCAAAAAGCTGTTTGAAATAGTAGAACAACGGCTGGTACTCATCAGACAGTGCAGCAATAGGAGTATCGATACCCATTGAACCTATTGCCTCATTACCATTAAGTGCCATTGAAAGAATGCTGTCGTGGTAATTTTCCCAACTGTAACCGAAGGCTTTCTGCAGTCTCGCACGCTCCTCTGCAGTATAGCTTTCAACTTTCTTATTAGGAGCCTTTAATGAAGCAAGAGTCAGAAGCTTGCTGTCAAGCCACTCACCGTAGGGCTTGCCCAGTGCATATCTTTCCTTTATCTCTTCATCATAGATGATCCTCTTAACCCTCGTATCCACTACAAGAAGCTTGCCGGGATGAAGCCTTTCTTTCTTGACTATATGGCTCTCATCAAGATCAAGAACACCAACCTCCGAAGACAGGATCAATCTGCCGTCATCCATTACATAATATCTGGAAGGACGGAGACCATTGCGGTCAAGGATGGCACCCATTACATCACCATCTGAGAAAAGAATTGAAGCAGGTCCGTCCCAGGGTTCCATCATAGTTGCATAGTACTGATAGAAATCTCTTTCCTCCTGTGACAGAGTCTCATTGTGTGACCAGGGTTCCGGTATCATTATTGCCGCAGCAAGGGGAAGTTCCATTCCGCTCATTACTAAGAATTCAAGCGTATTATCAAGCATTGCGGAATCGGAACCGCTCTGTGAAATAACAGGCAGTACCTTTGTCATATCCTCTGCTGAAAAAACATCCGTATGCATGGTTTCTTCTCTTGCAAGCATCTTATCAGCATTGCCCTTTATTGTATTGATCTCACCATTGTGTACAATAAAACGGTTAGGATGTGCCCTGTTCCAGCTGGGCGCTGTATTTGTAGAGAAACGGGAATGAACCATTGCGATGGCTGATTCATAATCCTTATCTTCCAAGTCGCTGAAGAATATACGAAGCTGTCCTACAAGGAACATTCCTTTATATACGATAGTCCTGCAGGACAATGAAGGTACATAGGTATTTACATTACTCTGCTCAAACTCCCTGCGGACGATGTAGAGCATACGGTCAAAATCAAGATCAGTCTTAGCAGATACAGGCCTTTCAATGAACACCTGATAGATTTCAGGCATGCATTCCTTAGCCTTGCTGCCAAGAACATCGGGATTTACATCAACTTTTCTCCAGCCTAAGATCTTTAAGCCGGCCTTTCTTGTGATTATCTCAAATAAAGACTTTGCCTGGCGCTTATCGAGGTCATTCTGCGGGAAAAAGAACATGCCCACGCCGTACTGCCGATATCCC
>JAILDD010000149.1 GCA_024689605.1 Lachnospiraceae bacterium
TACTGATATCTATGATCGTACAGGATCAGCTCGAAGAATACGGGCTTGTACTTGTGGTATCTATGATAATGGTAGTGCTGATACTGGGAGGAACAACTCTTTTCATATGCGGAAGGTTTAATAAATCTGTTAAAAAAATTCCCTATGAGATCCTATTCTGCGGAGGGACAATGTATATAGACGGCAGGCCCTTCGGGGGCGTGAATATAGGGAGAGTATTAATGACGCCGGAACGGGGCGATGGCAGAGGAGATATGCGAAGACTGGTGATTTATGAAGGAAACGAAAAAGCCGGCGAATACTGTTTCGGATTCAGGGGTGACCGGAGCGGTTTCCCGGAGTACAGCCGGCTGATAGAAGCGGTAAAGGAGAATTTTGGTGACAAATTCGCATATGATTTCAACTAAAATATTGGAAGAAGATGTGTAGGAGGAAGGGACTATGATACTTTTTGTAAATGCCTGTGTACGGAAGCAGTCAAGAACACTTAGGCTGGCAAAGCGTCTTCTGAGTGATTTTAATGATACAGTTAGAGAAGTGCGCCTTGAGGAGGTGCAGTTTCCCATTGTCGATGAAGAGTTTATCGAGAGACGCGAGGCATTAAAGAATGCGGGAAATTATGATGATCCGATGTTTGACCTTGGCAAAGATTTTGCAAGTGCAGATACGATCGTAATAGCGGCGCCTTACTATGACCTGTCTTTTCCTGCGATGCTGAAGCAGTATTTTGAACAGATAAATGTCCTTGGACTGACATTTACCTATTCGGAATCCGGGATGCCGAAAGGGCTGTGCAAAGCAAAGAACCTGTATTATATAACAACTGCCGGTGGACCGATTATTTCTGACGATTATGGATTTGGTTATGTTAAAACACTTGCAAATACTTTTTACGGGATAGAAGAGGTTTACCAGATTAAAGCTGAGGGATTGGATATTGTCGGTGCAGATGTAGATAAAATTCTTAATGGTGCGGTGCTTTAATATGCATTTTGGATTTTCATATGTGGGACTTATTTACCTGATCATGTTATTTGTTCCTAATATAAAGTGGGCAAAAAATAAACCGGAAGGATATGATCAGTTTGCACAAAAAGAAAATAAGATTCTTTTAGTTTTTGAGAGGACGGGAGAAATCCTTACCAGTGCTATTGTATTGGTGTTTTCCGATTTTAATATACATGGATGGAGCCGGTGGAACTGCTGGCTGATCGTTTCCTTTCTTCTGATGATTCTATACGAATTGTACTGGCATAGGTATTTTAAAAGCCCAAAAACGATGCAAGACCAGTATAGTTCTTTTTGCGGATTCCCTGTAGCCGGAGCAACGCTTCCTGTGCTTGCTTTTCTTTTTTTAGGAATATATGGAATCAATATTTTTTTGATCATCGCATCACTTATACTTGGCGTTGGCCATATAGGTATTCATATTGTTCATGAGAAAGAAGCGAATGGGTCTGATGACAAATTAAGTATAATTCAAATAATGATCAAGTGGAAATGGGTCATACTTGCAATGATCCTGTTACTGTCAGTATTGGTTCCTATTATGGTGGGCAAGATAAGAGGGCTCAGTGTACTGAATTTCAGCAGTGATGCTGACAGGTTTGAATATGATTCAGAAAATATCCTTGGAATAAAAGCGACAGTTGTTGACGGAAGGAATTATACATACATTTTTGACGGAAAAACATGCCTTTTTAGTGGATATGATGTAATGAGGGAGGATTTAACAGATAGAATTTGTTCCTGCAGCCATAATATTCCTAATTATAGTCCACAATCAGTGTTTTATAACCGGATAGGCGGGAACATATATCTTACACTTTGTTTTGGAGATGATGTCGATATGGAAAGGGTTGACGGTTTTTACCTGTACCTGTCTGAAGAGGAATGGATAACAGTTAATCAGCCAAAAGATACTATCTTTATAGACCATATTTTAGTAACTGATCATACCTACCATAATGTAGGCACAGATGCTGAGTATGAAGACTGGTTTGGTCATGATTGGAACCAAATCTGGAATAAGGACGGATGCGGTAAGTGGAGTGAGGTGAAAGATCGATATTATGGCAGGAGCACTATGCCGCTGGAATGATGTTAATGCTGTACGGTATATGGAGAGATTGAATGATTATTGAAGTAGAAGATCGTGATGAGCAATATGCGCTTGATGTAGTGAATGTAATCTTATGTGATTTGAAACTGGAAGAAGATCCCAGATTCAAGGTGCGTAATTATCGATTGCGTTACATTATATATGGTATGATCACAGTGGCATGCTTTGTTTTGGCGGTGTTATTTGCAATAAGCTATAAAAGCATCATTGTTGGAATATGCGCAGGGGTATTTGGATTCTGTGCCATGTGTGCATTCGGGTATGTACGAAGCTCCGGAATGATAATGAAGCAATTATTAAAAAAGGGAAGAACGACATATACTTTTAGCAAAGAAGGCATTGAATACGATAACCACAATATGCAAAAAGTAACATATCAATGGGATTATTTTAGATATATAAAGCTGTATGGAACAGGGATGTTTTTTATCCCTAAGAAAAAAGCATCACCTATTCTTGCAATCCCGGTTCGATATGAGAACGAGGTGATGAATTATATGAAGGATAACGGGATTCTTCTTGATGAATTCACTTGATATGTGATAACAGGATAAATAAATGCATAGCTGACTTTGAATGCGCAAACAAACTTAAATAATAGGGAGAAAAGCAATATTTCTAAGAGTGATCTTGCAGGTCGGATGGAAGTGACAAGACAGTCTGTTACACTTTGGGAAAATGGGAAGAGGAAGCCTGGGACTAAGCATCTGGAATGGTTATCCAGGTTCTATGGCATAGACGAAAAATGGTTTGGTGATCTTTCTGAAGGTGATATGTGGCTTTGTATAAATCGTTATTTTAAATTCATTCAGATGGATCAGTCTTTTGTCCGGTCATCTGCCCTTTCTATGATCATATCTGATAATGCATATGGCAGGACTTCTTCGGGTTTTGAATAGGGGTTGATCCAATCATCGATCCTGTCTTCAGGAAGCATGAGGGGCATCCTGTCATGGATTCTGCTAAGTTCCACAGTCGGCTCTTTGGTGAGGATCACAAAGACAGGATAGCCGTCTTCCATGCGGTACAGTCCGCAGAGCCAGGTCATGGTGCAGCCTGCGGGCTGGATGGCGAACTTGTCCCCGGTCTTTACTTTTCCGTCGGAGCTTCTCAGGTGCTGCCATTCGAAGTAGTAGGAAGCCGGGATGATGCACCTGCGGGACTGCCAGGCATCCTTAAAGGTTGGCTTTTCGCCGGCGGTTTCGACACGTGCGTTAAAGAGCGTCCGTTTGTTGTCTTTAGCAAGGAATCCCCACTGCATCGGGAATACCGTTTTTATCCCTTTTCTGTTCGGTGCGAGAACAGGAACGATATCCGTCGGACTTACTTCGCCGTTCGTGATGACAGGCCTTCCGTGCGTGCTCACGAACTGCTGTGCAAGCTGGGAGCGGTATATGGCATCAATTATATCTTTCATTTCAGGAAGGTCTTTTTCAAGTGCGTATCTGGTACACATGGCATTTCTCCTATGGGGTTTCTTCAATGGGCGATGTCTCATCCAGGAAGGTCTCCGTCACCTCTGTCCGGGTTTTTGACAGTTCGCCACTGAATCCCTTCAAAGCATCAAAGGGGCTGAATATCTTGGCCCTCCGGGACAGGTCCATTGCCGGATGCCTGAGGGAAAAGCTGTCGTATTTATCATGCACAGGCTTTCCTTTTTCAAGGACCTTCCGGTATCTGAAAGAGGACGGGGGAGAGGTATTGTTGGTGGTGCTGCTCATTTTATTCCTCCGGTTCTAAAAGGGACCGGAAGAAGGGGTTAGGCCCTGTGTCCTCCGATCTGTTCGTTTCTCATTTTCGTTGTTGCTCCGTCAAAAAGGTTTATGCCTTTAAGAAGTGCATTGGCTCCGTATTTAGTCCGTACTTCCAGGAGCGCGGCATGAAGCTGCTTTTCCCTGTTCAGGGCATCATAGTCCGTAAACAGGTCCATCTGGTACATCCCCTCATCGGAAGTGACATCACAGGCGCAGACCCCGAGTCTTCTAAGGAGTATCCTGTGGTCACTTTTCCTGTCTACATCCTGCATGATCTTCTCCGTTATGACCGTTGCGCTATTGGATGCTTCAGGAAGCCTTACGGTCCCGTTCGAGTGCGCAGGGTGGAGCCTTCCGTACCAGTCGATGGAAAGCCTTCCGTCGTAGTCGGGGAAGTATTCCAGGCTCTTGTAATCATAGCTGATCCACCATGTAAAACGCGAAGAGACTAAGTTCTTCTTATACATATCGCAGCATAGGATGTCGATCATTTCCTTAAGGACGATAATGGCTTCATCGTATCTGTATGGACGGGGCAGCACCTGGCCGTTTGAAAGGGAATGATTGTCGCTCTTATAATGCTTGATGTCATACATGGTGACCGGTTCAATCCCCCAGGCATGGTCGATAAGTATCTCCGCATCGATTCCGAAGGTCTTGTAGAACCATTCTTCATTCCACTGGGAGCGTTCCGCTATGTCGCCCATGGTATACATATAGTTGCTTTCCAGCCTTGCGGCCTTGCCTGATCCGATCTGCCAGAAGTCCGTAAGGGGCGTGTGCTCCCATAAAAGGTACCGGTAGCTTTCCTCGGTAAGGGCAGCGATACGGACTCCGTCCCTGTCGGCAGGGGCCTTCTTGGCTACGATATCCATTGCGACTTTTGCAAGGTACAGGTTGGTTCCTATGCCTACAGTTGCGGTAATGCCGGTATTTTTCAGGACATCACGGATCATGGTGAGCGCCATGACATGCGCCGGATCCTTTCCGGTCCCGGCAGCTTCCTTTTCATAGAAATGAAGGTACGGCGTACAGTCGATAAAGCATTCGTCGATGCTGTATACATGCACATCCTCGGGGGATGCGTATTTTAAATATATCCCGTATATTCTGGCAGAGACTTTTTCGTACTCTGCCATGCGGGGAACTGCCGTGATGTAAAGGACGCGGGTATGCCGCGCCTGCTCATATTTTTTTATCGCCTGTTTTGCTTCAAAGAGCCTGGGCCTCCCAGGTACACCTATCGCCTTAAGCGAAGGAGAAACCGCAAGGCAGATCGTCTGATCCGAGCGGCTTTCATCGGCAACGAGCAGGTTTGTACTCAGCGGATCCAGCCCCCTGGCAACGCATTCCACCGAGGCATAGAAGCTCTTCATGTCTATGGCGATATAGGTTCTCTGCTTATCGTCCATATCATCAGCTAAGTCGTCACTGTATCGGGCAGCATCGCCCTGTCGTCAATATAATAGTCGCAGGTGATCTTCCTGGAATTGTTTCCGTACATTTCGATGATCTCCGGAAGGTTGTCATTCACGGCATCAAATTCAAGCTGCTGGTCACGGCACCAGGAGACTGCTTTGTCCAGGGCATCGCCGGCACGGCATGTCCAGAGGATCAGCTTGTTGCCGGAGCTGCGCTGCAGTTTCAGGTATTCAATTAGGGGCCTGTTCGGTTCGCCGAGCTCCGGCCAGTTGCTGAAGCACAGGGTTCCGTCAAAATCCACGGCGATGATATGATAATCCATAGCATAACCTTTCATTGTGTCTTTTTCTGACAAGTACCATTCTAAATGGGAACGTGCAGGAGAATAGGGACTTAAAAAGCCCATTTGCCAAAGATCCTGAAATCCGACAGGTCCGTTACCGGGATGGGCTTGTATTTCGGATTCAGTGAGATCAGGAATGTTCCGGTCTCCCTGTTTAACAGCTTCTTGAAAAAGGTCATTCCGTCGTAGAAGAAAAGTCCGATGTCGCCTGATTCAAGGGTTTCCGTCTTTTCTATCCAGATGAGCTGCCCGTTCTTGAATCTCGGCTCCATGCTGTCGCCGTCCAGGTATACGCCGAAGTCGGCTTTTTCGGGAACCGGTTCATATACTTCCGTTTCCGTAAAGTTCTCATCATCAAGGTAGTTACCGGTTCCTGCGGATGTCGGCATCAGTGCGATCCGCATGACCCTGGGCTCAAACTGCAGGATATCGGCCTTGGGTTTTTCATACACTCCGCTCTGTTCTAACAGGGTGATGTACTCGTAGGCTTTCTTTTTTCCTTCTTCATTGAGGTTCCTAAATGGGTCATTAGGGTTCTCGCCGATAAATGCCGTATAGATGTCGGAAATCTCAAGTATTTCGCAGAGGGCCATCAGGGTTTCACCCCCCGGGATGCTTTTTCCTTTTTCCCAGGAACTGACGGCACCGTTCTTGATGTGGATGCCGTAGGCCTTAAGCATATCCGCAATATCGATCTGGGACAGTCTCTTTTCCCGCCTGCAGTGTGAGATCACTTCTCCGATGTTATTCATAGTGGGTCCTCCATTTCATCCGGCTGGTGTTCTGTATTTATGAATATACCACCCCGAACAGATGTTTTCAAGGGAAATCTAA
>JAILDD010000178.1 GCA_024689605.1 Lachnospiraceae bacterium
TGCGTATGTCTGAAGGGCGTCTTCGGGGCTCATGGCATTGGACTTGTCCGTAACTGTATAGTTAAGGTATTCCGGCCATCCCTCTACTACGGTTCCGTCGTTAAATGCCAGGACAGTAAATTCCGTATTTTCAACGATCTCACCATCATATGATAAACTGATTTCATACCACATAAAAGCTCCGGGATCGTCGTCCGAAGTATCCGTAATCTCGTATGTAAATCCGGTTCCATCAGAGGGAACGCAGCTCTCCAGGTATTCCAGGGCCTCTGTTGAATCATGTATCACAACATCTTTCGAGCGTGTTATCTCATTTGGCCTTCTTTCCGTTCCCAATTCGGAAATGGAATACCCGTGGTTAAAATTCGGGTCATTCTCGTCTACAGTAGGGGTTGTTTCAGATCCGGTACCATCGTCCACGGTACCATCATCCACGATATCAGTATCACCACCATCTTCACTGTCATCAAAAGAATCAATTTCAGTATCCTCCGGTGCTGTTACATTACCATTACCGCAGCCTGCCGCAAGACCGGCACCAAGCATAGCGGCTGATAAAACTGCTGCCAGACGGATTGATAAGCTTTTATTTTTCATAATAAACCCTCCCTTTCTTCCTGTTACTATATAAGATACGTACGTGCAGGAAAATTTTATGGGTTTTTTTTATGGTTTGATTTCAGACGCTTTTTCCGGCTGTTTCTCATCCTCATCGTCATCATCATCCACTTTCTCGGACTTAATGTGGTTGCCCACTATCTCGGAAACATCGGAAATGGTGGTGAAGGTGCTGCCCGGCACGGAGTGGATGATCTTTTTTAATTCAAATATCTCGCCACGGGTGATGACGCAGTAAAGTATGCTCTTCTCATCCTTGCTGATCATTCCCTTTCCGTTTATGAAAGTAACCGTGCGCCCCAGCTCGTTTAAGATCTTCTCGGCTATCTCGTCGCCCTTGTTGGTAATGATCATGACGGACTTGGTATTGTCCAGGCCTTTTTCAACCACGTTGATGACCTGGGAGGTGATGAAATACATTACAAGGGAGTACATGCCCCTGTCCAGTCCGAACACGATTCCGGCTGTAGCATAGATTATCACATTAAAGGCAAAAACTATGCTTGAAGTGGAGACCGAAAGCTTTCTGCTCATATATATGGCCACAACTTCCGTACCGTCCAGGCATCCGCCGCCCCTGAATACCAGGCCCACGCCAGCACCTAGGAACACGCCGCCGAATATGGTTGCCAGGAAAACATCCTCAGTAGCATTGGCAAAACTAACGAAAACTGAAGTCATTACAGAGAATATGATGATGGAATATATGGCCTTGAATATAAATTTTTTTCCCAGCTTAAGTATGCCGAAAATCATAAAAGGGAGGTTCAGGATCACGATCAGCAAGCCCAGAGGGACTCCTTTAAGGTAATGCTCCAAGATCATACTGATACCGGTTACGCCGCCGTCAAATATATGGTTCGGCACCAGGAACTCCTCTACGGCAAATGCGGCAACCACCGCACCGATGGTCAGCTGCAGAACTGAAAGTATGTTTTCCTTATTGACTATATCTTTGAATTTTAACTGTGTCATTTTTCCTCTTCCCTCACTTTGGGCAAATCATAATGGAAAAGCTTCCATAATAGTAGAATTACCGAATTTCACTTGATATAGAATACCATATATACACCTGAACAGTTAATTTTATTTATCCGGATATGGTATAATAAATTACTGAGGGCAGATCCTGCAAACGGGGGTTGGGATGAAAGATTACCGCGTATATTATTTCACCGAAAAGAGCAACGGCCGGGAAGGCAACCAGGACAATTTCTGTGTGAACGGAAAGATCAATGAAGATTCCGGTAACCACAGCGAGGGGACAGAGGACATGAAGGCCCCTTTTGCTGTTGCGGTCTTTGACGGCATGGGCGGTGAAGCCTACGGCGAAGTGGCATCCCTGTGTGCAGCAAAGACCTTCAGGGGATATGAAGGCCGCCTAAAAGAATGTGAAGATGCGGAAAAGCTGGGGGAGAGCCTCAGTTCATACAGTACCGAAGTCAACAAAGAGATCGAAAAATTCCTGACAGAACGGGGTATAGACTTCCTCTGCTGCGGAACCACCTGCGCCGGCGCACTTGTAAATGATGATAAACTCATACCCTTCTGGCTGGGGGACAGCCGGGTATATCTCTGGCACACCGAAAAAAAGAGCATCGAGCTTCTGTCCCATGACGATACGGAAGCCCAGCGCTGGATCGACATGGGGTGGCTGAGGGAAGACGAGGCCAGGGATACCGGTGCATGGCATACCCTCAATGCATACCTTGGAAACGGTGATTTTTCCATCCGTATCGGAAAAGAGACTAAAATGGAAAAAGGAGATGCGATCCTCATCAGTTCTGACGGGATCACTGATCTCCTTGTGGATGCAGCTCTGGAACAGCTGCTTAAATATCCTTCCGAAAAAGCCTATAAAATCCTGATTGAAACAGCCTGTAACTGGTCAGATGATAACAGCACGGTCATTCTTGTGACTGATGCTGAATAAGCACTGTATCAGATTTCTTATTTGTACACAAATGCAAAACGGGCTTTATAGCCCGTTTTTGTTATATAACCTAATTTTGGTATAGACCGACATCGACGTTTGCAGATTGCAGCTCAACAATGCGGGTATAATGAATCACGCATTTTTTATTTCACCCCTCAGCCAGTCAGCCAGTTCCTTAACTCCCTCGCCTGTCTTGGCACATATGGGAAATACGGGGATTCCCGGGTGGCGCATCTCGATATTTTTCTTAGCCTTCTCAAGGTCAAAATCAAAATAAGGCATTACGTCGATCTTGTTGATTATCACGGCATCTGCTACCTGGAACATAAGCGGATACTTAAGGGGCTTGTCATCACCCTCGGGTACCGAAAGGATCATCGCATTCTTGGATGAACCGGTATCGAATTCTGCGGGGCATACCAGATTCCCCACATTTTCAAGAACTACCAGGTCATAATCCTTTGAAGGAAGGGAATCCAGACCCTGGCAGGTCATGTCAGCATCCAGGTGGCACATTCCGCCGGTGTGGAGCTGTACAGAAGCAGCACCTGCTTCGAGTATTCTCTTTGTGTCCACATCAGAATCGATATCTGCTTCCATTACGGCAATCTTCAGCTCATCCTTAAGGATCTCGATAAGCCTGGTAAGGGTGGTGGTCTTGCCGGATCCCGGTGCACTCATCAGATTGAGGAGAAAAGTGTTTTCATTTTTCAGCCTCTCCCTGGTCTTTGCCGCAAGGATCTCATTATCCTCCAGAACATTTGCTTTCAGATCGATTATGCGTACTTCTGACATTAATATTGCTCCCTTCCTTATTGTGTAATTACTTGATCTGTAACTATTTACTGTATAATACTAAAACTTCCCACACCGTGTAGTCTTGTCTGACGGTGTTTTAGTGAGCCTTAGCAGGTCTCGAAAATGCATAAACTTACTCGCTTGCCCTGATCTCCTCAAGGACAAACTCCCTTCCCTGCAGCAGCTTTGCGGCGCCGCTCCCGCACTGCGGACACAGATAATCATTCCCTGCATCAGGGTGGTACTCATTGCCGCAGCCGTCACATCTGACCTTTACCGGAATCAGCTCGCACCTGATAGAAGAACCTTCAAGCAGAGTACCGGCAATCGCCTGTTTGTAATACTTTTCCATATAAAAAGGCTCAACGCCTACCATCTGACCTATCCGGACAGTA
>JAILDD010000015.1 GCA_024689605.1 Lachnospiraceae bacterium
AGTAGGTTTCTCACATGACAATAACATAAAGGTACTGGCGGAAGGCGTGGAGACTCCGGACGAGCTCCGCACAGTCATAGCCCTGGGATGCGACCTTATACAGGGGTTTTATACCGGCAGACCGTCCCCTGATATACTGCAGCATATAGACCTTAATATCAAGGATGAAATATGCAGGTACCAGAAGGAACACCAGGAAGGTGCAAACCGCAGGGGATATAAGACCGGAAGGGTAAGCAGGATTTCAGCCGGCTCGCTGGTGCGTGACGGATATCAGAAGATCGTCTCTGCAGGGGAGGAGGTTTCCTTCAGGGACTATGTACTCAGCGGAACTCCCGGCCAGAAGACTGAGCTTACCATAGAGATACAGGAGGGCTATGACGGACAGATCACCCTTGAGAATGTCAGCCTTGTAAGTCCGAAGCTGAGACCATGCATAGATATTGCACCGGGGGCAAAGCTGACGATTATCCTCCATGGTGAGAATACCTTTATCGGCGGCGGAATCATGGTGCCGGAGGGGGCACAGCTTACGTTACTGGGGGACGGAGACCTGACAATACAGGCGAACCGCAGGGAATATGCTGCCATAGGTTTTGCAGGCGGCAAGGCGGGCCTCATGGAGTTTTATCAGGATGGAACCATACTTATTGAGACCGGCGGAACAAGAGGCGTGGGAATAGGCGGCACAGAAGGGGCTGACATACACATTTACCGTGGGAAATACATAATACACCAGAACAGTGATACCGGTACCGGAATAGGTTGTGTAGAAGGCAATATAAAACTCGATGTAAACAGCTGTGATATTGATATGACTTTCCTGGGCGGAACCGGCACGGGCATAGGCTCGCTGAAAGGCAGTGCGGATCTTGGAATGTCAAAGACCTATTTCCACTGCAGGGCAATGGCGGATGAATATACCGCTTTCGGAAGCTGTGGAGGAGAAAAGGCAGCTATCAGGTTTAAGGAACTGGGAGTAGATATGGACATAAATGCCGGAACCGCCACGGGAACCGGTGCGCTGCATGGGAATTCGAAAATCCTTATGGATGAGGTGTCCTACCGTTACACAGGAAAAGGCCAAAAGAATTTTGCATTCGGCGGAGTAGATGGTAAGGGCAGCATGGAAGTAAAGAAATCCATTATAAAGACACAGGTGGAAAATGAAGCCGGGAAGGAAACACTGCTTTCTTCCGGCAGCGCCGTATAGATAACAGTACAGTATATTGGGAGAGACCGGATGAGTGTTGTGTTAAAACCGGCCGTTAAGGATGAGCTGGAAATCGTATGGAAGATGCAGGTGGAAGCTTTTTCCGGGCTTCTGAAAAAGTACCACGATTACGATCTGAGTCCTGCGTCGGAAAATTTTGAAAAGGTCGCTGAACGCTTTGAACAGCCGGGGTCAGTGTACTATTTTATAGCTGCTGATGATATCCGGGTTGGCGTTATCCGGATAGTGGATAAAAAGGATGGCAGCAGGAAACGCATATCGCCCATATTCATTATGCCGGAATACAGAAACAAGGGCTATGCCGGAATGGCTATACGGGAGGCTGAGCGTATATACGGCCCGGATAACTGGAGTCTCGACACGATACTGCAGGAAGAAGGGAATATCCATTTATATGAAAAAATGGGCTACCATCGGACCGGAGAGATAAAAAATATAAATGAAAATATGGATATAGTGTATTTTGAAAAATAGTGGCCCTTCAGAACCTGTCGGTTCTTTCGGTTACACATATAAAAAAGTACAAGAGGAGGAGTAAAATGAAATTTGATGAGTTAGTGACAAAGGTGCGCGGGATGGCAGCAAAGGTGGATGCCAGCGGAAAGGACTTTCTGGCTGTGCAGGTGAACATCACCGGCAAGGACAGCGGCGTGTTCTATGTGGAGGTTAAGGACGGAAAGATCTCTGTAGAACCTTATGAGTACAATGACCGCCAGTGTGCCATCACCATCAGCATGGCCGATTTCAACAAGCTGCTGGACGGAAAGCTGGATCCGGTTCTGGCTTTTACCACGGGAAAGCTTAAGGTTGACGGTGACGTGGGCAAGGCTGTGGAGTTTTCAAAGGCACTTAAATAAATACTATAAAATAATGGCTTTAGGCATTGGGGCTAAGTCTTTATTTTCGGGAGATTTCAAACATGAATACTGAGTTGGTAGTATGCGATAAGGTAGAAGGCTATTTTAAAGGGATAGTCGGGATGAGGTCGGCTAAAGAGAGTTTTCAGCTGCTTTATGATTCGTGGCGATTTCAAAAGGTTAGGAAAGAACAGGGTTTTGGCGAGCATATCATAAAGAATATGAATTTTATTATTTCCGGTGCAAGGGGAAGTGGAAAGACTTTGATCGCAGAGCGGCTCATTGAATTCATGCAAAAAGAAATCCTTGATACAGAATATGAAATTGTCAGATTTTCAGGACGTTCACTTTCATATGGTTTTTTTGATGAGCTTCTTTCAGAAGCAGCAAAGATAGTTCTGATTGACAATATTGATGAGTATATACTCAATCCTTCCATAGCTGACGGAAGCAAGATGAATATGGTCTATGCGATGTCTGATGTTATGAAAAATATGGGTACCGATATTGTATTGATCATTTGCGGTGGTAATGACGGGATAGAGCCCATGCTGCGTATAGATTTCGATATCGCCAATCATATATTTGAAAGAATCAATATTGATAATTATTCTGCTGATGAACTGTGGGGGATCATGCAGAATATGGCGGAGGAAGCACGGTTTCATGTAGTTGAATCCTGTGGCGGTCTCGTCAAAAACAGGGTTCAGGCACAATCACTTGTTTCGGATTTTGCGAATGTTTCCACTGTCGAAAAATATAAAAATGATGCTATAAAGAAAATGGCTTCAAATTACTTTTTACAGAATAGGGGAACTAGCGAGAAAGATCTTGCCAGAATAGACGAAAATGATATCCCTTTTAAGGATAAATCAGACAAGCTTCAACATTATCTGGATGAACTTAATAGCCTTACGGGCCTTGAACAGGTAAAAAAAGCCGTTAATGAGCAACTCATACGTATGAAGGTTGCGTTGAAAAATGAGCAGCTAGGTATCAATAAGAAAAGAAGACAGACATTGCACATGGTTTTTATGGGTGAACCCGGAACTGGAAAGACAACTGTGGCAAAGATACTTGGAAATATATATTGTGAGATGGGACTTCTTCCGAATGGCGACAGGGATATCAAGACTGTATCAAGAGCCGATCTGGTAGGTAAGTATTCGGGGCATACTGCCGATAAGGTGAAAAATGTATGCGAGGCTGCGGATGGCGGAGTGCTATTTGTAGATGAGGCCTATTCTCTTGTAAACAGCGATAATGATTCTTTTGGCCATGAGGCAGTAGATGCATTAATACAGGAGATGGAGAACAGACGTGAAAGCCTGATGGTCATTCTTGCCGGATATACAAAAGAGATGAATGGTTTCCTGCGATCAAATTCCGGTTTTAAAAGCCGTATTCCTGCACAGAACATTGTTTTTTTTGAAGATTACAATGAAAATGAACTTTTGTCAATTTTCAAGGGGATGCTCCGTTCTGACGGATATACTATAGATGAAAGAATTGTTTCTGATGAAATGCTTAGTGCTTTTATTGCTGTACAGTCGAAAGTTCCTGGGTTTGGCAATGCCAGAGGTGTTCGCAATATTGTACAGAGGATAGAAGGTGTGGTTGAGTTAAGGATAAATGATATTGATGAACGGTCGCGCAGGGATCACTCTGTAAGAAAACTTACCAAGTTTGAAAGGACGCTGGTTTGTGAGGAAGATATCAATAAAGTTTCCGGGGCACGTTTGCAGGGAGATAAGTCCATAGAGGAACTGCTTGACGAACTGAATGCACTTATAGGTCTTGAAGGCGTCAAGAAGCAGGTGAGTGATATGGTAAGGTCGGTGGAATATGCCAACCTCTTAAAAGAGAGAGGTCTTGCTAATGGACAGCGTGTACGTACTATGCATATTGTTTTCTCGGGAAATCCGGGTACCGGAAAATCAACTGTTGCGACTCTTCTGGGACAGATATATGTAAAGCTGGGAGTCTTGAAAAAAAATACATTCGTGTTGGCAAAGAGGGAAGACCTGGTTGCACAGTATCAGGGACAGACAGCGGGACGGGTTGCCGCAAAGTTTGCTGAAGCTGAGGGTGGGATACTGTTTATCGATGAAGCATATCAGTTGTGCATCGATGAGCATGATATTTTCGGCATGGAGGCCGTGGGAACGATTCTTTCTCTGGCTGAAGAAAAGCGTGATTTGCTCATGATCATCCTTGCCGGCTATAAGGAAGATATGGATTCTTTCCTTTCTACAAATCCGGGGCTAAAGAGTCGGTTTCCCAGGAATATAGTATTTACGGATTATACTATTGAGGAGCTTATGAAAATCTTTTCATATATGGTAAAGAAGGAAAATATGCTGCTTGGGGAGGGTGTTGAGGAAAATGTCAGAAAAGTAATTGAAGTTAAAAGAGGCAAGGATCCTAAGGAATTTGGAAATGCCAGAGGTGTGAGAAATATTCTTGATGAGATCATAATAAGACAGAATTCAAGAATCGCCGGCAACAAGGAAATGTTTGAAAAATATACAAATGAAGACCTTATGACTATTCTTGAGGAGGATGTAGTAGATGAATGAACAGATGGCTGAGAAACTAAATAAATATGGTGTTGATCCGGGAAAAACTACTGCCGATATCATTGAAGATCTGGAAAAACTCCAAGCTGATGCTTTTAGGGAAAAAAGCGATGATTTCGAAAGAATCAGCGAGCTTTTAAGCTGTATGGAAAGTTTGGCTGACGATGAAGAAAAGATAAGGAATGAACGGCCTTCTGTAGATAATTTTGATTATTCGAGTTTGAGAAGAAAGAGCGGAGCTGTAATCGCGGATGGTGAATATGATGATACGGATCCTAATGACGTGCATAATAATGCACAGTCATATTATAATGGGGATGGTGAAAAAAAAGATCTAAAAAAAGCCTTTGAATTATTTCTTAAGAGTGCAGAGTTGGGGAATCCTCTTGCAATGGATGATGTTGGTTTATGTTATTTGCAAGGTGAGGGAACCGAGGCAGATCCTGATAAGGGTTTTTTCTGGATTGAAAAGGCTGCAAAGCTGGGATGCGTCAATGCTATGTATAACCTTGCTATTTTGTACAGGGATGGCAAGGGTGTTGAGTCGGATTCTCATAGAGCGTTCAAGTGGATGTCGAATGCTTATAATAATGGGCACATACTTGCCAGAAATGCGTTGGGGGTATGGTATTACAAAGGTGTTGGAACAGAGATAGATACGAACATGGCTGTAAGCATATGGAAGGAAAATGCAAAATTAGGCATAGAAGCCTCTGCTGCAATCCTGAAAAATCTGGGGATAAGTATATTTGAAAACACACCTGTTAATACACCGCCGGTTACTTTGCATCTTGGATATACCAGAAAGGCGAATGAGAAGGATGTTTGGGGGCTGGAGATAACGCCTGTGACGGAATGCGAAATCTTGAAAAAAGGATTAATAATTGAAGATCCTGTAAAAGATTTTGCTATAAGAATGAAGTCGGGTGGATATGCGCACTATGAGGAGGATTATATTGCAGCTGATGCTGAGGTTGTCAATGCCATTAGTGATCTTTGGGGGGGACGTCGTTCCGAAGATGTTTATACTGTTTTGTGTCGCGCTTTGGAAGTGATCGCCGGTTTGAAGGAAAAAAAGTGACGGAGTGACATCTTGCTGTTTAACTTTCGTTACAATAACGAAAACATTTCACTTTTTTTCGGCGAACGGTCAATTGAAAGTGCTTTCAAAAAAACTTAGAATAACCAATGTCGGGTTGGGTAATCGTGTTGTGCGGTTGCCACAATTACAGCAAATAGGTAAAACAGAAAACTGTAAATCAAAAAGCAAAAACTTTAAATTTCAGGAGGTTAAAAATGGCAAGTCTTTCATTAAAGAACATCTGTAAGGTTTATCCTAACGGATTTGAAGCTGTTAAGGATTTCAACCTTGAAATCGCTGACCAGGAGTTCATCATCTTCGTTGGACCTTCAGGTTGCGGTAAGTCAACAACTCTTCGTATGATCGCAGGTCTCGAGGATATTTCATCCGGTGAGCTTCGTATCGGCGACAGACTGGTAAACGATGTAGAGCCTAAGGATCGTGATATCGCAATGGTATTCCAGAACTACGCTCTGTATCCTCACATGACCGTTTATGATAACATGGCATTCGGTCTTAAGCTTCGTAAGGTTCCTTCAGACGAGATCGACAAGATGGTTAAGGAAGCGGCTAAGATCCTCGACCTTGTTCCTTATCTTGAGCGTAAGCCCAAGGCTCTCTCCGGTGGACAGAGACAGCGTGTTGCCATGGGACGTGCTATCGTTCGTAATCCTAAGGTATTCCTTATGGACGAGCCTCTTTCAAACCTT
>JAILDD010000185.1 GCA_024689605.1 Lachnospiraceae bacterium
TACTGAATGTAACCCCCAATACATTTATAGTTTTTGCTATAACCCCATAAGAAAGAAATACCTTCTCTGAAAATGACAGAACCTTTAAGGCCTGTCATTTTTACTTGTTACGATACTAGGTTTCAAAATTCAGACAGCTGCCATGCTTGCATGAGCAGCTGTTGGAATTTGGAAACCGTACGAACATGAGCAAGAAGCGTGTCGCACACTCTGTGTGCGGCACAGCGGATTGCGAATGTTCGCCGGATTGCGGGAGCTGCGAAGCAGCGGAGCAATCCGGGTATCGAACATTAAGTTCTATCATCTGTCATAAATGTTCGCCGGATTGCGGGAGCTGCGAAGCAGCGGAGCAATCCGGGTATCGTATTCTATTATCTACTCTTTCATTATCGTATTTTCATTATGTACAAATATCTGTTTAATCTGTATAATACATATTTAGATGCTTTGGATTCAAAGCGTGATTTGTTGGTCATTGATAAATCATTTTAAAATCTAATAAGGAGGTCCAACATATGATTTATTCAACAGAAGTAAAGGCAATGTGTCCGGTTCACCAGGGCGTTCACCACGGTGCTGCTCCCATACCGGAAGAGGCAAAGTGGGTTAAGGCCAAGAAGGTAGAGGATATCTCCGGCTATACTCATGGTATCGGCTGGTGTGCTCCCCAGCAGGGATGCTGCAAGCTTTCCTTAAATGTTAAGGACGGTATCATCCAGGAAGCACTGGTTGAGACTATCGGCTGCTCAGGTATGACACATTCCGCAGCTATGGCAAGTGAGATCCTTCCCGGTCTTACAGTTCTCGAGGCTCTTAATACAGACCTTGTCTGCGATGCCATTAACACAGCTATGAGAGAACTTTTCCTTCAGATCGTTTACGGACGTACCCAGAGTGCATTCTCCGAGGACGGACTTCAGATCGGTGCAGGTCTTGAGGATCTTGGTAAGGGCGCTCGTTCAATGGTAGGTACTACTTATGGTACTCTTGAAAAGGGACCCAGGTATCTGGAACTTACAGATGGTTACATCACACATCTGGCTCTGGACGAGGATGACGAGATCATCGGTTACAAATATATCAACTTCGGCAAGATGATGGATTTCATCAAGGCCGGTGAAGATGTTGTCAAGGCAGTCGAGAAGGCTTCTGGACAGTATGGACGTGTGGCAGATGCGGTCAGACTTATCGACCCTCGTAAAGAGTGATTAAGGAGGATAATACACAATGGCAAAATTTGAATCATATGAGAGAAGAGAAAAGCAGATCCTTGCTAAGCTTAATGAGTATGGGATCAGCTCTATTGACGAAGCTGAGCAGATTACAAAGGATGCAGGTTTGGATGTATACCACCTTATCGAGGGAATCCAGCCTATCTGTTTCGAAAACGCAAAGTGGGCTTACACTGTAGGTGCAGCTATCGCTATCAAGAAGGGCTGCCGCAAGGCTGCTGATGCTGCAGCTGCAATAGGTGAAGGCCTTCAGGCTTTCTGTATCCCCGGATCTGTTGCAGATACACGTAAGGTTGGTCTTGGCCATGGTAACCTGGGCAAGATGCTTCTTGAAGAAGACACAGAGTGTTTCGCATTCCTGGCAGGCCACGAGTCATTCGCAGCTGCTGAGGGTGCTATCGGTATCGCAGAGAAGGCTAACAAGGTTCGCCAGAAGCCGCTCCGCGTTATCCTTAACGGACTCGGCAAGGACGCAGCTCAGATCATTTCCCGTATCAATGGTTTCACATACATTGAGACAGAGTACGATCCTTATACAAACACTGTAAAGGAAGTTTTCAGAAAGTGCTATTCCAAGGATGCTAACAGCCCTCGTGCAAAGGTTAACTGTTACGGCGCTAACGATGTTTGCGAAGGTGTTGCCATCATGTGGAAAGAAAACGTTGACGTTTCCATCACGGGTAACTCAACCAATCCTACACGTTTCCAGCATCCCGTTGCAGGTACTTACAAGAAGGAGCGCCTTGAGGCTGGCAAGAAGTATTTCTCAGTTGCTTCCGGCGGCGGCACAGGCCGTACACTCCATCCCGATAACATGGCAGCAGGTCCTGCTTCCTACGGTATGACAGATACTATGGGCCGTATGCACTCAGATGCTCAGTTTGCTGGTTCTTCTTCAGTTCCTGCTCACGTTGAAATGATGGGTCTTATCGGTGCAGGTAACAACCCCATGGTTGGTATGACTGTTTCTACGGCCGTTTCTATCGAAGAGGCTGCAAAGGCAGGAAAGTTCTGATAACTGTCAGACTATAAGGTGAATTAATTGTCCCCGGGATAGAGCATCCCGGGGATTTTTTGTGTGAAGGCGAGTCGGCTATGCATCATCATATCGGCGTGAAAAGATGCATATTTGTCGGCTGTAGGACACCGAAAAATGGTATAATATCAAGGAGGTATGCAGGCGGTTTTCTGTTGGCAGAGGTAGAAGGATATATATAATGAAGAACGATAAAAATTCAGTAAGAAACACGGCCCAGTCGGAGATCATTCCCAGACTGTATATGAAGCTTCTGCCGGTACAAATACTCCTTGTTATCATAAGCGGAATAAATTCAGTTATCGATAACGCATTTGCCGGAAACCTTATCGGCCCTGCGGCAATGGCTGTTACAGGGCTGTTCTGCCCGGTGACTAACCTGCTTAACGGAGTCAATGCTTTGATATTCGGGGGAGCCCAGGTACTGTGCGGCAGGTATCTCGGAAAAAAGATGGCGGAAAGGACCCGGAGTGTTTTTTCACTTGATATTATAATAATGCTGGTTATATCCCTGGTGCTCCTTATCGTCTGTGAGGTCTTTCCGGATAATATCGCTGCCGCACTGGGGGCAACGGATGCACTCAGGGGGGACTGTCTGCCTATATCCGTGGATTCGCGATAGGCCTGCCTTTCTGCTGTCTGGGAACCCAGTTCACGGCTTTTCTGCAGCTGGAGCATCAGGAGAAGCGCAGCTATGCTGCCATCATAACCATGTTTGCCGCCAATGCTTTTTTTAACTGGCTGTTTGTTGCAGTACTGAATATGGGTCTGTTTGGCCTCGGACTGTCCACGTCCCTGGGAAATCTTTTCTTTTTCCTCATCCAGGCATTATATTTTATCAGTGACAGGGCTGTAATAAGATTCAGCCGGAAAAGCATAGTCATGTCTGATATCAAGGACATATTGATCAACGGCCTGCCGGGGGCGGCTACTCAGTTCTGTATCTTTATAAGGGGGCTTATCATCAATGCCGTCATAAGGCACTATATCGGGCCTGACGGCCTGGCGGCATATTCGGCAATCTATTCCTTCGGCTGTGTATACTGGTCGGTGCCTGCAGGGGTCACATCTTCTGTGATGGTGCTGGGAAGCGTTTACTCGGGGGAGGAAGACCGGACGGGACTGAAGATCCTTATGAAGAATTTCCTGACAAAGGGGCTCGCGCTGACGTTAGCGGCAGCGGTTCTTACGGCGGGATGTTTTTTATCTGCTGACAAATATGTTCTTCCATGACCCGCTTGCACCGGTTTATAAAATGACCCTGACTGGATTTATCCTGTTTCCGCTGTACTCCCCGCTGGCTGCATTTACTATAGGATTTTTGAATTATTTTCATTGTATGTCATATGAAAAAATTGCACGTGTCCTTTCAGTGGTGGACGGGGTGATTGGGGTAAGCATATTCACGCTGATCCTGGCTCCGCATCTGGGTATGACGGGCATATGGGCAGGACAGCTTCTGGGGAACGGATTCTGCGTGCTTGTTGTTCTGGTATATATTGTTATCCGGAATAAAAAAATACCCACAAGCCTTGACACAATGATGTGTTTTGGTGAAGATTTTGGCGTTCCGGAAGAAAACAGGATAGACATTACCATTCACAGCATGGACGAAGTAGTCCGCCTGTCAAAGGAAGTCTGGGATTTTTGCGATTCCCACGGGATATCGGACCGCCGCAGGAATTATTCTTCACTATGTACTGAGGAAATGGCCGGCAATATCGTCCAGCACGGCTTTAAGGATAACAAAAAGCACAGCATAGACATCCGTGTTTCGTATGTCAATGAAGAGATCATTATCTGTTTTAAGGATGACGGGATTCCTTTCAATCCGGAGGAGGCAGCGTGTCTGTTTACCGCAGAAGATTTCTCACAGCAGGAAGTAGGATAGGCTTTTCGCAATATAGGCCTTCAGCTTGTAAGCCGTATATCCAAGTCCATGACATACCAGAATACCTTCGGACTGAATATTCTGACAA
>JAILDD010000207.1 GCA_024689605.1 Lachnospiraceae bacterium
AATCGGTAAGGCCGCTGACATTTGAGAGATTCTCCTGGATTGAACGGCTGAGCTCCGAGAAATCATCCATCATTGACTTTATGCGTTCTGCATTTTCGCAGTAATCATTACTCGTATCCACAAGGCTCTGTTAACTTCCCACTGCACTCTCTGTCATCAATTCCACCATCTTCTGAGCCTCTTTTGCAAGGCCGCCAACAGCAGATATGACATCTGTTGACACCACCTGTATCTCAGCAGCCGCGTCCGCAGAATCCTGAGCCAGTTTTCCTATTTCGGAAGCAACTACAGCGAAGCCCCTGCCGGACTCCCCTGCCCTGGCAGCTTCAATAGATGCGTTAAGAGAAAGCAGCGTTGTCTGTTCAGTTATGTTTATGATATTCTCAGTAAGTACATTAATCTTCTCAACAGCCTGAGAATCCTTAATACGCTCCTCAACAACCGTTGCCATATTGTTTACCTTTTCGGTAACTTCTTTTTCCATACGGACAGCTTTTTCGCCGGTTACCGATGCATCATCATACATTCCCTTGGAGAAATCCGTTCCTTCGCCGATCTTCTTTACTATGACATCAAAAGAATCTGTACTCGACTGTATAAGCACATCGATATCGTCCAGCGATGCTGACACATCTTTCATCGTGGTGCTCATTTCATCCATGGTCGAGTTTACATCATCCATTGCTTCCAAGGTGACATCCACACTCTGTGACATCTGTTCAGATGTACTCTTCATGGAATCGGAGTTGTTCTTTACGGTAAGAAGAATGTCGCGGATATACAACATGAATTTATTCACATTGCCGCCTATAGTCTCGAACTCATCTCCGCCATTAAGATCCACTTTTTTCGTAAGGTCACCGTTACCGTCAGCCAGCTCCGCAATCTTGGAATTAAGAGTTACAAAGCCTTTTCTCAGTACAAAGCAAATACCCAGAACCCCAAGCACACCGACAATAAGTGCTAACAGGCAGACCGCAATTATAAGTACCAGGATCTTTCCGGTCTGTGCATTTATCCAGTCCATTGAAATATCAGTAACTGCCAGAGCAACGATCTTACCGTCGGCATAGATGGGGCTGTATGCGGATATGTGTGTTCCCCATTCATCAGTATAAGGTTCTGCAGTAACGATAGTCTCACCCTTGTACGCTTCAGACATCTCATATTCATCGCCTTCAAAATCATCCCCCGGAAGTCCCGGCTCCTCGGGATCGGAATCAACGACAAATTCGGAGCTTCCGTCTACTCTGTTACGGACTATGTATACATACTCAACTCCCGCATTTTCAAGGAAAAGTGATAGCTGCTCATGAACGGTATCATAGGCCTCGCTTCCTTCCTCATCCCCGGCTGAAATCCCAGGCAGAAGTTCACCGGAAACAGAAGCCGCAACACACTTGGTGATATTCATGGCATTTTCATCTATCTGCGTTATCAGTGCATTTTTTGTACGCAGATAAATCGATGTGCCGATAAAAACATCCGAAAAAACGAACAACATCAGCACGATGATCAAAATTTTAGCTGTGATACTGACTTTTCTGACTTTCATTGACGGCACCTCTTTCTTGTATATGATTCGCATACAAACGATGTAAAAAACTTCCAGCTGCTATGGTGTAATGCAAGCAATTAAGAGGATTATACCACAAAGTCAAAACCAAACCACATAGAAATGAACAGCCACCCTTCAGAAGCTGAAAAAGTCGCTGTTATCGACGAAATTCCTGCCGGCAGAATCGGCACCCCTGAAGAAATCGCCACAATAGTAGCTGCCGTAGCTGAAATGCCTGCATATATGACAGGTCAGATAATCACGGTTGATGGCGGTTGGACTTAAATTCAAACAAAAATCCCACAAGATCAAAAAACACCACCCGAATTGCGGGTGGTGTTTAACGGTTGTAAGAGTAGGTATAATCTAGTAATTAAGTCTGTTTAGTTTCGTTTGAATTTGTTTATGCCTGCTATCCTGATTATTCGGTAACTACAGTATACAGTGCATTAGCCTCTTCTTCTGTAAGAGCGCTTGCAGCATATACATTACCTGAGTTGTCGATGATGCAAACACTGCCATCATCAGCCACCAGATAGCCAAGCTGAAGTCCGCCAACAGTTACAAGGATATACTCTGTTCCATCTTCTGTCTGAGCAGCTTCTGCTGTATACTCGCTATATGCTTCTGCTGTTCCGTCATTTACATATGCAACATCAACTCCGTTAGCATCATAGAAGAAGATCATGAAATCACTTCCATTGCCATTATTTGCATAATAACCATCAATATATGTAACTTCTACTGCCTCTTCAGCGCTTTCTTCAGCAGCGCCTTCCTCTGCGGGAGCCTCTTCAGCACCTTCCTCAACTACTTCTTCCTCAGCGGGAGCTTCTTCAGCGCCCTCTTCAACAGTCTCCTCAGCAACAGCTTCTTCTGTCTCTACAGGTGCTTCACCACATCCTGCAAGTACAACTGCTGAAAGAGCTCCTGCCATGATCATTGCTAAAACTTTGTTCTTCATAATTTTTCCTCCTTGTGTACCTTGTACACGCATTCCCCCTCTTAACAACATTATAGATTATAGTCATTTCAAATAATAATTCCATAGTAACTATGTCTAACTTTCACATATTTATAGCCGATTTTTATCTTTTTTGCACAAAAATATTTCTTGTCCCCCCGAGTCGGCCCTGCGATAATAAAAAAAGCTGCTCATGCATAAGCACAAGCAGCTCCTTTCATTCTTCATATCATTCAGTAACAGTCGAAACAATCTGCTCACTAAGTCTCTCTCCCTGTGATATAGAGTAAGCATCATAGCCCCTGCGTAATATTATACCATCGCGCATCAGGCAGCTGATACTCCAATGATAGGTAGTATCAGCTAAATCCGGTTTTATATTTTTCAACAACTCAAGTAATTCTTTGTGTGAGTATGTTCGACTAATCTTTCATGATATATAGTTGAAATTCGGGGGAAATCCACGTAGCGAATGACATCGCTATATCACTGTGGGCATATGTTCCACCGCCATATCTCCCTGCCTTTGTCGTCATTCCTATTGCATTCATCTGTTTGATCCATTTTGACGGTGTCATCACAAACCGGTTTAATCCAGCCTCACTTTTAACCGCCTCGAATTGCACATGGTTAAACTCGGGGTTATGCAAACTTTCCCATACTCCCAAAAAAATTATGTTTTTTCCCTTCTTGATTGATCATTGCTCCACCCTTCAAGCAGTCCATATATTGTCTCGTCCTTTTGGGCGTATACGACTTCGGGAAGTACTTTGACACCTGATTCATTGGAAAAAACAGATTCCAGCATTCCAGCTTCTTTTTCTCTGACATGATCTGCAGGATCATTTCGTCTGTCAGCTTCTCAAATGCCTGCCGATGATGATGGATTTATGACCATGCCTGACTGTATAGACTCACTGATAGAAACAAATTAAAAAGAAGCGGTGGAACACTCCACCGCTTTTCTTTATTTTACAAGTTCTTGATAAATCTTCATAAGTTCAGCCACACAGCTACTCTCTGTTGTGTCTTTTATTGAGAAGCCGTAAGCACGCATAACAGCTCTATCATTTTCCTGATGTGCTTTGCGCAGTTCGGGTGGCATCGTAAGCTCGTCATATAAATCTGCCAGCGAGCTATCAGGATATAAATCCCTTGCATCAAGTATCATCTGAGCGGTCTTTTCGATGGCGTTTCTTTGCTCTGGGGTAGGATTGCACCAAGGGAAGTTATTATATACAACATTCACAGAATATTGATAACTCGGCCCAAAATATCCACCTACTGTTCGCATCCAAGCCATATGGACATTAGATGTTAATATTCCAAAATGATACAAACTTGCATTTGGCATCAAACGCACCTTATTACTACATAGTACGCTATCATCCATATACCCAATAGGAATATATCTTCTCGCGCTTGAAGACACCTCTGGAATAACAATGTAATTTCCCACAGGCATATTTTCAGTTTGGAATCGTGTAGGTGTCTCTGCTAGTTTTACTGTTGACTTTCGAGAACTTTAAAGTCTAAAATCTCTTACATTTTTGACTCTTTCCATACATAAATGCATTTTTTTCAGTTCAGCAGGACTACACTCACCAAGCCACAAACAATAACGTGGTTTCCTATTTATAAATTCCTCAGCCCCATACCAAGGATGAAAGTATGCCTTTGATAATGGTTCTGATTTAATAAATTCAACCATTTCATTTTCTTTGAAAAGATAATTCCCATTATCTATTGGTTGATTTCCCATGCCTATTTCTGGAACATCACAAATAGGTTTGTTTCTTTCCTTTATCAAGATATTCTCACCATCTATCAGATACGGACTTATGTTGTTAACAATTTTGGGTGTGGTATCATTATAAAGTCTTCTCTTGATGTTCTTCCGATGGGAAAAACCTACAATAACAACGTAAACATACGCACCACTTTTTGCCTCAGTCACCCACTTGAAGTTCTTATATCCAAACTCAATTACTATCCCTTCATCTAGCAACGGTGTCCAAATAGGATACACCTGCTGTCCCTGACATATGGAAGAAGTAGCTACAAATGCAGAAACAATATTTGTCCCCTTAGTATATTGAGCCGCTTTCATATACCAACACGCAACATAATCTATCAATCCTGCATTTTTACCAAAAAACAGTTCTTTGTCCTTTTTTTGTTCCTCACTCATTATTCCCTTTGAATGAGATTCTTTTGCAGATGTCCTACCTGTTTTGGCCACAAACGGTGGATTACCCATTATGTAATTAAGCTGGCGCTTCGGGACAACACTTTCCCAATCAATTCGCAAGGCATTACCTTCAACTATATTTGCATATGATTTAAGCGGAAGAAATTCCAGATGCATCAAAACAATGTTCTCTGTTTCTTTCATCATCTGGCTCTCAGCAATCCATAGCGCAGTTTTCGCAACTGTAACAGCAAAATCGTTGATTTCAATTCCATAGAATTGCTCGATAGATACCTTGATTGGTGTAAAATCCCCACTACCAAACGTCATCTGATTATGTAGGCGTGTCGCAAGGGCTTCATTTTCCAATCGTCTAAGCGAAATATATGTTTCCGTCAAGAAATTTCCACTTCCATATGTCAGGGACAGCAGGTGTATCCTATTTGGACACCGTCGCTAGATGAAGGGATAGTAATTGAGTTTGGATATAAGAACTTCA
>JAILDD010000010.1 GCA_024689605.1 Lachnospiraceae bacterium
AGCTGAGTGGCGCAACAGAAAGGCCCAGAGGTCTGCAAATAATGCGGTGCTTGAACCTCTTTATACCATGGAAGATGCAGACGGTGCCATCAGGCATCTGGTGCCTTTTCCCTATGACGAAATAGAAGATCTCTGTGAAGGTATAAAGTTCCGATTTACTGATGTGGGTCATCTCCTTGGCTCTGCAAGCATTGAGATATGGATCACTGAATCCGGAGTCACAAAGAAGCTGGTATTTTCCGGCGATATAGGAAATAAGAAGAGTACCCTTATAAGGGATCCCCAGTATGTGGAGGGAGCTGACTATGTAATCATGGAATCCACATACGGCGCAAGGCTTCATACTACGGAGAAGCCCGACTATGTGGGCGAGCTTGCAAAGATAATTTCCGAAACCCTTTCACGGGGCGGCAATGTGGTGGTTCCTTCATTTGCGGTAGGACGTACCCAGGAGCTGCTTTATTATATCCGCGAGATAAAGGAAAGAAAGCTTGTTCCGGAATTTCCGGATTTTCCGGTATATGTGGACAGTCCCCTGGCAGTGGAGGCTACGGAGGTTTTCCACAGGAATATAGAGAACTGCTTTTCATCGGAAGCTCTCGAGCTTGTACGTAACGGGATCAATCCCATCACGTTTACGAACCTTCACTTAAGCATCACCAGTGAAGAGTCCAAAATGATCAACTTTGAGAATGAGCCCAAGGTCATCCTTTCCGCATCCGGAATGTGTGACGCAGGCCGAATAAGACACCATCTGAAGCATAACCTCTGGAGGCCCGAGAGCACCATTCTTTTCGTTGGATATCAGGCAGTAGGTACCCTGGGCCGCATACTTGTGGACGGCAAAAAGGAAGTAAAGCTTTTTGGTGAAGAAATCGAGGTCAGGGCAGAGGTAAAGACTCTTGCCGGAATGAGCGGTCATGCTGACAAGAACGGACTTCTTGAGTGGCTTCAGAATATCGGAGAAAAGCCCCAGAAGGTATTCGTGGTGCACGGTGATGACGACTCTGCCAAGCTTTTCACGGAGTGTTTAAAGAGCGAGTACGGGTATGATGCATATGCACCTTACAGCGGTACAGTCTTCAATATGATAACCGGCGAGTTCATCTATGAAGGCAAGCCTGTTCCCGTCAAGAAGAAAGCCGCACGTATCTCCGAGGTATTTGCAAGGCTTATTGCAGCAGGTCAGAGGCTTATGGCTGTTATTTACAAAAACGAGGGACTTTCGAATAAGGATATGGCGAAGTTTGCCGACCAGATCAATTCCCTCTCAGATAAGTGGGACAGAAAATAATGGATGATTTTATTGAATGCACTGTAAAAAAGAAAACTACCAACAAGCAGAAACTGATCAGGGTGCTTAATTGGGCTTTTATGGTCTATCTGGCATTTATGTCCATAATATGGCTGCCGGTACAGTTCGTAGGCATAGGCCTCTTCGTTGTTGTGGGGTACTGGTTCTTGTATCATTTTATCATCTACCCTATGACTGATCTTGAATTTGACTACATCTACTGTGAAAAAGAGATCACCATAGACAAAGTCATGGCCAGGAAAAAGAGAAAACAGTTTGCCGTATATTCTCTTGAAAAGATGAGCGTTTTGGCACCTCTGGGATCGGAAAAGCTCAAAAGGTATGATCTTGACGGAGTGAAGGTTGTGGATCTTAGCAGCGGCACTGTCATTGATGAAGATAACGAAATGGGTACAAAGCGTTACGTGATGTTTTACGATACGAAAACTAAAGTAATTCTTGATTTGTCACCCGAATTTGTTAAAATAATACAAAATAATGCACTTGGAAAAGTATATTTAGACTAAAGGAGGATAAGATGGGAACCATTATTGGAGAAGGCATTACCTTTGACGACGTACTTTTGCAGCCAAGCTATTCGGAAGTCATCCCTAACGAAGTAGATCTTTCAACAAGACTTACGAAGAGCATTAAACTCAACATACCTCTTATGAGTGCCGGCATGGATACAGTTACCGAGCACCGTATGGCAATCGCAATGGCAAGACAGGGCGGTATCGGAATCATCCATAAGAATATGTCAATAGAAGATCAGGCTGCTGAGGTAGACATGGTAAAGCGTTCCGAGAACGGTGTTATCACCGATCCCTTCTCACTTTCACCTGACCATACACTGGCTGACGCAGACAACCTCATGGGTAAGTACCGCATAAGCGGCGTGCCTATCACAGAGGGCAGGAAGCTTGTAGGTATCATCACAAACAGAGACCTTAAGTTCGAAACAGATTTCAGCAAGAAGATCCGCGAGTCAATGACCAGTGAGAACCTGGTTACTGCAAAAGAGGGTATCACTCTTGAGGAAGCCAAGGAAGTCCTGGCAAGGTCCAGAAAGGAAAAGCTTCCCATTGTTGATGATGATTTCTCATTAAAGGGACTCATTACAATAAAGGATATAGAGAAAGCCATCAAGTATCCCAACGCTGCAAAGGATGCACAGGGAAGGCTTTTATGCGGCGCAGGCGTCGGCATAACAGCTAACGCTCTTGAAAGAGTGGATGCGCTTGTAAAGGCAGGTATCGATGTAATCGTACTTGACTCTGCACACGGTCATTCCGCAAATGTTATCAGGTGCGTGAAAGATATAAAGGCAAAGTATCCTGACCTCCAGCTTATAGCCGGTAATGTGGCAACAGGCGAGGGCACAAAGGCTCTTATCGAAGCAGGTGTTGACTGCGTAAAGGTTGGTATTGGTCCCGGTTCCATCTGTACCACTCGAATTGTGGCAGGTATCGGCGTACCTCAGATAAGTGCGATCATGGACTGCTATGCAGTTGCCAAGGAGTATGACATTCCTATAATCGCAGACGGCGGCATACAGCATTCAGGTGATATCACCAAGGCTATCGCAGCCGGCGGAAGCGTATGTATGATGGGCAGCATCTTTGCAGGATGTGACGAGAGCCCGGGAACATTTGAACTTTTCCAGGGCCGTAAGTACAAGGTATACAGAGGCATGGGATCCATTGCAGCCATGGAGAACGGCTCAAAGGACAGGTATTTCCAGGAAAACGCAAAGAAGCTTGTCCCGGAAGGCGTGGAAGGCCGTGTGGCATACAAGGGAACAGTAGAGGATACGGTATTCCAGCTTATAGGCGGTTTAAGATCCGGAATGGGATACTGCGGCGCAAAGGATATAAAGACATTACAGGATACAGGCAAGTTCGTAAAGATTTCCGCTGCATCCCTTAAGGAAAGCCATCCTCATGATATACAGATCACGAAGGAAGCACCTAACTACAGCGTGGATGAAAACTAGGAAATAATAATTATAGTCACGGCGGCCTGCGGGACGCTGTGACTTTTTTATGCTATAAGCATGATTTGTTTAGGATATACAGAACTGTTTAAGGAAGATCACTGATCAATGAGCAAAAAAGGAAATACTCACAGTTTTATAAAAGGCATATGTATTATGGCTCTCATGCTGGCTTTTTTTCTTACGGCCTGCGATGGCGGGGCAGTCGATCCGCTAAAGGATCTGAACGGCCGCACCAAG
>JAILDD010000014.1 GCA_024689605.1 Lachnospiraceae bacterium
TCCTCTTATGCATGTTATTGCTGCAAAGGCTGTATGCTTCAAGGAAGCTCTTTCACCTGAATTCAAGGTATACTGCCAGGGCATAGTTGACAATGCACAGGCACTTTCCAAAGGACTTATGAACAGAGGCGTGAAGATCGTTTCCGGCGGTACAGACAACCACCTTATGCTGGTTGATCTTACGGCCCAGAACCTTACAGGTAAAGAGGTTGAGGCATGGATGGATGAGGCTCACCTCACAGCTAATAAGAATACTATTCCCAACGATCCTCAGAAGCCCAATGTTACCAGCGGTATCCGTCTGGGTACACCTTCGGTTACAAGCCGCGGCATGAACACAGAGGATATGGACAGGATCGCTGAGGCTATCGCTGAAATCGTAAACAAGAAGGAAGAGGGTATCCCCGCAGCAAGAGCTATTGTGGCTGACCTTACAGCAAAGTATCCCCTTAAGTAAGCCGGATCCCGGATTGATGAGTTTAATGAAGCTGCCGCATCTGCGGCAGCTTTTTATGTTATTAGTTTTACTGAAATATTGACGTTTTCCCTAATTTATGTTAACTTATGCGATGGTATTATATTGAATAACGAACTTTAATAAAGATGAAAAATAATCCCGAAACAAAAAAGAATAAAAAGAACAGAAAGAAGCACAGCAGGGGCGGCGAGAGCATAGGAAGAAAGGTCGGCAGGTTTTTCGGCCGTTTAGGCATTTGGCTTCTGACCACGCTTCTCATCTGCCTTGCAGGGGCGTATGTCTTTTTCTATTACATAAACAAGGGGCCGTCAGAGCATCTCAGGGACCTTTTTGTTACTTCGGTCATGGAATCCAGTGCCGGCGGAATACTGGCAAGCATCTATCTTACCGAGGATGAGATTGCCCTTATCCAGCAGAAGAACGCTACTACGTCTTTTGATGAGATCACAGATACGACACTTGTAGACGCTATGGCGATGGAACGAGCGAGAACAGCTTCTGAAAATTCTTCCGAGGGAGATTTCAGTGTAGACAATGATCCGGACGGTGACGGAATAGAGCTGCACGAGATAAGCGGGCCGATGTACCGCGGCATGATGATGATAGTCTATGATCCCTCCAGGGTAAAGGTGGCGACCATTGATAATTATACCCACAGCCATGCGGGCAAGACCCTTGAGGATCTTATTGCTGATTATGGCGCTGTCGGCGGCATAAATGGCGGCAAATACGAAGATACGGCTGGTATGGGAATAGGCGGATGGCCCGAAGGAATCGTTATTTCTGACGGCGAGCTCCGTTTTGGAGACCGTGGCGGGTACTATGGCGTTTATGGTTTCACAAATGACAATGTACTGGTGTGCGGCAATATGTCAGGACAGGCAGCACTTGATATGGGGGTCCGTGATGCAGTTACCTTCGGACCGGCACTTATCGTAAATGGTGTGTCGGCATCCTACAGCGGTGTGGGCAGCGGACTTAATCCCCGTACAGCCATAGGCCAGCGTGCTGACGGCGCGGTCCTGCTGCTGGTCATTGAGGGCCGGAAGACTTCATCAATGGGCGCTACCATGGGTGACCTTATAGAGATTATGGAAGAATATGGTGCAGTAAATGCAGCGAACCTGGACGGCGGTATGTCCTCCGCAATGTGGTATATGGGTGAAAACGTGGTGTCGAACAGTTCCATCAGAGGTGACCGTACCATGCCCACCGCATTTGTGGTAATGCCGAAGGAGGACTGAAATGGCAAGGAGACGCCTTCCTGATTCAAGGATAAAAAGAGCTGACAGGTATAAAGAGGTTTCTGACGATACCCTGCAGTTTATAAATATCGTGGATTTTGATCCCGAGGATGATGAAGATGATATTGATGCAGAGGACTATGGTCACGGCTCACGCTATGATGCGGGACGCAGGTACGCTTCTTCTGAAGATGAGTATGACGAATACGAAGAGGATGACATCGACGAGGACTATGACGATGAAGAAGAGGGTGATGTCATCGATGAAGACTACGGCGACGAAGAAGATGATGATGTAGTTGAAGAAGAGTACGATGATGAAGACGGTGAGTATGACGAAGGCTATGCTGATGAAGACGAGTATGGTGAAAATGACGAAGGCGAAGAGTCTGATGATATAGACGAAGACTATGCTGATGAAGATGAAGATGGCGAAAATGACGAAGCAGATGAGGATGATACAGAAGAATCGGATGATGACGATGTGGAGCAGTTTGAACATGTGCGCCGCCGTCCGGCTGATTCCGTAAAAACGGAGGCAGATCGGAATCCTAAAAAACAGGCCGGAGCGGAAAAAAAGCCTGCAAAAACCGACAAGCCTAAGGCGTCTTCAAAGAAAGATACAAAAAAAGAATCACCAAAAGCATCAAAAAAAGGGGATAACAGGCAGAAGCCTAAAAATAAGGAACAGGATGAGCTGGCCCGCAAGAGAAAGAAAGGCTGGCTGATCTTCTTTGTATTCATGTTTGTCTGGTCTGCGGCACTGGTTGCGGCTATAGTTTACGGACTCAATTATTTCTATAACTTTACCATCGATTATGAGAAGGCTTACCAGGACAGCAGACCCGTGCTGTCAATGGGGGATATACTGGCGCATTTTGAAAATGCGGACATAGACTATATCTATGAGAATATGGCTGAGAAGCCCCAGGTAAATGAGTTTGAGACAGAGGATGATCTCAAAGAGTATATGGGATCGCTCCTGGCCGGCAAGACCATAAGCTTTAACGAAGCGTCGGGATATAGTGAGGATACGCCAAACTATACCATAACAGCAGACGGCTATGCTGTTGCGGATATCAAGCTCCGCAAGTCTTCTACAGAGGAAAGGGAATACCATTTCCCTGTCTGGGAGATGACAGAACTTAACTTTTATACAGCGCCTACGGAAAGCTTTTCCGTGGAAGCACCGGAAAACTATACCATACTTGTGAACGGCATTCCTCTTTCTTCGGAGTACTGCGTTCAGAGCGGTATCGAATCCGAGGAAAACAAGTATGTGGATCCTTACGGACGTATTCCTGACCTTGCGGACTATTATGGGGAAGGCTTCTATAAGCAGCCTACAGTGACTGCGCAGGATGCGAGCGGCATGGAGATTGCAGCCGTTTATGATGAGGCTGCGGGACGCTATGAAGTGGGATTTTCTTCCGATTCCCCCGAGAAGGAGGAACTGGAAGAGCGGGCGATAAAGCTTGCCATTACTTTTGCTAATTTTATTTCCGGGGATACATCCATCGACAATCTCTCGCCTTATTTCCCTTCGGGCAGCGAGGCGCTGGCGATGATCAAGCGTAATTCCTCAAATGAGTTCTTTGCTTCCCACAGCAATGTGACCATTCAGAATGAGGAGATAAAGGATTTCGTATGCTACAGTGAAGATGTGTGTTATGTTGAGGCCTATATCGAGCAGTCTATGCATGTATACGGTGCGGCCCAGAACCCGGTCATTCTTCCGACAGACGGACATTTCTATTTCGTCAAGATGGACGGTGTATGGAAAGTGGCAGGTATCAAGTATTAAGTATTTAGCCAGGCATATAATGAGATTTTCATAAGCCTTCGGCGCCGATAAGGTCTCGAAGGCTTTTTAAGTTGAATAACATAGCTGTTTTATGGTAAAATGTTCTCTGTTCTTTTATGCACTCCGATATAGCGAGTGAGGGGAAAAGGAATCATAAGTTGAACAAAGGAGGAGAAAACATGAAAAAAGGTATGAAAATGCTGTCACTGGCTCTTGTGGCCGGACTGTCAGCAAGCATCCTGTCGGGCTGCAGTCTGTTCATGAACACACAGAAGGTAGTTGATAAGATGTTCGAAACACAGCCTGAGTCTGCTACCAACGAGATGGAGTTTGATGTAGGCATTTCTTACGCAAGCCAGGGAATGAGCATGGATTTTGCTGTTTCCGGCGATGCTGAGTCAGAGGTGGTTAAGGATGGTGAGGATACGATGACACATTCCATCGTAAATGCCAAGCTTACTATTCCTGAGATGCTGACAAGCATGCTGGGCAACGACGTTCCCAAGTATTCAACAGAGATTTATACGACCGGTGATGACAAAGAGCAGACCGTATACTTCTATGACTCTGAAGATAAAGAGTGGAGTATGAGTACTGCTGAGGTCGGTAAGGGACTTGATGAAGAAAAGATAGAAGAGGTGCAGGAAGCACTTAAGCAGGTTCTTTACAAGGCAGAACTTCAGAAAAAGACCGAGAAGGTAGGCGGCGAGAACTGTTATGTTCTTAAACTTAATACTACAGGTGATGAGTTTGAAGAGGTGCTTGATGTCCTGCTTTCAGTAGAGAATGAAGACGGTGAAAGCTTAAAGGACATGATCGAGGATTCCGGTGATGTTACAGTTAATGATATCAAGTCCATGCTGCAGTACGTTCAGGTTGATGCGACAATATATGCTTCAAAGAAAAACGGATACTGTGTATCATGTGAAGTTGATCTCAGCGAGACTGATCTTGCAGCTATGGTAAGGAAGGGCATGGATATTGCAGGTGTCAGCGAGGATGACCTTGGCGGTATGTTCTCACCTGACGGACTGTCATTTACATCCTTCTATTTCAGAAATACTGCTTCCAATATCAATGATACCGAAGTTGAGATTCCTGATGATGTTAAGGATGAGGCAGTAGACAGAGGCTCAATGGGCGGCGCATCTTTACCCGGTGATGCCGGCGATGGCTGGGATGACGGCGGAGATGTTTTAGTTGATGGTGACGGTTATGATGACGGCAGCAATCCGGGAGATACAGGAACCACCACCACTACTACTACTACAGATCTTGATATCAATGATGATGGAAGCGTAAATTTTGCATATGACGGCGGCGTGATCACACTTTATCCCTATGCTGATTATGAGCTGAATATGACATATTCTGACAGTTATTCCCTTTACTATGAGAATGACGACTGGGCAAGCTACTACGTAAGCAAATATGCGCCTTATGATTTCAAGCAGTTTACTGAGGATGAGAATTATGTTCCGGACGGATTTACATCTTATTCCGCAGATTATGATCTCTACAGCGACAGCATAACGGTTAACGGACAGTATGTAATAGTTGCCATCGAGGAGAAAGTAGAGGATGACGGCTGGGAGTACAAGTATGCCTATATCCTTATTCCTTATGAAGATTCATGGGGGGATGAGGAGGCTCTGACAATCTCCTTCAGTTCTTCTGATGTAGACAGCTGGGATCTGACCGATGTAAAGAAGGCAGCATCAGAGATACTTGCATACTATAAGTAATTTCACAGTACGGCTTTTTGATAGGACGTATGGAATGAAATAATTAAATATAAAACGGAGAGCAATGATCAGCTCTCCGTTTTTTATGTGAAAATGCTTCAAGATAAGTGTTTCACGAGCAATATAAAATAAACAGCCGGACAGGAAATCTCATGTCCGGCTGTTTTTAATAGTTTTTGTTTAACGCTTACACGCTTGTAGAATAGGAGGATCCTGCACCGCCGTTAAGCAACGCTGAATTCGTATAGGAATTAGCGGATGTATCTCCTGTAAGGGTAAGAGAGTAAATCTGCTCTGCCTTGTATTCAGCTTTTGATGCCCAGGAAGAATTGCCCTTGAAAATCTCATTCAGGGTGCTTTCATCTGCTTTAAGGAACTTATCCTTGTCGAAGCTGAGCTCGCCGTCAAAGCCTACTTTAATTCCTGCTTTCTCAAGCAGATTGCCGGACTCTTCAGTGAGGTTCTTGAGCCATTCCGTCTTCTGTGCCACATTGCTGTAGAGGGAGTCGGTGCCCTTTTTGATAAGGCTGTTATAGCTCTTTACGAAATCCTCTATCTTTGATGCGGATTCCTCTCTGTCATCCTCAGCAAAAGAAAGGGAACTCAGTTTGTTGAAGGAAGAAACAACACTTCCTGCTGCATTTGCAGTGTCCTTGATCTTTTTCTCAGCAGCCGCAATATCCTCTTCGGAAGCCTCAGGCTTCGAATTGTAATATTTCTTCATCACCTTGTAGTAGCTGCCGTTCTTCAGTGCACTGTAATTGGTCAGGTCGAAGCCGACGCTCTGATTTGTATTCGACGATGACGAATTCAGCGACGAAAACAAATCTGTAGATTTATTATTATTCGAACCGCCCAGTGATGAAAATAGTGTAGAAATGTTTGATGTACCCGATACATTCATGATCATCACTCCTTTGATAATGTTGAAAGGCATCCATGCCACCTATTGATACACTTTAATTTTAACACGGCCGGGAGTATTCGGCAAGCTGTTATTCCTTAATGCTGCCGATATTTATATTGGCCATTATGCCGGAAGAAAACAGTATGTAAACGGCAAGGGAAGGTACTGTTGCCAGAAGGATGATGCAGTATATGACAGGGTCAGATCCGGTACCGTATCCGCCGGTCAGAGTCTTGAGGAAAAGGGCAATTGTCTTCTTTTTTATGTCCAGAAGCACCAGACTCTGGTATATTGTATTGTTCCAGCTCATGGAAAAGTTGAATATAAGCTGGAGCAGCAGTGCAGGCTTAAGGATAGGAAGTATGATCCTGTTAAAGATCAGGAATTCGGGACATCCGTCTATCCTGGCGGCTTCGATTATTTCCTGGAGCCGCAGGGAATGCAGGTACATCCTGAGAAAGTACACGCAGGAGGGGATGGCCAGACCCACAAGTATGACAGGCAGTATATGGTCGTACATATGGAGTGCAAGAACTACCTTGAAAAATCCTACGCTGCCGGCTACGGGCGGTATCATAAGGGAGCAGATGACTGTTATCCATAGTGCCTTTTTTCCTTTGAAGGAGTAATGCTCGAAACCGTATGCGCAAAGGGCGCCTATATATGTGCCCAGGAGTGCACAGGATCCGGAAATGATGCATGACCTTGCCATAATGGAGTAAAAGTCTTCGCCCATGCTCTTCATATAGGATTTGACTTCGTTAAAGTTGTTGGCAAAACTTCCCCCGGGCAGAAAGGACAGTCCCTGAAGAATCTCATGGCTGGTCTTGGTGGAGTTGATCACCATCACGAATATGGGAAAGATAGTGATGATGCATATGATGATGCAGACGGCGCTTCTGAATGTTACTAAGAGCACCTTGCCCTTATGTCTTTTTGCGTATTTAAGGCAGAGTCCAAGTTTTTTGGAAAAGGACAGTGAGTTTTCCCTTTTTTTACGGAGATATTCGTCAAATGCTTTTTTATGCCTGCTGATATCCGGTAACGGCTTTTTATAGAGGAGGCAGAGGATGACGGTGTTTATGTAGTGCAGTACCGCTGCCGAAGCCAGTGATGACAGTATAACGCAGGTGTAAAATATGCCTGTTCCCTTGAAGGAGGAAAAGATGCTTAAGAAAAGATTATGGATAAGGTAAAGCTCAAGTGATATGGTTCCAAGCGCTTCAAGGCATCTGTTTCCAATCTTTAATTTCAGGCCTATAAAGAGCAGCAGCAGGACGAAAAAAAGCACCATGGGACACTGGACTGACAGGCACTTTATCTTGTCGTCATAACCGGGGTCAAGAGCTGTTTCACTCCAGTAGCTGTATTTTTCAAGCATATATGCGGTCGCTTTGTAGAATACCACGAACAGGACCAGAGTGACGGGCATCAGAAGCATATAGTAGTGCTTCATGAGTTCCATGAGTTTTTCCTTATGCATGGAAAACCATATGCCGAAGGGGAATAGAAGACTGGTATTGTACCACCATTCCCCCTGGAACCAGGCATCCCCGTGGCCTGACAGCAGGGATCCTGCTACCATCCCCAGGACACAGATAAAAAGGATGGCGAGAGCGACAGAATGTTTTTTGATCAGCCTGAATACCATGAAAAACAGGAGATAAAGTATGGCAATCTCCACAATGTACCACATATGAGGATTTAAAAGCTTCAAGCCCGTGATCTTTGCAATGAAATCGAGAGGGGAAGTGATGCCGCCGTCGATGATATCAAATAAAAGGAATATGATCAGGGCGGTATATGCAGGAATTAGTACCGCAGGATACCTTTTTTTGAAAAAGTTGTTCAGGTAGTCGTCTTTTTTCTTAAAGCTTTCATAAAGGCCGTAGCCTGAGAAAAAGAAGAATACGCCTACAAAGCCGACACCGAAATCCTCAAGGATGTAGAGGAGGCCTGCATCGTTGCTTCCCGACTGCTGCACCAGATGATGGAAGACGATCAGTACGGCAAAGAATCCCAGGAGCATTTTTGATATGCGAAGAGAAAGAAAATCCTCGTTCCATCCCGTTCCGTCATCGCCTACATAATAATGTTTTTTTGTATCGCTGTTATAAAGACGTTCCGAACGTCCGGTGTATGTAAGGCCGCATAGCAGTGCGTAGATAAATGGCATTATCAGGAGCCAGGGGGCGAAGGTAATGCTTTTTATACAGGATAAGACCGTGGAGTCCTCAGCGGCGGCATGAGCGGGAGCGCCGAAGGTATAGTTTTCCATTTGGGGTTCATATTTTGAGGTCAGCAGACTGACCGTATCCTCATAAACAGGGGGACGGCTTTCTTCGTTGTAGCATCTGATCTCAAGTATCTGTCCGTTATGCTCGGTGAAATAATCTGCCACTACACCGTAATCCTGGTACTGGGTATCCTTTCTGCTGTAACAGACTCTGTGGAATGTCAGTTCGCCTAAAGTAAGATCCTCATGTTCGAAGGCACTTGTTATCTCGTAGCTATCCGAAGATCCCGAGATGAGTTCCTCAGTCGATGCAGGATCCGTAATGTCCGGACCGCCATCTATTATGCGGAATTCCTGAAAATATATATAATCATCCGAGATTGCAACGAAATCTATGCCCATCCGCTTGATGGCGTTGGCTATTTCTTTCCTTGAACTGTCTTGGAAATACCTGAGATAGTTTCTGGTAGTGACTACATTTACGTCGATCTTTTTGATATGGGTAACAGCCCCCACCTTTTCGAAAGTAGTGGAACCGAATTTTGACTTTTCCTCACCCTTGCTGCCTATGGTAACATAAATTCCCAGCACCATAAGCAGAAGTATGGAAAACATTATGCTTTTTTTCCATTTAACCAACACCCTCATGCCAATATTAAAACATATTATTATGGTAAATGGCAAAGAGTTTTGACATTAGTTCAAACTTCCCACTCACTCTATTGGGTAGAACGACACTCGCAATTGCACCGGAACGATCACGATGCGCTCTTAGCCTTGGGGAAATCCAGCGCTTACAGCCCGTTGTTATCCGGTGCATATGCGAGTCGTCGTTCTTAATCCCACAGTCTATATGTGGGAAGTTTTTGCGTATTTTAATAAAAGGTGGACTATGGTATAATATTCCCCGTATGAAAGACACTATACAGAACATCCTGGATGAACAGTATGATTTTGGCAGGGAGGTGAAACCCCTCTCTTTTTCTTGTGATGTTATAAGCAGCGCCATGTCGGCTGACAACGAGCAGTTCGGCTCCTTTTATATCATGGGGGAGAAGAATACCAGGGGTTTTGTTTACTGTACGGACCTCCGTTTTCAGTTAAGGGAGACGGAATTTACGGGAGGCAGCAGCGAGATTTCCTACAGGCTCTCATCGAAGGGACTTGAGCCCGGGGATGTGCATAAGGGTACGGTTTATATTGTATCCGACCACGGTGAATACGAGCTTCCCTTCGAGATAAATATCTTAAGCGAGATACCGGGCAGCAGCTTGGGTGATATCCGCAATCTTTTCCATTTTACGAACCTTGCCATGACAGACTGGAAGACAGCCTGCGACCTGTTCTATTCCGGGAGTTTTGTGAATATTCTTTCCGGAACGGATGCCCAGTATATGACAGCCTACAGGGCTCTTTCCGTATACAGCGGCAATCAGTTCAATATGGAAAAATTCCTGCAGATAGCCCATAAGAAAGTACCGCCCACATACAGTTTTGACTGCAAAGAGATAGATATAGACGTATCTGAGGCAGATGATCCCGGTGAGATCATTGTGCATCGTGAGGGCTGGGGATATTCAAGATTAGCCATATCCGTCCGGGGAGATTTTCTGGAAAATGATACGGATGTTATCACTTCTTCCGATTTCGATAAAAACGAGGCCGTTATCGGTTACCATGTGGACAGTGAAAAACTGCATGCAGGACTTAATAAAGGCTGTATAGTTATAAACAGTGAGAACGAGTCTTACTCCATCCCTGTGTATGTCCACGCCCTTGAGGTGGTGCCGGACCACAGGGACAGGAAACTTTTCATAAAGCTTACTTCAAAGTATATAGATTTCAGGGTGGGCCGGATAACAAAATCAGAGTGGTGCAGGGAGAGCGCGGCGCTGATCACGCCGGTGCTTTCCGAAGATACGGACAGAGTGGACCTGCGTCTGGTTCAGGCCCAGATCCTTCTGATGGAGAAAAGGACTGAGGAGGCCGGACGGATACTCGAGATGCTTTCTGTCAGTATGGAGACAGAAGAACAGCTTCCTGAGTTAAGGGGATTTTACTGTTATCTTAAGAGCATGTATGCGTCGGATCCTATAATGGAAGAGTCCCTGGCGGATGAAGTCTGGGAGCTTTTTAAGGAAAATGACGACAACTGGAGGCTCGCATGGCTGTGTCTTTACATGCGGGAAGAGTATAAAAACAGTGTCCGTAAGCGGGATGAGCTGCTCAGGGACCAGTTTGATAAAGGGTGCCGCAGCCCGCTTATGATGCTGGAGGCTGTGCACCTGTTCATAGCAGATCCAAAACAGATGGAGAAGCTGGGAAGATACGAGCTTACGGTGATGCATTTTGCGTTAAAGTTCGGTATTACCGGTTCGTCCTTAAGGGAAAGGTTTGCATTCTTAAGTGATGACGTGCATGCTTTTTCGGATGAACTTCTGAGCATGCTGATCGAATGTTATGAGATTCAGCCTGACAGGGATATTCTGGCGGCTCTGTGCACCCATCTTATGCGGGGTAACTGCATAGGCAGCAGGTATTTCAGGTGGTATTCGGATGCTGTTGAGCAGGAAATAAGGATGGCAAGACTGTATGAGTACTACATGATGTCCATATCCAGTACTTATGACGGCCTCCTGCCTAAGATAGTACTGATGTATTTTGCATACCGGTCAAACCTTGATTCAGCCAGGACGGCCCTTCTTTATGCCAATGTTCTCAGACACAAGTCGGAATATACGGAACTGTATGAAAGATATGAAGAAAGCATGACTGCTTTTGTGGAAGACCAGCTTTTAAACCATAGCCTGGATGAGAATATGGCCTTCCTTTATTCCAGTCTTCTGGATCCTTTTTCCATGGCCCCGGAGTTTGGCAATGCTTATACGGAACTGCTTTTTACCGAGCGGGTACGTGTCGCTGACAGGCGTGCGGTCAATGTAGTGCTGGTATATGAGCATCTTCAGGATGAGTTTATATATCCGTTATTTAACAGCGAGGCACTTATCCCAATCTACGGGGATATGGTCAATATCTTCTGGGAGGACGATGAGGGCAACAGGCATGAGCTTTCGGACAGGGACGAGAGGCTGCTTATTATAACCGATGACCTCGATCCGGATGAATTCTGCAGTGCCGAAAACCCGGAACTGGGTGGAGTGCTGTATGTTTCCGAGCTGGGAAATGACAGCATCCGCATAAATGAGAAAAATGAGGCAATGCTGTCATGGCTTTCGCTGCAGGAAAATGTGACGGAGGAGTATTCCGGAAGGCTTATGATAGACCTGGCCCAGTATTATTTCGATAATGATAATATCGCGATGCTGGATGAACTGCTTCTCCGCCTGGAGCCGGAAAGGATGAGCCGAGCAGACCGTGAAATATGCGTCCGGATAATGGTGGCAAGAGGTCTTTATGATGAGGCCTTTTCATGGATATGTGAATGCGGTTCAGAGGGTATCGACTATAAGATACTGCTCAGGCTCTGCGACCGTGTGATCGTCAGAAGGAATTATGAATATGACCCGCAGATGCTGGCTTTATGCAGCAGTATAATGTCCATTGGCAAATATGATGAAGAGTCTCTGATATATCTGCTGAAGTATGCCTGCGGTACCACCAGATATTTAAAAGAAATCTGGCGTGCAGCGGATACCTTCGGTGTGGATGTCCAGGGCTTCCTTGCGGGAATGCTTACGCAGATACTGTTCACCGGAGCGGACGTTAAGGAAAAATATGATATTTATTCACAGTTTTCCGAAGGCGTTACGGATTCGGCTCTTGAAAAGGCTGTGCTGTCGGCACTGTCCTACGATATGTTTGTGAACGGGGCCGAGGGAATTGAAAAGTGCTATGAGCGGATCATGTATTATGCCCGCCAGGGGGAGAGACTGACACATTTCCCGGTATTCTCGTTTTTGAAGTATGCATCGGAAAAGAAGGATGCGGGTACTATTACTGTTGACGAGCTGGAGGCAGCCCTGTATTTCCTGAAACAGATGTGGTGTGAAGGGATATTCCTTCCCTGCTTTATGAGTTTTAAGGAAGAAGAGCCGAGGCTCAGGATCTTTTCGGGACAGAGCTTTATTGAATACTGCGGACATCCTGACAGCCATGTGATACTGCATTATGTTACTTCAGCACCCGGCGTCGAGTCGGATGAGTACAAAAAAGAAGAAATGCTCCATGTATATGGTGGTGTATATATTAAGTCTTTTGTGCTGTTCAAGGGCGAGAAGATCAATTATTACATAACGGAAGAATATGACCGCAGGGAAAAGCTTACCAAGGCAAGCGTTCTGGAAGCTTCAGAGAGTGTACGCCCGGGAGAACCTGACCGGTATTCAATGATAAACAGTGTAGTGGCTGCAGCACAGGATCAGGAAGGTGCTGAGGCCCCGAAGGCAGAGGAGTATGAAGCGCAGGCATACCTGACAGACAGGCTGTTCCTGCCTTTTGGATATAAGGAAAAATGAACAACGGAATCAAAGATGCCATAGGAAAGCTTTCAGCTGAGAAAACAGTCCTTGGCATAGACCTTACAGATGAATATACGCAGATAAGCTACGGAACTCTGTCCGGGGATGTACAGACCTACAGTCTTTCGGATACGGATGAGCGGCTTTCTATTCCCAGCCTCTTGGCAAAGAAATCCGGGGAAAATATCTGGTATGCCGGAGAGGAGGCTATAGAGAAGGTTTCTCTTGGAGAAGCTGTGGCTGTGGATAAGATCCTGGCCGGTGCCGTTGCGGGCAGCGTCAGGGAGATTGACGGCCTGGAATATGATCCGGTGGAGCTTCTGGCACTGTTCTTAAAAAAATGCCTTTCAAAGCTGTCTACGGTAAGCCCCCTTGAAAGAGTGGTATCGGTAACCATAACGGTTGACGACACAAAGGCTTCCACCATAGAAACGCTTACAGAGGCTGTGAGCATAATAAGGATCAAGCAGGAGCAGGTGTTTTTCTTAAGCCACGCAGAGGCGGGGTATCATTTCGTCCTGCATCAGAAGCAGGAACTTCAGGCTTCGGATGTTCTTGTATGTGATCTGCGGGCCGACGGCCTGCATACCATGCTTTATTCCAAGAATTACAGGACCACGCCGGTGGTTGTGCTTGTGGATGAAAAGCATTATTCGAATTTTAAGCCGGAGTTTTTTGAGGAAGAGGAACAGCAGAAAAAGAAGAACAAGGATGCGGAGTTTCTGACTATCTGCCGTACCATTCTTGAAGGGAGACGTACCTCGGCTGTATATCTTCTGGGTGACGGCTTTTCCGGGGAATGGTTTCCGGATACGTTAAAGTATCTGTGCGTGGGCAGGAGGATCTTCTTAGGCAGCAATCTTTTTTCAAAGGGTGCATGTTTAGGTGCCATAGAGAAAAATGCCACAGTAAAGACAGAGAAGGGCTACGTTTTCCTGGGGCCGGAAAGACTTAAGGCTAACCTGGGAATGAATATAGTTAGGGAGGGGCAGGATGCCTATATGGCACTGCTGGATGCAGGTAAGAACTGGTTCGATTCCGGCAGGGAATGCGACCTTATACTTGAAGATGCAGGCCCCATAGAGATAATAGTCACCCCTCTTAACGGAAAGAATGTAAGGAAAATCCCCATTGAGCTTAAGGGCTTCCCTAAAAGGCCTGCTAAGGCTTCAAGGGTGCATCTGGAGATTCGCATGGCTTCCGAGACTAAAGCGGAAATAAAAATAACCGACCTTGGCTTCGGTGAGCTTTATGCATCATCCGGGCTTGAATGGAAGAGCGAATTTACTCTATAAAAGGAGAAAGTTTTGGGTAAGATATATCAGTGCATAGGAAGGTATGCCGAAACCCCATATACGATAAAGAATACCTATATCCGCGTCTACTGCGTGGAGGAGCTCTGCTTTTATATTTATCATAATGCGGAAATGATAGACGAGTCCTTTGCCGGCAGCGAGCTTATTGAGTGGCTGGCTGAAGAATGCAGCTTAAAGGATCTTGCTTCCGAGCTTCGTCAGGTCATGAGGCAGAGCATCAGGCCGGAGGCTTTTGCGGAAAGGATACTGAGCTACTGCCATTATGCACCGGAGCGGGAGATAAAGGATACCGCAAAAGTGGTCCGTTCCGCCCATGATATGGACGGCACCAGCAGAGAACAGGTGCTGGCGGAGTATTTCCTTAAAAGCGGCAGGGTAGCGCTGGCCTTCAAGTGTTTTGAGCGAATCATAAACAATCCTGAAAATGAAGGCAATAAAAAGCTTTTAGCCCTTGCGTATTATGACCTTGGTGTCATTTTTTCCAGGCTGTTCTATTATAAAGAAGCAGCCTGGCATTTCAAGAAATCCTATGACATGACCGGCGACAAGCAGGCAGAGTTTTCCTATCTTGCAGCTAAAAGGATGGAGCTGGGCGAAAAGGAATATCTTAAGTTTATAGGAACGCTTCCTCCGGAATATACGGAGATAATGAATGTGGAAAAGACGATGAAGTCCATAGAGGGCGAATTTAAGCAGAACGGGAATATCCGCAATATTGATCTGATGAAGGATGAGTTCAGGAGCTTTATGATGGAGTAGGATAGTGAACATTTTCGCTGCGATAAAAAAGAAGTGGGAAAAATGGTACTACGGCGACTTCGAGGAAGAACCGGAAGAATGGGATGAAGATGCCCCCCGTAAATCCGAGCATTACCTGGGGGATGCGGATTCCAGGACAGTCTATGTGCTTGAAGCCCTGGGGCAGATGGCGGAAGCGGCTGACAAGGCCGACCAGAGCCGGGCGGAGTATGAAGCCGTAACGTCACTGCTCATGGATATGGAGCAGATAGAAAAGCTGTCCAATGATGTGAAGGTTCAGATCGCCGACCTGGCGGACCAGATCGCAAAAAGGGAGAAGGCCAGAAGGGAGCTGTTCTTAAAGACCGGCAACATGAAGGAAAAGCGGCTGCTCCTTATGGAACGCTATGAGGAAGAAATTCCTGCTGGTATTGGCAAGATAAGGGATGCGGAGAAATACAGAAAGCTTATCTTAAGGGACCTAAAGAAGCTGGAAGCCGAAAGGCATTCATACAGGTACCAGCTCAGGGAAGCCAATATAACCATTGCAAATACCAGAGGAATAGCCCTTATCTGCGTGGGCGCCATGCTGGTGAGCATCATTCTGCTGGCAGCGCTGCAGCTGGGATATGAAATGGATGTCATATGGGGATATCTTATGATCTGTGCGGCAGGAGCACTGACACTTACGGTACTTTTTGTCAGGTATGCAGATGCAGGTAAGGAAAAAAAGCGCCTGGAGAAAATCAGGAACCATATGATAACTCTTCACAATACAGTAAAGATCCGCTACGTGAACAATACAAAGCTTCTCTCATACCTGTATATGAAATACGATGTGGAATCTGCGGATGAGCTTGAGGATTACTGGAACACATATACTGCAGAGGTAAAGGCAAGGCAGAAGGACCAGGAGTTAAAGCAGGAGCTGGAATATTATTACAATTCACTGACGGATGTCTTAAGCAGGCATTCGGTTGAGGATCCTGAGATATGGATAAAGCAGACAGCTGCCCTTGTGGATCCCAGGGAAATGGTGGAGGTTCGTCACGGACTGATAGCAAGACGGCAGAAACTCCGTGAACAGCTGGAATACAATGAGGGTGTGGCAAGGAAAGCCCAGGACAAGATCAAGGAACTGGCAAGGGCATATCCCCAGTATTCTGATGAAATAGCAGACATAGTAGACAGATATGAAAGCAAGTGGTAACGGTTCTGAATCGTTACAGTAGCCGGCAGTACGGCAGAAGGAGGAAAAAATGGCAACAGACAGTTATTCAAGCCCTTTATCGGAAAGGTATGCAAGTAAGGAGATGCAGTATATCTTCTCCCAGGATATGAAGTTCCGCACCTGGAGACGGCTGTGGATAGCCCTGGCAGAGACTGAAAAGGAGCTGGGACTTACGGCGATAACCGATGAGATGATCAAGGAGCTTAAAGCACATAAGGATGATATTAATTATGACGTGGCAAGGCAGCGTGAAAAGGAAGTGCGCCATGACGTAATGAGTCACGTATATGCATACGGTGTTCAGTGCCCCAAGGCTAAGGGGATCATCCACCTGGGAGCAACATCCTGCTATGTAGGTGACAACACAGATATAATCGTTATGAATGAAGCACTGAAACTTGTGCGCAGAAAACTTGTAAGTGCAATAGACGAGCTGGCGGCTTTCGCTAAGACTTACAAGGATGTACCGACACTTGCATTCACTCATTTCCAGCCGGCACAGCCTACCACTGTAGGTAAGAGGGCAACACTCTGGATAAATGAGTTCATGATGGATCTTGAGGATCTTGAGTATGTGATGGGCACACTTAAGCTTTTGGGCTCAAAGGGTACCACAGGTACCCAGGCAAGCTTCCTTGAGCTTTTCCATGGAGACCAGGAGACCATAGATAAGATAGATCCCATGATCGCTGAAAAAATGGGATTTAAGGCCTGCTACCCCGTATCGGGCCAGACCTATTCCAGAAAGGTGGATACCAGGGTATGCAACGTGCTTGCAGGCATTGCCGCAAGTGCTCACAAGATGAGCAACGACATCAGGCTTCTGCAGCACCTTAAGGAAGTAGAGGAGCCCTTCGAAAAGAACCAGATAGGGTCTTCAGCAATGGCATACAAGCGCAATCCCATGCGTTCCGAGCGTATAGCATCTCTTTCAAGGTATGTGATGATAGATGCGTTAAATCCTGCTATAACATCCGCAACACAGTGGTTTGAACGTACTCTTGATGATTCAGCTAACAAGCGTATATCCGTTGCCGAGGCTTTTCTTGCTACCGACGGTATTCTTGACCTGGTACTTAATGTGGTGGACGGCCTGGTGGTTAATGAGAAAGTTATCACTAAGCATCTGCTTAGCGAGCTTCCCTTCATGGCTACGGAAAACATCATAATGGATTGCGTAAATGCAGGCGGTGACAGGCAGGAACTTCACGAGGAGATAAGACAGCTGTCAATGAAGGCCGGTGCAAATGTTAAGAAGGAAGGTCTGGAGAATAACCTTCTTGAGCTGATAGCTGAGGATGACATGTTCGGGCTTACTAAGGAACAGCTGGATGCAAGGATGAATCCTGCGGATTATGTGGGACGTTCACCTATTCAGGTGGAAAAGTACCTTAAGGATTTCGTTCAGCCTGTGCTGGATGCAAGAAAGGATCTGAAGGTAGAAGGCAGCGAGATCAAAGTGTGATATCTGCGACTTTATATTTTGTAACCTTGAAACAAGTATGCCTGTATGGTATATTTTGTGGGTAATTGTGAATATTATTTTTCAGAAGTTTTAAGGAGGAAGCATCGATGGTAAAGGCTGTCGTGGGTGCAAACTGGGGAGATGAAGGCAAGGGCAAGATAACTGACATGCTTGCGACTGATGCAGATGTGGTCGTAAGGTTTCAGGGGGGAGCCAATGCCGGACATACCATAAAGAATAAATACGGAAAGTTTGCGCTTCATACACTACCCAGCGGCGTGTTCAGTGAGAATACCGTAAACGTGATCGGAAACGGCGTGGCACTCAATGTCCCGAAGTTTTTTGAGGAAATCAAAGAGATAACGAAAAAGGGCGTGCCCATGCCTAAGATAATGATCTCTGACCGGGCGCAGATCGTTATGCCTTATCATATCCTCTTTGACCAGTATGAGGAGGAAAGGCTGGCAGGTGCCGCATTCGGTTCTACCAAGTCGGGCATAGCACCTTTCTATTCGGATAAGTTTGCAAAGATCGGCTTCCAGGTAAACGAGCTTTTCGATGATGAGCTTATAAAGACCAAGCTTGAGAGAGTGCTGGTACAGAAGAATGTCCTTCTTGAGCACCTTTACCATAAGCCTCTGCTTTCTGTGGATGAGCTTTATAAGACTCTCTGTGAGTACAGGGAAATGGTAAGGCCTTATGTGGCTGATACGGCATCCTTCCTGGGTGAAGCCCTTAAAAACGGCAAGACCGTTCTGATGGAGGGACAGCTGGGAACCCTTAAGGATGCAGACCATGGTATCTATCCCATGGTAACTTCATCAAATACCATTGCTTCCTACAGCGCAGTGAGCGCAGGTATACCGCCTTATGAGATCAAGCAGATCATCACTGTATGCAAGGCTTATTCGTCAGCAGTAGGCGGCGGCGCATTTGTTTCGGAAATATTCGGAGATGAAGCTAATGAACTCCGTGACAGAGGCGGCGACGGCGGCGAGTATGGTGCTACCACCGGAAGACCCAGAAGAGTAGGCTGGTTTGACTGCGTGGCTTCCAGGTATGGCTGCAGGCTTCAGGGGACCACGGATGTGGCATTTACGGTTGTGGATGTACTGGGCTATCTTGATGAGATCCCCGTGTGCGTTGCATATGAGATAGACGGTAAGGAGACCGGGGAATTCCCTGTTACCCATCTTCTGGATAAGGCAAAGCCCGTTATAAAGACTCTTCCCGGATGGAAGTGTGATATACAGGGCATCCGCAAGTATGAGGACCTTCCGGAGAACTGCCGGAATTATATTGATTTTGTCGAGGCGCAGATCGGATATCCCATTACCATGGTTTCCAACGGTCCGGCAAGAGAGGACATTATCTACAGGGAAAGCAAGCTTAAATAAGTGTAATGAAAATAATTTGTATCTGACTTAAGTAGGTGGGGATTTCCCCACCTACTGTCAGCATTAGTGCTTTTGAATGCTTTTGAGAAAGAGGAGTTTTATGAGTATTCTTGAAGGTTTAAATGATAGACAGTATGAGGCGGCCAGTCATCTGGATGGTCCGCAGCTCATCATAGCAGGTGCGGGTTCGGGCAAGACCAGGGTGCTTACCCACCGCATCGCATATATGATAAAGGAGTGCGGGATCGATCCTTTCAATATCATGGCCATAACCTTTACCAACAAGGCTGCCGGCGAAATGCGGGAGCGTGTGGATCGCATTGTGGGGGAAGGCTGCGAGGCCGTATGGGTAATGACTTTCCACGCTACCTGCGTGCGGATACTGAGGCGCCACATAGACCATATAGGCTATGACAACAACTTCACCATATATGATGCGGATGACAGCAAGTCCGTAATGCGCGAGGTTTTTAAGAAACTGAACATCGATACAAAATATCTTAAGGAAGCTACTGCCCTCAGGGCAATATCCAATGCAAAGGATGAATGCCTCGGTCCCAATGAGTATGCGGAAACCTACGGACGTCAGTATGACAAGAGGGAGATTTCCCAGGCCTATGGCTTGTACCAGAAGACTTTAAAGGACAACAATGCCCTTGATTTTGATGATCTTATCAGGCTGACAGTGGCACTTTTCAAGCGCTGCCCCGATGTGCTGGAAACATATCAGAACCGCTTCAAATATATAATGGTGGATGAGTACCAGGATACGAATGATGCCCAGTTTGAGCTGGTGCGGCTACTTGCGTCAAAAAACAAAAACCTCTGCGTGGTGGGTGATGACGACCAGTCCATATATAAGTTCCGGGGAGCGAATATAAAGAACATACTTAACTTTGAGGAACATTTTCCCGGGGCGAAGGTGGTGAAGCTGGAGCAGAACTACCGCAGTACCCAGACTATCCTTAATGCTGCAAATGCCGTGATAAAGAATAACAGGGGCAGAAAGAATAAGGCGCTCTGGACTGACAGAGAGGATGAGGAACTTGTGCATTTTAACGTGTATCAGAGCGGAAGGGATGAAGCCTCGGAAGTTCTGGACCGGATAGAGAGGATGAAGAGACGGGGAACTGCCGACTTCGGTGATTTTGCAATCCTCTACAGGACGAATGCCCAGTCCAGAGAATTTGAAGAACAGCTGGTGAGAAGGAACATTCCTTACTATCTGGTAGGCGGAGTGAACTTCTATTCCAGGCGTGAGATCAAGGACCTGCTGGCATACTTAAAGACTATAGACAATGCAAGGGATGACCTGGCTGTAAAGAGAATAATAAATGTGCCTAAAAGAGGTATAGGCGCAACGTCCATAGAAAAGGTGTCGGTATTTGCGGAAAGCAACGGTATGGGCTTTTTTGAAGCTTGTGCACTTGCTGAAGAGGTTCCGGGGCTGAATAAGGCTGCAACAAAAGTTTCAGGCTTTGTGGACCAGATCGCTGAGTTCAGGGTCTGTCTGGCAAAGGAGGGCATGACTGCGGCATTAAAGAAAATAATAAGCGTTACAGGCTATTATGAAGAAATAAGGAATTCCGACGAGGATGATGCTGAGGACAGGCTGGCCAATATTGACGAAATGATCAGTACACTTCAGCAGTTTGAAAATGAGCATCCCGATGGAAATCTGTCCCAGTTCCTGGAGGACGTGGCTCTTGTGTCAGACCTGGATAATGCGGATGATGAGACTTCAAGGGTGCTGCTGATGACAATACATTCGGCCAAGGGTCTTGAATTTCCCATTGTATTCCTCTGTGGCATGGAGGACGGTGTATTTCCGGGATACATGTCGATAAACAGCGGCAATGACGAGGATATAGAGGAAGAGAGACGTCTGGCTTATGTAGCTATCACCAGGGCAAAGGATCTTCTGTACATATCGGCCGCCAGGGGGCGCATGATCAGGGGCGAAACATCCTATAATCCTGTCAGTCGTTTCGTGCGTGAGATTCCGGAAGAGCTGCTTTCATCAGAAGATGATGATACTAAGGGATATCTTGCTTACAGCCGCAGCAGGGCAAGCGAGCCGGAAAGATATGCATCAATACCGAAGTCTGTTGATATTGAAAAAGTGGCAGCTTCGGGGCTCTTTAAGAAAAATGCAATGGCTGCACTGGGCGGGGAAAGCAGGAGGACGTCCGCCTATGAAAAGAAGCCTGAAGCAGCAAGACAGCCGGTAGTACTCAAAAAAGCCGGCGAAATGAAATTCGGCAAGCCTGATTATGAAGTTGGCGACAGAGTAAAGCATATTAAATTCGGCGAGGGCACTGTGCTGGCAATAGAAAAGGGAGCGCGGGACTACCAGGTGACGGTTGATTTTGATGCGGCGGGACAGAAGATCATGTATGCAGGTTTTGCAAAGCTTCAGAAGTGCTGAAAAAATTCGTGTAGTAAAATATTGAAAAATGTGGTAACATATTCACCATACGGGGGGCGGGATCGTCTCACAAATCATATTCTATGAAAGGCGGTATTCTACAATGTTAAAGATGGACGATGTACTGGCAGCAGTAAAGTTAACAGATTTCCTCAGAAAGAAGAAAGAGGAAGAAGTAGAGGAGAAGGCAACAAAGAATGTATGGAAGACGGTTCTTATCATTTTAGGTATCGTTGTTGTTGCAGCAGTTGTTGCATTTGCTATCTATAAGTTCATGACACCTGATTATCTCGATGATTTCGATGATGATTTTGATGATGACTTC
>JAILDD010000037.1 GCA_024689605.1 Lachnospiraceae bacterium
GTATCCAAGATGGCAGACGCTGTTATAGAGGGCAGACAGGGTGAGGAGATGATCACCCCTGAGGAGGCTGAGAGCGCAGCTGCAGAGGCTGAGCAGGCTGAAGCAGGAGAGGTTTAATTCTCTAAGTTAAAACATGACTAAACCGATATGCCGCTTGTTTTCAGGCGGCATATTTTAGAAAGAAAGAAAAACGTACCGAGAGTAGTATAGAAAATAACAATAAACGTAGAAAAGAAAGGAAAAAGAAATGGCAATTACATCAGCACAGGTTAAAGAATTAAGAGAAGCATCCGGCGCAGGCATGATGGAGTGTAAGAAGGCTCTTACAGAAGCTGACGGAAATATGGATGCAGCTATAGAGATACTTAAGAAGAGCGGTGCTATGAAGGCTGCCAAGAAGGCAAGCCGTATAGCAGCTGAAGGTCTCTGCGATGTTGCAAAGGCAGAAGACGGCAAGACTGCAGCAGTAGTTGAGGTTAACTCTGAAACTGACTTCGTTGCAAAGAACGAGAAGTTCAAGGCTTTTGTTGGCCGTGTTGCAGCACAGGCTCTTAAGAGCAACGCTGCTGATCTTGAAGGATTCATGGCTGAGAACTGGATCGATGATGAGTCCAAGACAGTTAAGGCTGAGCTTGAGGAGATGGTTCTTACCATAGGTGAGAAGCTTGATATCCGCAGATTCAAGAAGGTTGTAAGTGCTGACGGTCTTGTAGAGAGCTATATCCATGGAGGCGGAAAGATCGCAGTTATCGTAGAGGCTGCAGGTGAGGACAAGCCTGAGATCCGCGAGGCAATGAAGAACATCGCAATGCAGGTAGCAGCTATGAATCCCCAGTATGTAAAGAGGGATGACATCTCTGCTGACGAGCTTGCAAAGATGAGAGAAATCGTTGTAGACAGCTCCATAAATGATCCTGCAACACTTCCCAAGCCTATCCTTCAGAAGCTTATCGACAAGGCTATCGCTGAGAAGAAGTGGAGCGATGAGGACATCGCAATTTACGAAGAGAAGAAGAGCAACATGAACTATCTCTTCAACTTCCTTTCAAAGGCTGCTGCTCCTGCTCTTGCTGAGCTCGGTATGGCTGAGAAGGAAGCATATCTTAATGACAAGATCTTCACAGGTCTTGTTGAGGGCCGTGTTTCAAAGCAGATCAAGGACGTATGCCTCTTCGAGCAGGTATATGTAAAGGCAGAGGACGGCAAGCAGACTGTTGCAAAGTATGTTGACCAGGTTGCTAAGGAGAATGGCGGAAACTTCGCTGTTAAGTCTGTTGTACGTTTCGAGACCGGTGAAGGTATCGAGAAGAAGGAAGAGAACTTCGCTGAGGAAGTTGCAAAGCAGATGCAGTAATCTGCCGGCAGAAATTTTTATAAAGCCAATGAAAACCGTCGGGATCCTCCCGGCGGTTTTTTTTACGGCACTATATAAAGTGCCGTTTTTAACAGTAAAATACAACAGTTTGAGGTTAACTTTTTAGATATTACGTAATCTTGACAGTACTGTTTTTTAAGCGCAAAATAGCACTTGCACCTTTGGGAGGAGCTTATTTTATGCGGTCTGAAAACAGTATTTCAGAAAAAAATAATACCGAATCCATAAAGCACAGAAAGCGCGTTAAGAGGCTTAAAATTGCGATAGTTGCCTTCGCTTTTATTCTCGTGCTTATGCCTACGATTCTTTCCCTGGTTGCTCTTATGCAGATAAGGACCATAGACAGGAGACTGGGGGAAACCCAGGATATCCTTGTGGAGATATCCAACAGGCTTCCGGAGTACCCTTATGGCCAGAATGCGGATATAGGTGAGTTGGCTGAAGCAGTCAATAATGCTGCATCTGATGAAGACGAGCAGATGATGGAAGCTCTTCGCAACAGCGTGAAGGATGTCTATCCTGTAGAGAGACTGGCAGAGGGTGAAGATGCGGATGCGGTTTTAGCTGATGAACAGACTGAGGAGATCAGGAAGGTTTACCTTACTTTTGATGACGGTCCCAGCATATATACTGACGATATCCTGGATATACTTGATGAGTATGATGTAAAGGCTACTTTCTTTGTTAATTACCATGAAGGCATGGATGAGTCATACCGCCGGATAGTTACGGACGGACATACTCTGGGCATGCATTCATATTCCCATATTTTTTCGGATGTATATGCGGACCTGGATTCTTTTGCAGAGGACTATAACATGCTGCACTCATACCTTTATAATGTTACCGGTGTGGACTGCAGGTTTTACCGTTTCCCCGGCGGAAGCAGCAATACCGTCAGCAAGATGGATATCAGAGACTGCATAAGCTATCTGGAAGCAAAGGATATATCTTATTTTGACTGGAATGTTTCCGGCAGGGATGCAGAGGGCGGATATCATAGCGCATCAACAATAACGAATAATGTTATAAGCCAGATAAACGCATCAAGCAGCGATACGATAGTCGTGCTGCTCCATGATGCATCTGATAAGCGGTCTACAGTAGAAGCACTGCCTTTTATAATAGAGTCAATCCAGGCAATGGACAATGTGGAGCTGTTACCTATAACAGAAAGCACTGTTCCGGTCAGGCACGTTGATTAAACAATAACTGTTCAGGACCTGTCGGTTCTTCATTATAAGTTTCTTAGAGTTTTCATTTGGCCCTTCAGGCTTGTATTTTATTAGGAAAAATAAGTAATTTTTGATATAATACTGTAATGCAATTAAAGAAATAAGAGGAGTTAGGTTATGGGTTTTTTTCAAAGTCTTAAACAGGATCTTTCTGAAGCAGTGGGTGAGCTCATTGGTGAGGAGGATGCACTGGAAGGCGTAGAGAATGAGGAAGGAGCAGCATCGGAAATTGATGCTGTAGAAGCTGAAGAGCCTCAGGAGATTGAAGAGGAGCTGCAGGAGGAGATTGCCGAAGATGCTTCTGTTGAAGATACGGGATTCTCAGATGAAGCAAATACTGCAGAAGAGCTTAATGCTTTATTAAAGGATGTCATACAGCCTGCGGATGAAGCCGGACTTTCGGATGAACTGCCTGCAGAAGATACTGATGCAGAGACCCCGGCCGGTAATGTTGATGCAGAAGCGGCAGCTATGGCATTGTTTGACAGCCTGTCTGATGAAGAAGGGCTGTCTTTCGCAGATGACAGCAATGAAGTAGATCTGGCTGAAAAGCTGGCTGAGGAGGCATATAAAGCCGAACTGCTGGCCGAAGAAACCGACGTGCAGGAAACAGCTGATGCGGATATGGATGCAGAAGAGGCTATTGCTTCTCTGGATGACATTGATATAAACAAGATGCTTGAGAATATTCAGGGCGAGCTGAATGCTGTTCAGGAAGAAAGTTTTCAGGCTGACGGCCCGGCTGATGATGCAGCGGATATTGTGGCAGAGGCAGAGCCTGCTGTCGAGGACGTCTCAGAGGAAGCTGCTGATGTCGCAGCTGCTTTGGATAGCGATGAAATTTCACCGGAGCCTCAGGCAGAAGATGAAATGATGGATGGCCAGATGTCCTTAGAAGAGATGATGGCTATGGCTGAGTCTCTTACCAAGGAAAGCTTTGCGGCAGAAGAACTTGCCGCTGTCGAAGAACCTGCCGCTGAAGAAGTGGTCAGTGAAACAGCTGCTGAGTCTGTTGCAGATGTCGCTGAGACGGCTGCAGTACAGGATGTTGAAGAAACAGCTGCTGAATCCGAAGCAGCCATGGAACCCGTGGCCGCTGAGATAGTACCTGATGCGGCAGTGGCAGATGTACCTGCAGAGACTGCTGCAGAAGAGCTTATTGCTGAGGCTTCACTTGAACCGCAGAATAAAGAATCTGAAGCAGAACCGGCAAAGGAAAAGAAGGCAAAAAAGACAAGCAGAAAGAAAAAAGCGAAGGCTGATGTTTCAGCTGCCATAGGGGCCGAGGAGCTTGCGGGCCGGGTATTTTCCGATGAGACGGCACATCTTTCCGACGGCATGATGATCCGGGGAAATATTATTTCAGACGGCAATATGGAAGTAGCCGGAGAGATAGACGGAAATATAGACATCCTGGGCAAGCTGAATGTTTCAGGAACCATAAACGGCAATACCAAGGCCGGAGAACTTTATGCAGAAGGGGCTGAGATTAACGGCAATATCGAATGCAGCGGAAGCGTAAAGGTAGGTCAGGGGGCAGTTATCATAGGTGATGTGGCAGGTACCTCTGCAGTTATAGCCGGAGCAGTCAAGGGCAATATAGACGTCCACGGACCCGTGATACTTGCTGATTCTGCAATAGTAATGGGCGATATCCGTTCCGCATCAGTGCAGATCAGCAACGGTGCGGCAGTAGAGGGCATGTGCTCGCAGATTTATGCAGAGGTCAGCCCGAAGAATTTCTTCAAGGATTTAAGGAAAGCAAAATAACGTGGCCGGAACAGCTGCACAGAATAATCATACATGGGGGTAAAAATGTCAAGAATACTCTTAAAACTAAGCGGTGAAGCACTTTCAGAAAATCATAATTATAATGATGAAGTGATCCTGGGGATAGCAGATCAGGTAAAATCCCTTCTGGATAAAGAATGCGAGATAGGCATTGTTATAGGCGGCGGCAATTACTGGCGCGGAAGGACAAGCGAAAATATCGATAGGACCAAGGCTGACCAGATAGGCATGCTTGCAACTATTATGAACTGCATCTATGTTTCAGAAATGTTCAGGTCCCAGGGTATCGAGACCAGGGTGTTTACGCCTTTTCTCTGTTCTTCGTTTACAGAGCTTTTTTCAAAGGACGAGGCGGTGTCTTCCATGAAAGCCGGGAAGGTCTGCTTCTTTGCCGGCGGCACGGGCCATCCTTATTTTTCAACAGATACGGGGGTTGTGCTCAGGGCTGTTGAGGTGGAGGCTGATGCAATATACCTGGCAAAGGCCATCGACGGCGTATACGACTCTGATCCTAAGAAAAATCCGGACGCAAAGAAGTATGATGAAATCTCAATAGATGAGGTCATTGCGGGAAATCTGCAGGTTGTGGATATGACGGCATCCATTCTTGCAAGGGATAATAAAGTTCCTATGTTTGTATTTGACCTTACGGCTAAAAACAGTATAATAAATGCAGTAGCGGGTGAGTTCAGCGGAACTCGTATAACTGTATAAAAAAGGGGTATAGCTTATGGACAGCAGATTAAATGTATCAGATGAGAAAATGAAAAAAGCACTGGAGTTCCTTCAGTCGGATCTATCATCAGTAAGGGCCGGCAGGGCAAATCCTCATGTGCTCGACAAAATCAAGGTTGATTATTACGGAACACCCACACCTTTGCAGCAGGTGGGAAACGTTACTGTTCCCGAGCCTAGAATGCTTCAGATTGCGCCCTGGGACAAGTCAATGATAAAGGATATTGAGAAGGCTATAATGGCATCAGATCTTGGCATTACTCCTTCAAATGATGGAGCAGTCATCAGACTCGTATTTCCTGAGCTTACCGAGGAGAGACGTAAGGAACTGGCAAAGGATATAAAGAAAAAAGGTGAGGATGCAAAGGTTGCTGTCAGGAATATCCGCCGTGACGGCAATGATGCATTTAAGAAGCTTTCAAAGACTGAAGTTTCCGAGGATGAGATAAAGGATCTTACCGACGAGCTGCAGAAGATGACTGACAAGTATATCAAGGATATTGATGCCCTCGTTGATGAAAAGTCCAAGGAGATAATGAAAGTCTGATGGCTGGCAGAGAGCAGGAAAAGATTCCTAAGCATATAGCGGTCATCCTTGACGGCAACGGAAGATGGGCCAAGGCCAAAGGGTTTCCCAGGAAACTTGGCCATGTCCAGGGGGCTAAGACCATCGAGGAAGTCTGTGAGCTTATGTGGAACCACGGAGTGGAATATTTCACTGTGTATGCTTTCTCTACCGAGAACTGGAAAAGGTCAGAGGAAGAGGTTTCAGCCCTGATGACGATCCTCAGGGAATATATGATAAAGAGCATACAGCGGGCTAATGACAACAATATGCGTGTCCGCATTATCGGTGAGAAGTCAAGGCTCGCTGAGGACATACAGGAAAGCATAGCAGCCCTGGAGCAGGCTACTGCGGAAAATACAGGACTTAAATTTACCATAGCGATTAATTATGGCAGCCGCGATGAGATTACAAGGGCTGTACGCCGTATTGCATCGAAAGCTGCGGAAGGCAGCATTTCTGCTGACAGCATTACGGAAGATATGATCTCTGCAGAACTGGATACTGCAGGATATCCTGATCCGGACCTTCTTATCCGAACCAGCGGCGAACAGCGCATTTCGAATTTTCTCTTATGGCAGTGTGCATACTCGGAATTCTATTTTACGGATGTACTGTGGCCTGATTTTGGAGAAAAGGATCTCATGGCGGCTCTTGAGGCATATGCCGGTCGGGACAGAAGATACGGAGGCAGACAGGAGACTGTTTGAGGTAAGGAAGGAGTAAGATGAAGACCAGGATCATCAGCGGTATTCTGGTCGTTGCGATAATGCTTGCCTTGGTATGGGCAGGCGGGCCGGTGCTGACAATCGGACTTGCGGTCATAGCGGGCATCGGTTTTTTGGAGATGACTCACGCCCTTGGTGTCAGGGAACAATCAGGGCAGGTTCATATTCTTGAAATTATTGGCATAATTGCAACGGCAGTATATTATATATTGATTTATGTGAATGCTTCTTTTGAGTATCTGATGCTCTATTCCTTTTTGATGCTTCCGCTTTTTATGGCAATCACGGTTTTTACTTATCCGAAGAATAACACTGCACAGGCCCTTAGTGTTTTCTGTGCATTCATATATGTGTCGGTGATGCTTTCATTTATATTTCTGACACGTCAGATAGGCATCGGCGTGTGGGATGGTTTCACTAAGGAAAATGTATACAACAAAGGCTTTTTTTCCGTATGGATGACCTTTGTGTCGGCATGGGGGTCAGATACCTGTGCGTATTTCGTAGGTGTTGCTATAGGTAAGCATAAGGCTTTCCCTAAGCTCTCCCCCAAAAAGTCAGTTGAGGGCTGTATCGGCGGAGTGGTAGGTGCCGGACTTTGCGGTCTGCTGTATTCGACAGTGCTGAACCTTTGCGGTTACAGTTTTCCGGAGATGTTCTGGGTATTCCCTCTGATCGGAGTAGCAGGCAGTATCATAGGTCAGGTAGGTGACCTTGCCGCATCTGCTATAAAGAGGGATCATAAGATCAAGGATTACGGTAAGGTCATTCCCGGTCATGGAGGGATACTTGACCGCTTTGACAGTGTGATTTTTACCGCCCCCATGATATTCCTGCTGTCTATCATTTTTATTAAATGATGGTGAAGACATTTTACTAAACCGGTTTAACTTCTCTCAATATAGTCTGTGGAGAGTTATTATTTAAAAAATAGTTACAAATTAGATCATATTTTGGATAGTGATGAGCATGAATAATAGTGATGGTAAAAAAAGAATAGTACTGTTAGGATCTACGGGCTCCATAGGAACCCAGACTCTTGATGTGGTCAGGGCTTACAGCGACAGGCTTTCGGTAAAGACTCTTGTGGCTAATTCAAATGTTACTAAGATTGAAGCCCAGGTAAGGGAATTTAAGCCTGACAGTGTGGTCATGTATGATGAGAAAGCGGCTGAAGAATTAAAAGTACGCATTGCTGACCTTGACGTGAAGGTCACAAGCGGCATGGACAGCATCATAGAAGCTGCTTCCGCAGAGGATTACGACATCCTGCTTACTGCCGTTGTGGGAATGATAGGCATCAGGCCTACTATAGCTGGTATAAAGGCAGGGAAAACCATAGCCCTTGCAAATAAAGAAACTCTTGTAACAGCAGGTCATATTATTATGCCGCTGGCCAGAGAGATGAATGTGAAGATACTTCCTGTTGATTCGGAGCACAGTGCAATTTTCCAGTCTCTTCAGGGGACGCCTTCCAGAAGTCTTTCTAAGATATGGCTGACCTGTTCCGGCGGACCTTTCAGGGGCAGGAAAAAGGAAGAACTGAAAAATATCACGCCGGCCGATGCCCTTAAGCATCCAAACTGGTCTATGGGAAACAAGATAACCATCGACTCTGCAACCCTTGTAAATAAGGGGCTTGAAGTAATGGAAGCAAAGTGGCTTTTCGGTGTGGACTATGACGATATTAACGTGCTTGTGCATCCCCAGTCCATCGTTCATTCCATGGTGGAATTCTGTGACGGTGCGGTTATCGGAGAGCTGGGACTTCCGGACATGAAACTGCCTATACAGTATGCGATATTTTACCCTGACAGGCTGCCTATGGACACCCCAAGGGCTGATTTCTATGATATAGCCAGCCTTACATTTGAAAAGGCTGATATGGAAACCTTTGAGGGTCTTTCCCTTGCCTTTGAAGCTGCTCGTACAGGCGGCAGCATGCCTACGGTATTCAATGCCGCTAATGAGCGTGCGGTGGCACTTTTCCTTGCGGGAAAGATCGGTTTCCTTGAAATCCCTGAGATCATAGGAAAATGTATGTCGGCACATAAGCCGGCAGAAAATCCTTCTGTTGAAGAGATACTGGCCGCAGAGAAGGAAACATACGCTTATATCGAAGGACTTAAATAACAGAAACAGAAGCTGCAGATGAACTCACCGGTTTTAACAATAATATCATTTCTTATAATCTTTACCGTAGTGGTTGTGAGCCACGAATTCGGCCATTTCCTTATAGCCAGGATAAACGGCATCAGGGTACTGGAATTCTCCATAGGCATGGGCCCGGTATTGTTCAGAAAAAAAGGAAAGAATACTGACCTGACCATCAGGCTGCTTCCTTTTGGCGGTGCCTGCATGTATGATGGAATGTTTGACACCGGCGAAGAAGATGATGAGGCCGGCGATACAGATGCTGAAAACGGAACTTCAGGCGTGGAAGAGTTCGTCGAGGAGGAAAAGCCGGATGAAGCAGCGGGGGCTTCACAGGACGAAGTGCAGAGCGAAAAGGCAGAGTCTGCATACAGGGATGGTGAATTCAATGCGGCACCTGTGTGGGGACGTATCGCGGCAATTTTTGCAGGCCCGCTGTTCAATATTATACTTGCATATATTTTAGGCCTTTTTATCGTGTGGTTCTGCGGTGCTGACCTGCCAATTGTTGCTGAAGTCTCAGAAGGAATGCCAGCCATGGAAGCAGGCTTAGAGGTCGGCGACGAGATAATCAGTATAAACGGCCACCGTACTTACTTATGGCGTGAGATAATGGTCCGTTCATATATGAGTAACGGTGAAAAGATGAAGATCGTCTATGAACGGGACGGTGAACGAAATACTGTGGAGCTTAATCCCCAGTGGTCGGATGAGAGTAAGCGGTATTTTATAGGCTTTGCCGGCGGCGGAGACTATATAGCCTGCAATAACCTCAGGGTGTTCCAGTACAGCTGGTACGAGGTACGTTACTGGCTGGATGCTACCATACAGGGACTGAAATACATGGTGAGCGGTCATGCTTCAGTGGACGACCTTTCGGGACCTGTAGGCATTGCAAATGTTATTGATGATACCATAGAGGATACCAAGCAGGACGGTGCTTTCATTGTGATCCTCAATATGGTAAATATTGCACTTCTTCTTTCCGTTAACCTAGGCGTGATGAATCTTCTTCCGCTGCCGGCTCTTGACGGCGGAAGGCTGCTTTTCCTTTTCTTTGAGGCAATCTCAGGCAAGAGAGTTCCGCCGGAAAAAGAGGGACTCATACATCTTATCGGTTTTATTCTTTTGATCATTTTAATGGTTGTTGTTCTCTATAACGACATCACCAAGTTTTTCAGATAGGTCAATATTTTTATTTTTCATTATATTTCTATACAAGTGTCTTAATGCACTGACTGTGCGCGGATTTCTGTAAAATTTTCATACTTGTTTCAGGAGGCGTATTGTCCATGTTTTATTCAATTTATTATGACAGGGGCGGAAGG
>JAILDD010000074.1 GCA_024689605.1 Lachnospiraceae bacterium
GGAGTACGGCAGGGAAAAGGAAGCCGTATTTACCGGAAGGAATCCGGCACAGTGGATGCTGGACGGCGCGGATTATGTGACGGAAATGAAATGCATAAAGCATCCGCTTAAAAAGGGCGTAAAGGCCAGACTGGGGATAGAGTATTGATAAAGCTTCCAATGGACATAGAAAATAAGAGCATGGAGATAATTGAGGCAGAGCTTAGGGAAATGGGATACAGCATTCCTTCCGAAGAGCTGCCTTTAGTAAAGCGCGTCATACACGCCAGCGCTGATTTTGACTATGCGGAGAACTTAAGGTTTGTAAATGATGCGGTCAGTCGCGGAGTGGAGTCGCTGAAAAACGGATGCTGTATTGTCACTGATACAAATATGGCAAAGACAGGGATACATGACAGGACCTTAAAGCTGCTGGGCGGGGAGTCAGTCTGCTTTATGAGTGATCCTGAAATCGTAGCCGCGGCAAAGGAAGCAGGAACTACCAGGGCAGAGATGTCAATGCGCCATGCATCCGGGCTTTACCCAGATGCCATATATGCCATAGGAAATGCTCCCACTGCGCTTATGACCCTTTCGGAGCGTATAAGAAATGGATTCAGGCCGGCGCTTGTGATAGGTGTGCCCGTCGGTTTCGTAAATGTGACTGAAAGCAAGGATGAAGCTCTGGAAGTATGCAGCGAATACGGGGTGCCTGCCATCATATCTATGGGAAGAAAGGGCGGCAGCACCATAGCGGCGGCCCTTATTAATGCGCTGCTTTATGAAGCGTCGGGGAATGTGAGATGAAGGCAAAGAGCTTAATGATACAGGGGACAATGTCAGGAGTGGGCAAAAGCCTGCTGGTTACTGCGCTCTGCAGGATATTTGCAGAGGACGGCGTGAAGGTGTGCCCTTTTAAGAGCCAGAACATGGCCCTGAATAGTTTCGTGACTGCCGATGGCCTTGAAATGGGAAGGGCCCAGGCAGAGCAGGCTTTCGCGGCAGGGCTGCAGCCTGATGTGAGGATGAATCCTATTCTTCTAAAGCCTTCAGCGGATTCTGAAAGCCAGGTGATACTTAACGGAAAAGTGCTTAGCAGCATGAATTCCAGGGAGTATTTTAAGAAGCGCGGGGACTTCATGCAGGAGATACTGAAGGACTTGGACAGCCTGTCGGAAGAGTACGAACTGATAATAGCCGAAGGCGCAGGGAGCCCGGCGGAGATAAACTTAAATAAGAATGACATAGTGAACATGGGGCTTGCAAAAGCTGCAGACATGCCGGTGATACTTGCAGGGGACATAGACAGAGGCGGAGTGTTTGCTCAGTGCCTTGGAACCGTGGAATGGATGGAAAGGGCAGGGCGCGAACGGATAAAGGGATTTGTGTTTAATAAATTCAGGGGAGATCCCACGCTCTTAAGCCCCGGGCCGGAAATGCTTTTTGAAAGGACAGGGATACCGCTTATAGGGGTGGTACCTTATGTGCCGGGGCTAGAAATAGATGATGAGGATTCCATAAGCGACAGGTTAGAGTCCACAGGCGGAAATAATAAAGACGCAAGGGTTGATATAGCTGTGGTAAGGCTTCCGAGGATATCCAATTTTACGGATTTAATTCCATTAGAGGATAATCCATTCTTGTCAGTCAGATATGTAGAGAGCCCTGAAAGACTTGGCGATCCAGACCTGATCATACTGCCGGGAACAAAGACTACTATTTCCGACCTGAGGTGGATGAAGCAGAACGGCCTGTATGAGGCAGTGCTTACAGCTTCTAAAAACGGAAGCTTCGTATTCGGCATATGCGGCGGGTACCAGATGTTGGGGACGGAGCTGCAGGATCCTTACGGAGAGGACGGCGGCGGAAAAGAAAAAGGACTGGGCCTTCTGCCGGTCAGCACTGTTTTCTCAAAGGAGAAAAACAGGAGGCAGGTAAAGGGAAAGAGTTCTAAAGGCGCATCTGTTGAAGGATATGAGATCCATATGGGCGAAAGCGGCATAGGCGGCGACAGGTTATTTACGCTGGATGCAGAGGGACAACAGTTCTCTGAGGGATGCATAACTGACATAGCCGCGGGAACCTATGTGCACGGACTTTTCGATACAGGGGAATTTGCCGACGAGCTGATAGAACTTGTGTGCAGAAAAAGAAATATAGATTTTCCCAAGGAAGGGAAGACGGAAACAAAAAAGCAGAGGTTTGAACGCAGCGTAAAGAGGCTGGCAGACAGCGTGAGGGAGTCTGTGGATATGGATAAGATAAGGGAGATCGCAGGGCTTTGATACAGGGCGATAAGGAAAAAGAATTACACAGGCTGATAGAAAGCATCGGGGATACGGATGCAAAAGCTTATGAAGAGTGTGCAAGGCGCTGGGATTTGGTTGCTCATCCCCTGCATGGTCTTGGCGTGCTGGAGGATGATATAAAACAGATCGCTGCACTGACAGGAGATGCTGACGTAAGTTTAAAACGTAAAGCAGTGGTGGTGTGCTGTGCAGACAACGGTGTTGTGGCGGAAGGCATATCACAGACGGATTCAAGCGTGACAGGGATCGTTGCAGACAATATAGCTGAAGGCAGGTCTTCGGTATGCCGTATGGCTGCAGTGGCACGCTGCGATGTGATACCCATTGATCTAGGAATAAAAGATTACAAGGGACACCGCGGTGTAAAAGATATCCGTATAGGCAATGGAACGGAAAATATCTGCGAAGGCCCTGCAATGACAAGGGAACAGGCGGCAGAGACTGTTATAGCAGGAATAGAACAGGTGCGCCTGCTTTCAGAAAAGTATGACATCATAGGCGTCGGTGAAATGGGAATTGGAAATACCACCACTTCAGCTGCTATAATTTCAGTGCTTCTTGGTACAGATGCCAATGAGGTCACCGGACGTGGCGCCGGACTTTCTGATGATGGACTTGAGAGAAAGCGTAAGGCTGTAAAAAAAGCGATTGAAAGAAGTAATGTAAGCAAAGAGGATGGCCTGGGAGTTCTTGAAGAGCTTTCAGGCTTCGACCTGTGCGGAATGTGCGGACTCTTTATAGGCGGGGCGATATACAGTGTCCCAATGATAGTGGACGGAATATGCAGCCAAGCGGCGGCGCTTGCAGCATGGAATCTTACAGAGAAGGCAGCCGGTGCTATGATCGGAAGTCATATTTCTTCAGAACCTGTATCAGAAATGATACTTAATAAGCTTGGAATACAGAGTGCCATAAGTGCCGGCATGCATCTGGGTGAGGGAACCGGAGCGGTTGCACTGATGCCCATGCTGGATATGGCACTGGCAGTGTATTCCCAGGGATATACCTTTGATGACGGCGGGATAAAGGCCTATGAGCATTTTAAGTGATGGAAAAAAGAATATGCACGGCGGAAACATTTATCCCTACCTGAAGGAAACGGGCAGTGAACCGCTGGATTTCTCAGTAAACATCAGCCCGCTGCCGGTGCCTGAGGAAGTGAAGCGTGCATTCATTGACGAGGCAGAACATCTGCACAGATATCCGGATAATGAGTGTATAGAACTCAGAGAAAAACTTTCGGTAAAATACAATGTTCCGGCAGAGCGTATTGTGATCGGTAATGGCGCGTCGGACCTGATATACCGCATAGCATATGCATTAAAGTGTAAGAACGTGCTTATGCCTGTACCGGCTTTTTCTGAATACGAGGCCGCATTTTCTGTGGCGGGAACCAAACCTGAATTTTACTATACTGATGCGACAAAGGATTTTGTTATTGATTCAGACTTGGCGGATGCTATAAGTCCCGAAACGGATGCGGTGATAATGGGTGTGCCGGCTAATCCCAGCGGTAAGCTGGTGGATGATAGGACACTGTCAGAAATTTTAAAGAAATGCAGTGAGTGTGGAACATATCTGATATTAGATGAATGTTTTCTCCCGTTCATAAAGGATAGCCTATCCATATCGACAGAGGATTTCAATGAGAGAGTGATCATAATACGAAGCTTTACTAAGATATTTGCTATGCCCGGAGTCAGGCTGGGCTGCTGCTTATGCGGTGCTGGGGAGCTTGCTGAAAAGATTAAAAAGGCCGGGGCACCCTGGCAGGTAAGCAGTATGGCATGCAAGGCAGGAGTTGCGGCTCTTGAAATGAATGAGTATGTAAAAAGCGTGAGAAGAATAGTTAATACGGAGCGCAGCAGACTTTATGATGCGCTTGAAAAAGCAGGTGCAAGGATTGTAAAGTCTGATGCGGATTTTATACTTTTTCAGAGTGATAGACTTACGGAAGAGGAATTCATAAAAAGAGGGATACTGATCCGTAACTGCGGAAACTTCAGGGGACTGGATGATACATGGCATAGGATAGCTGTTAAGAATACTGAAGATAATGATAAGTTTACCATGGCTATAGCGGACATCGTGGGAGGCGGACAGGGATAATGCTTGTATTTGTCACGGGCGGATCGGCCTCCGGGAAATCTGCTTTTGCGGAAGAAATCGCTGAAAAGATAAGGGATAAGAACGGGAGCAAGTACTATCTTGCTTTTATGAAAAATGACAGCGAGACTGCGGAGAAACGTATCGAGCGCCACAGGAAACTAAGGCAGGGAAAGGGATTCGTCACGCTGGAAATACCCTGTGATTTTGATAAGAAGCTGCCGGAAATACTTCAGAAACGGTGCAGTCATGATACCGTGCTTATGGAAAGCGTGGGCGTGCTGCTGGCTAATGAAATGTTTAAGGACGGCAGCGTGCATGAGGATGCCGGAGAATGTGTGCTTTCGGAACTGCTTAATGCATCAGAATATTTTGAGAATGCAGTGATAGTTGCTGAGGATGTTTTCACAGACGGAAATGACTACGA
>JAILDD010000095.1 GCA_024689605.1 Lachnospiraceae bacterium
TAGCGGTGCTATCGCTGACATGCCGGACTATTCTGTGATCATAAGTGGAATTGACAAATGGGATCTGAAAAAGTGTAGACCGATTGATCCTCCAGAAAAGAATCTTCAACGAATGCTGCATGTGAATATGCTTCGGAAACCGCCTGTAGAAGAGACAAAAGATTATGATACAGGTAATGATAAGACTTATGATATTCCAGCATTCCGATTCCCGTTTATGCATTTCTGCCCAGAATGCAAAACACTGAGGAAATTCACTTCATTTGGAAATTATAGTGTGAAGGAATGTCCGGATTGTACAGATAAACGATTGGTACCATCGCGTTTTGTAGCTGCCTGCGTCAATGGGCATCTAGAAGATTTTCCTTATGATTGGTGGGTACATTATGGCAAAGTGCAAGATTGCCATAGCTGGGGTGAAGACAATCTGGAAATTGAATTTTCAGATAAAAGCAGTGGTCTTGAAAGTGTTATCATCCGATGCAGGATTTGCAAGAGAGAGCGATCCATGGAAGGATGTATGAGCAAAGATGCTCTGAAAGGATATCATTGCCGGGGGTGCAGGCCATGGCTTGCATCTGGCGAGGGTAAAGGTCGAGACAATAAACAATGTGATGCTGTCATGAGAGGGCTTCAACGTGGAGCATCCAATATCTATTTTTCGCAGACGCAAAGTGCCCTAACCATACCGGAATGGGGCGACACTATCTCTCAGGATGTTCACGATCGGATGGAAATGTACACAGCTTTAATTGACTGTGATGTGGAGCCGGAAAAAGCGCTAAAGAAAGCATTCAAGGATTTAATCGAAAAAGGGACATATACTGTTGATGATATAAAAAAAGAAATAAAGAAGCAGGAAGGCGAGGGCCCTCTGGAAGAGTATACACCACAGATGCTGAATGAAGACGAATTCAAAATGCTTAGTGCGGATGATCAGGATAACAGAGAAGCTCAATTTCATACAGAACATACAGACGTTCCAGAATTCCTAAAAGAATATGTTTCTGACATTGTTCTAGTCAAGAAGATTCGAGAAGTCGTAGCATTGAAAGGTTTCCGAAGGATTTATCCAGGAACCGCAGAACAAGATGACGAGGAAGATGATAGGTTTGAAGGATGGAATCAGCAAGGTGATTGCATTCCACTGACTGATGGTAAAGCCAACTGGTTGCCTGCAGTGGAAATGAAAGGTGAAGGGATTTTTATTCAAATCAATACGAAGAAATTAGATCAGTGGGCAGAAGAGCACAAAGATGCATATGAAGCGATGGGTAACAATTTGCGGAAAAGCAAGATGCTGGAATGCAGGAACTTTTCACCGCAGTATGTTTTTCTGCACACGCTGTCGCATCTGTTGATCCGTCAATTATCTGTTGAGTGCGGATATTCTGGGGCAGCAATTCGGGAGCGACTTTATAGTACTTGGCCAGATTCTGATGTAAAAATGGCTGCGATTCTGCTTTACACATCTTCTTCCGATTCAGATGGAAGCCTCGGTGGTTTGGTTAGAAAAGGATTACCTGAATCGATGGAGAATTTGTTCCGAAATTTGTTACAGGAAGCTTCCTGGTGTTCTTCGGATCCAGTATGTATCAACAGTCCAGCACAGGGTATGGATTCTTTAAATTATGCGGCTTGCCATGCCTGTACCTTGTTGCCAGAAACCTGTTGTGAGAAGAGAAACTGTTTATTAGATAGAGCTGCAGTTGTTGGGAAGTTGAATGATAGAAGCAGAGGATTCCTGAGTGCTTTGCTAAACAGATAAAGGAGACAGATCGATGGTTCACATGATTCCGGACTGGCTACCAGCTGAAGTTGAAAGCAGTGCAGAGGCGAAACTGTTTAGAAATTTTCAGAATTACAATACAGACGAAAGTATTTATGTGCTGCATTCGCTGGCGTTAGGGGAACATGTCACCAATGTTTTTGGTGAGGTTGATTTTGTAATTATCTGTTCTCGTGGTGTATTGTGCATGGAGGTTAAGGGTGGAAATGTCTACCGTGAAAACGGAACATGGTATTTCCAGAATAGGTTTGGAAAGAAGGACCACAACAGAAAAGGCCCATTTAAACAGGTCCAAGGCAATGCTCAATCATTGAGAGCGACAATTAATGGGTATTATCAGCTTGGCCATCCATTATATGGTCTTCAGTTTGCTTGCTGTGTTATGACGCCGGACTGTCATATTGAGCACAATGATACGGAAATCATACAAAATATTCTGTTTGACAGCACAAAACACTGGTGGGATCTTGGCATTATTATTCGTAACAGTTTTGATTACTGGGAGGGGCAACTTGAAGATAAGCATAATTTTAAAGGAAAGAGTCTATCAGAAACAGGCATAAAAGAACTGGCCATTAGGCTTAGAGGTGATTTTCATATTGTGCCGTCAATGAAAACTTGTTATGACGAAATTGGAAGACAGTTATTGATACTGACAGATGAACAATATGAAGTTCTGGAGAATCATAAAAAGATTAAGCGGATGTTTGTGGAGGGACGAGCAGGAACAGGGAAAACACTCCTTGCCATGGAACAGTGTAGAAGGGAAACGTTGGAAGGTAAAAAAGTGTTATATCTCTGCTACAACTATAACATCGCACAGAGTGTCCGGTTTTCACTTGCGGATGAAGATGTAAACTATGATGTTTATACCCTGCACAAGTTGATCATGCATCTGTGTGGAGAAGATGATGGAAA
>JAILDD010000112.1 GCA_024689605.1 Lachnospiraceae bacterium
TGATCAATGACAGACCTGATTATAAATTCGAGATTGGCAAGGGTGTTCTGCTTAAGGAAGGTAAGGATGTTACGATAATCGCTACCGGCGTATGCGTAAGCGGATCCCTTGAGGCTGCAAAGGCTCTTGCGGCTGAAGGAATAGATGCCGAAGTTATCAACATCCATACTATCAAGCCTCTCGACAAAGAGTTAGTGCTTGCATCTGCAAAGAAGACCGGTAAGGTAGTGACTGTAGAAGAACACTCCGTTATTGGCGGTCTTGGAAGTGCTGTTGCCGATGTCATTGCAGAAAACGGCGGCGCTGTCCTTAAGAAGATCGGAATGCAGGATGTATTCGGTGAGTCCGGTACCGCTGCAGAACTCCTCCACAAATATAAGCTGGATGCTGAAGGCATCGCAGAGGGTGTAAAGTCTTTTGTTTGATTCACTAGCCGAAAGTACTTTCTCACACGCAAGCTTGCTTGCAAGTGGGAGAAAAGTACTGGAGGCGTGTGAATCCCAAATAATATTAATTATATTTTGAGAACACAAAAAACAAGGAGGCAAGAAGATGAACAACATTCCTAAGATCAAACTTGGTATCGTTGCAGTAAGCCGCGACTGTTTCCCGGAGTCTTTGTCGGTAAACAGAAGAAAGGCATTGGTGGAGGCATATAAGGAAAAATATGATGCTTCCGACATTTATGAGTGCCCTATCTGTATCGTGGAAAGCGAGATCCACATGGTGCAGGCACTGGAGGATATCAAGAAGGCAGGCTGTAATGCACTCTGCGTATATCTCGGCAACTTTGGCCCCGAGATCTCAGAGACTCTTCTGGCAAAGCATTTTGACGGACCTAAGATGTTCTGTGCGGCTGCTGAAGAGACACAGAATGACTTGTGTGGCGGAAGAGGAGATGCTTACTGCGGAATGCTCAATGCAAGCTATAACTTAAAGCTCCGCAATGTAGGTGCTTATATTCCCAAGTATCCCGTAGGTGATGCCGAAGACTGTGCAAAGATGATCAATGAGTTCATCCCTATTGCAAGGGCTGTAGTAGGTCTTTCAAAGTTAAAGATCATATCTTTCGGACCCAGGCCTCTTAACTTCCTTGCATGCAACGCTCCCATCAAGCCCCTCTATGATCTGGGCGTTGAGATAGAAGAAAACTCCGAACTGGATCTTTTTGAAGCATTCAATAAGCATGCCGGTGATGAGCGTATTCCTGAAGTTGTTGCCGATATGGAGAAAGAACTCGGTGCCGGCAATAAGAAGCCCGAAGTGCTTGCAAAGCTTGCACAGTATGAGCTTACCCTTCTTGACTGGGTAGAGGCACACAGAGGCTATAGGGAGTATGTGGCTATCGCAGGCAAGTGCTGGCCCGCATTCCAGACACAGTTCGGTTTTGTTCCCTGCTACGTAAACAGCCGTCTTACCGGACGCGGTATCCCTGTATCTTGCGAGGTTGATATTTATGGCTGCTTAAGCGAATTTATCGGAACCTGCATTTCCGAAGATGCGGTTACCCTGCTTGATATCAACAACTCCGTACCCAAGGATATGTATAAGGAATCCATCGAGGGTAAATTCGATTACAAGCACACGGATACATTCATGGGATTCCACTGCGGAAATACCTGCTCCACCAAGCTTGCATTCCATGAGATGAAGTACCAGATGATCATGGCAAGGGCACTGCCTATAGAAGTTACCAACGGAACACTCGAAGGCGATATCATTCCCGGTGACATCACATTCTTCAGACTCCAATCAACGGCTGATACGAAGCTTAGGGCTTATGTGGCAGAGGGCGAAGTACTTCCCGTTGCTACAAGGTCATTTGGCGGAATCGGTGTATTTGCGATCAAGGAGATGGGACGATTCTATCGCTATGTGCTCATAGAGAAGAATTTCCCTCATCACGGTGCCGTAGCATTCGGCCATTACGGCAAGGCTCTGTTTGAGGTATTTAAGTATATCGGAGTTCCTATCGAGGACCTTGATTACAATAAGCCTGCCGGGGTATGCTATCCTACGGAAAATCCGTATGATTGATACCTGAAGATAAGACTAACAGAAATTACCAGGGCTGCACGGAATGTGCAGCCCTTATTTTTATTACGGATAATCAGCTTTAGCTTTCATTGGCAATGAAAAATACATCAATAGAAACCTCATTTTGGTATAATGTTATTGTTTGAGTTTAATACATAATCCGACAGATACAGCCCTCGGGCTCGATTGAAATTATGCCTGCCAGGGTGTGCAGATTATGGAAAACAGAGGGATGAAAAATGCTTAAGAAAAGAAATATATTTATTCTGCTTGGAGTTCTTGCTGTGCTTACAGGCTGTGAGCAGCAGACGGAAACACCGGCTGAAGTAACGGAGGAGGTTCAGACGGTGAGTCTGGATTCTTCGCAGATCGGAGTAGAGAATCCGGAAACTCCTGCAGCGGCTGAGCCTGTGCCTGATGTATCGGAAAACGGAACCGTGTCAGAAGATGAGCTGCCCGTCCAGGAAGAAGAGCCGGAGATCCCGAATGTACCTACTTATACCATTGTCTATACCGGGGATGTGTGCCTGCAGAGCGGAGTGACAAATACATACAGGGCTTCGGGAGTGAACGGAGTCATAGGGGAAAAAATTCTGCAGGAATTAACGGGTGCTGATTATACGGTGATAAATAATGAGTTCTGTTTCAGCACCGGCGGAGCACCGGAAGACAAGCAGTATACCTTCAGGGCTGACCCTGCGGATGTTAGTCTTCTAAAAGAGATGGGAGTGGACCTGGTAAGCCTGGCAAATAACCACGCGCTTGATTACGGAACAGTGGCTCTTTCTGATACCTTTGTTACGCTGGACGATGCGGAGGTTGCCTACATGGGAGCAGGTGAGACAGAGGAGCGGGCTGCTGAGATGATCACTGTGGATGTAAACGGCTATAAGATAGGTTATATGGCAGCTTCGCGTGTTTATCCCACTGTGGAGTGGAATGTACTAAACCGTCAGCCGGGAATGCTTCCTGCCTATGATCCTGCTTATCTTGCACAGGTGGTTGAGGAAAAGGCCAAGGAGTGCGACTATCTGATGATCTATCTTCACTGGGGGATTGAGCGTGCTGAACATCCGGAAAGCTATGAGCGTAGCCTTGCCCAGCTCTTGATAGATTCGGGGGCAGACGCTATAATCGGTTCCCATCCCCATGTAATGCAGGGAGTGGAGTATTACCAGGGCAGGCCGATATTTTACAGCCTTGGAAATTTCGTCTTCAATAAAACCATCGGCAGGACTGCTTTTATCCGTGCGACCATTGATATGGAGGCGGCTGAGGCAGCGGGTGCTGATGATCTTTCGGATTATGTGACATGGCAGATGATACCCTGCAGTGCGTCAGGTTACTGCACGGAAGAATTAAGCAGTCCCGGTGATATGGAAGCCTTTTATAATTATATGAGGTCTATTTCTTATGATGTGGACTATGACATTGAGACGGGTGAAATACGGGCTTTAAATACTGAAGTGACGGCTGAAGATGAAAACGCCGGTGAATAGGCAGGTTCAACTGTGAATGGTTTAAGAAAAAATGAAAAAATATCAGATACCGGAACCCAAAGGAAAATATGCAGTAGGTACATTGACCTACACTGTATATAACGACAGAAAAGAAACACTTCCCGAACATGAAGATGAAATGCGTAGTGTTGCGGTAAGGGTTTACTATCCTGCGGAAAAAGAAAGTGTTACGGGGCTGGAAAAAGAACAAAATATAAGCCGTGTAATGGCTGAAGGAATTAGGAAGGCCTTCATGGTGAAAGTGGATTATGACAAAAGTGAAGCCAATGGAGAAAACAGATCCAACTGCTATCGTAATGCTCCCCATGTACCGGAAACAAAATTTCCGCTGATCGTTTTTAATCACGGATACTATTCATATAGGGAAGGCAATTCCTTTCTGTGCATTGAACTGGCTTCCCATGGCTATGTGGTCATGTCTGTCGCCCATTCCCATGAAGCCGTCGCAACTGAATTTGATGACGGGACGAATGTACTGTTTGAAAATAAAATCAAGAAATGGATGTACAGCAAAAGCACATTAAAAGTTGTCTGCGAAATGAATCGTCTTAAAAAGTTCAAAGGCAGCCTGGAGGACAGGGTAAGTGCCATAGATAAATGGCAGAAGGGCAGTGCAGGATATTTAAATGGCCGTATCCCGGAATGGGAAAAAGATGTTTATGCAGCCGTGAAATATGCTAAGGAAAACATGAATGATTTCATAGATTTCAGCAGTGGTATCGGAGTGGCTGGTCATTCAATGGGTGGTGCAGCGGCTTATGCTTTGTGCCAGGATGATCCGGAATTTGTATGTGCTGCAAATCTGGACGGTGCTTTATTCGGTAATCACGATGGAAAGATTATGAAGAGACCATACCTACAGATAAACTGCCGTCCGAATGTGCCGGTAATCTATCGCGGTTTTGTACAGAAGGAAGCACCTGCTTACCGTATAATTTTTGAAAACATGCAGCACTTAGGTTTTTCGGATTTAAAACATGTAATTCCTGTCAAAATGATGGTCGGAAAACTTGATCCTGATCTTGCACACGATAATGTATGCAGATGTCATCTTGAGTTTTTCGATGCATATTTGAAACACAGCAAATTTGAACCTGATTTTCCGGAATCGGATTGCTTAATAATAGAAAAGTTTTAATTTTAATCGTAAGAAAACCATCACTATAAGGAGAATACAAAATGAAAAAATGGTATGACGAAGAATATGAATTTACAGTAGAAGTAACCGGCTTCCTTCACGGAGACCATACGGAGCGCTACTGTCGTAACGGTGAAGAAATAGGGGACAAGTATACCTGTACATATGGCTGTCCCGTGAATGAGGAGGGATTCGGCATCTGCTCCAAGACAATGATGATGCTCTATCCGTTAATGGAAGCAGTAAGAAGTGGCGGTGACCTTGAAAATCTGGGCGGAGATGGCAAGTATACCAAGACAGTGGTCTGTCCCGACGGCTGTGTGATCTTTAAGCTGACTGCCAAACCCCTTGGAAATGAGAATTTTCATAAAGGCGGATTCTGGGATTATCCGGACGAAACTGTCTGAGGTGTGGTATGAAAAAAGTCTATTATATTTTAACGGCCATAACAGCTGTTTTGGTGATGCTCCTTTTTGTGGTACTGGCGGTGGCATCCTTGTCTGAATTACCCCTTGCCCTGTTTAGTTTAATTTTAGCAGGCATTGCGGCCGGATTTATTGCAGTGTCTATAATGGGACTTATAAAAGACAGTTCTGTTTTTGGAGTGGTTCTTGAGAAGATCGGGATCCTGCTAATAGGTTTTGGTCTTGCAGTTCTTTTAGCCGGGATCACTGACAAAGGGAATATCGTACAGGCACTTATTATTTTTGTTCCGGCCTGCGGAGTAGGAGCATTCAGTTTCAAAAAAGGTGTTGATGTCATAAGAAAGAAGAAGGTGAAGCAAGAGGACCGGGCAGGGAATTCCTCAGAGAATTCCTCAGAGAATCCTGCAGGGAATGCTGAGTGGAACGCATATTTGGAAAAACTATGCGAAAAGATGCCTTACATATGGGAAAACCTGCGTGCAGGCGCATCCATGGATGACATTAAGGCTGCTGAGACAGAAATGGGTGTTCTGTTTCCGGATGAATTGAAAGGTCTTTACCTTGCAAATGATGGCGATAATGGTGAGTCAGTCTGCGGTATGATGCTCGGTTTCCGTTTCCTTAGTCTTGAGTCCATGCGTTCGGAATGGCGGAGGAGCTATTCAGGTGCAAAATGGATACCCATTGCTTCGGACGGCGGCGGAAATTTCATAGGAGTTGATCTTGATACTGACGGAAACAGCAATACGGTCAGGTCATTAATTATGGAAGGGATGAACAGGGAAAGACAGTCCTGGCAGAGAATCTTGGTGCTTTCTTTGAGCGCTTTACCCGTATTGTATCCAGCGAAGATTTCTATATCGGTGAATATGATGATGAGAAGGTTATCCTCCTGGGTACGGATGATGTTGAGGAAGGCTCATATCTGACAGATTATCTGAAATCAGAGAAATCAGTCAAGTGAAGGGAGGCAGGATATGATCAGTTCGGGATTGTTTAACAGGGAACCTAAAAGAGCAGTATGTGCGAACTGTGGTAAGCCATACAGGGAAAGCGACAAGCACTGCCGTTTCTGCGGGAAGGAGATGGGAGAGCCTAGATATATTTTTGATCCGCCTGCCTGTGTGTACGGTCCTCCGCCCATAAAAAGGACTCATACATGCAGTGAATGCGGATATTCATGGGAGACATACAGCATGATTGATAATGAGCGGTGGTGCCCTGAGTGCGGCGGTTCAGCACCGGCTGTAAGTGACGAAAAAACAGGTGGCGGGGAGTTTGTATGATGAAGATAGGTATTATCGGATACGGAAGCATGGGAAAGATGCTTCTGTGGAAATTTTCAGAAGCAGGAAAAATAGGTAAGCAGGGTCTTATGGTTTCAAACAGGACCATGGAGAAGCTTAAGGAAGCAGAAGATATTGCCTGTATTGTTACGAGCAGGCAGCTGGCTGCAGAGACTGATATTATCTTTGTCTGTGTCCGTCCTTCTGACATTAAGCAGGTGCTTGAAGAAATAAGTGATGTGATAAGAAAAGATGCACTGCTGGTATCATTGAACGGAAGTGTTTCATTTGAGACTATAAGCAGACTGACAGATCACAAGGCTGCAAAAGTCATACCGAGTCTTACAGCAGAGATAGAAAGATCACAGACATTAGTGTGCTATAACTCTCTGGTGAATGAAGAGGATAAAGCTGTGCTTAAGGATCTTCTGAAATGCATAGGAAACGTGATAGAACTGCCTGAGGAAGAAATGGGCATGGGTTCGGAACTGGTCAGCTGCATGCCCGGATTTATAGCCTCAATTTTTGATGTGATATGTAATTCTGCACAGGGACACACAGCAATACCTAAGGAACAGATTGTCAGCATGGTGCTTTCTACAATGAGTGCTACGGCTGATCTTATGCTTCAGAAGGATATGACATTTGAGGATGTTGTTACGCGCGTTGCTACCAAGGGCGGCATAACTGAAGAGGGAACAAAAGTGATATATGAGGGGTTCCCGGCAACAGCAGATCTTATGTTTGAAAAGACGCTGGAAAAAAGAAGACTTACAGCGGAGGCGGCTACCCCTTTACTGCTCCGGCCGCAATCCCTTTGATTATGTGCTTCTGGCACAGTATATAAACTATCATCATCGGCACAAGTGACATTACGATAACTGCAAGTGATGCTCCCATATCCACGCTGCCATAGCTGCCTTTCAGGTCCAGGGCATAATCCCTCATGTTCTCCTGTATATTTCTGCAGTTAAAAAAAGTAGTGCAGGCAGCCTTGATAGTGAAAAGGATTCGGGTATATTTATTGAGGTGGAGATAAGTGACGGGGTGGTCAAGACCGCTTCGCTTGTAATGAAGAACTGATACTGAAACTTCATACTGTAGCAAAGGATGAGAACCGCTTATCATGTGTGAATGCACCGGGTAAGCGGTTTTTTCGTCCATTACCCGAGCCTCATGCCTGTATGTCCATGACAGCAGGGCTTCGGGATGTCCGGAATAGTTACATATGGTATACTATAAAAGACGGGGAGGGAGAATTTATGGCTGTGATCCATATTATGTCGCTTGATGCTGTTACGGTACAGGCGGTTAAGAATAAGCGCTACAGCGAAGAAAAGATTGTCGAACTGAACTACAGGCTGCAGGCTGATACGAAAAAAAAAAGTTTTCCTGATCGTAATGACCGCTTTTTCCGTATTCTTATTTGTCTATGGAATATTTACCCTTAAGCGTTCAATAGGTTTTCCGGAAGCAATTCCCATAGTTCTTTCATTTTTCCCCATTATAGCAATTGTGGGTCTGGCGGTCTGGTTTTTATCGATAGGATATATCAGCTGGCAGTGGAATGATCTTATCCGGAAGTACTACCCGTCTGTTTATACTGTCATTAAGGGCAGACCGGATGCTGCCGGTTTCTCAGATACTGATAAAACATCAGGCACTTCCAAAACGCCAGATACTTCTGACGTTTCAGGGCAGACTGAAAATGCGGAGTTTGCGGCTCTGGAAAAAGATATTGAGCAGCTGAACAGTATATACATAAAAGCAAATAATGCCAGCCGTGCCAGGTATCACAGTCTTTATAATTCAATTTACGAGAAACTGCTTGAGATGGAAAGCAATGGGATGATCGTTTTGGAGCCCGGAAAAAAGGGACTTGGCTATCTGCGTGAACTGCTGATAAATGACGGCCCCGAGTTTTCCTATACGATTATATTCTGGTGCAAAGGCAATGAATCAAAAAAGTACAGGATCGGTGTATGCATAAGGGGAATTCCCATATGCAAGCCGAATGACTGACGCCGTCGAGGCTTTCATCTGTGTCCAAATTAGTGTGAAGGAGAGTGCAGTCTATGTTTAAATGCGATTATAAGACACTTAAGATATCTTTTAATGAATTTCAGAGTTTTGAAGATCATGAAATGCCTGAAGATGATGATTTCTGTCTGCTTGAGCTGAAGGACGGGGGCTGCACCGCAGGAAAATGGAATACTGCGACGGGGGAATTCATACGGGGTACAGGGGATACGGTTCCTGCTGATGATGTATCAAGATGGCATCTGCTGCACTGCTATGATCTGTCAAGGTGCCTTGAGGATGAGACAACCGGGCGGATAAATAACGGCCCTGCGAAAGAAGGCGTCCATACCGTAGAGATTAGCGGCTTTAAGTCTTTTGCTGACGGCAGCTTTCCAAATGATGATCAGTACTGTCTCCTGATCTTTAAAAACGGAAGGATGTCAGCAGGGAGATGGAACAAGTGGTTTGGAGAGGATAGAGGAAGTTTTATATACGCACCGGCACTGGCTTCTTACAGTATGGATGATGTGTGGGCATGGACGGCACTAAGCACTGATGATATCTATGCCGCGGAAGAGGAAAGGCTGAAGGAGATAAAGCACGAAGAGGAGCTTAACAGGAACCCGTCGACAGATCCCGATAAGTTCATATATGGGACGGATGTTAATGCCTACTACGAAAAGGCACTGGAAAGGCTCCGCATAGATTATCCCTGGGCTTCCCTGGCTCAGATGAGGAAGGAAAAGCGCTGGGAGATAACCCCGCTTCACGGAAAGTATGTATTTGGTCATGTAAGCAGAGCATATGACGGCACCAGGATCGTAGAAGAGTGGACGGATGGCAGTACTGCTGATGAGTTTATTGATTTTTTGTATGAGCGTACGAAAGATACTGTAAGGAAATCAGACCCCAAAGAGAAATTTAAGTATGGTACGGATATAGAAGTATATCTGGAGAAGGCATTCGAAAATGTTAAAAAGGCTTACCACTGGCTTGATAAAAAAACTGCTGAAGAATTCGTGAGCTATAAAATAGAAAAAATTGACGGCGACTGGGAGTACTTATGGAAGTTCAGTGCAAATGACGACTATTCGATTTGCTACTGCAGTTCGGGGGACGGTTTTATAAAAAGCGTGGAGCATGAATACGAGAGGGCTGCCCTCAGGGCCAATCCGGTTGTGGCAGAGTATGATGTTCCCTTCGGCCAGATAGATATTAATGGATGGTATCTGGAAAAATATGTTGTCTCGAAACTTAAGACAGGGGACTACAAGGTAAATGTTCAGGCAGGAAACAGGTCTACAGGCGGAAACAGGGAGTTCTTTATTACCCCGGACTGCTTTGAGGCAAAGACCTACGATGAATTTCTGGATCGCTATCTGAATATAGTTCCGGGAGGGTCATTTGGTCTGTCCAAGGAAGATCTCCTTCCGGATGAAAAGCTTAAAAGTTTCTTTGGATACTGAGGGGAAATATGATAAGAGCTGTACTTACGGTAGATGATATAGCATCAGCCAATACGCCTGCGCTGGTTGACTATCTGACGGAAAAGGCTATTCCGGCACTTATGTTTGCCGTGGGTGAGCATATAGAAAAATATCCCGAAAATGTGATCTACGCCCTGCAGCATGGAATGGTGGTTGGAAACCACAGTTATTCCCACCCGGATTTTGCACAGATACCTTACGAAGAAGGCATTGCTGAAATCGAAAAATGCGAGGCGCTGCTTGAAGATATCTATAATAAAGCCGGAGTGGAGCGCAGGTACAGGCCCTTCAGATTTCCCTACGGCAGCAAAGGCGGAGGAAATAAGGATAAGTACGAACGGTATTTCAGGGATAAGGGCTTCAGCAAAGTGGATGACAGGAAAATAGTTTATCCCCGGTGGAAAGAGTCCGGTCTTGATAAAGATATAGACACGCTCTGGACCTTTGATTTCGCAGAGTACCGGATACGACCGGGCAGCGGATTTTCAATGGAAGATGTGTTTAAAAGGGTGCATGATGATGATCCTGCAGAAGGCGGCGTGCTTCTTGAAGATGACTCATACCACATAATCCTTATGCATGATCATGAAGAGACTTATGCTATGGTTCCGGATTATTATAAGATAATGCTTGAACATATAATGGAAAACGGTGTTACTTTCGTAGAACCGGAGTTTTTATGATAAAATTCGGAATGTAGAAGTGCCTGAGCAGGGAGCATTCATTTATGGAAGTAAAAGAAAACAAAAACAAAAGAAAACATCTTGGCATCCCGCTGGTAATACTGATAAGCATAGCAGTTTCATTAATTTTAAACGGCTCATATCTGGGATTGGAGACAGCATGTATCAAATCCGGAAGGAACATGCCGATCCAGCGTGAGTTATGGGGCGGCGACTGCATTGAATATGTGGGGCTATACTGGACCAGGGTAATCCTTACCCCGGCAACCTCTGTTGATGATCCTGCGCCGCCGGCCAGGGACGAGCAGTATTTTTACATGAGGTCTTTCATTTTATATACTGTCATGCTGGCTTGTGGGCTCTGGATCATACTGTCTCTTGTAAACCGGCATTTTAAAGCAGTGCTCATTGTTGTCGGAAGCGTACTGTTTATCTGGGGCGGATTTAATTTATGGAAGAAGCTTAAGAAAATGTCGGATGAGACTCCTGTAAGGCTTCATAACATGACCATCGTTACTTCGGACCTTCATCCGGGGGTTTACAACAAAATGTGGTATCCTCACTGTGCTTCATATCTGGTTCCGGCGGATAAGGATAACAGATACGGGTATTCTGCCTACGAATATATGGATGATTATATTGCGCCTGAAGAAATAGAGGGTGCGGATCTTATGAGGATCATCAATACGGCAAAGGCCGTTAAGGAAAATACCAACACTGACCGTAAAGATGATTTTGCATATTATGTCAAAATTGTCTATGAGACAAGGGGGGGACATGATTCCATAAGGATAGATGGATACGGTTCATTTCCGGAGGAATGGGATGAATTCATAAAAACTGTAAATGAGACCTGCGGTGTTGATTACCTGAGGGAAGATCCGGAACTGCAGAAATATTCCGATGAGTGGTTCAGCGAGACATACGGGATATATGACAGTGACCTGCCGGAGGGTATGAACGTGGAGCAGTTTGTTACGAATTACAAGATCGACATGAAGAGGATAAGCGGACTGTCCACCTCCGGAGATTACTGGGATTTTGTTCCGGAAAAGATTCTGGAAAATATTGCGGACAGCGGTAATTAATATAGTACTGGGGACACATTATGCGCCTTTTTTTGCGGATCTGTTCAGGGATGTCGCTTTCAGGACTGACATTGAATATCTGCTGAGCGAAGGCCGTGAGCGTCTCTACAGAGATACTTACGATCTTATTATGAAACATACGAGGTAACAGGAATTAGGCATTAAAGCTTTATGGAAAAGATTTGTTTAAAACAGAACTATGGCTGCAGCGTACGGACCCGGCTGCAGAAAGGAGAAAAATGATGAAGAAAGCAGCAAAATACATTATGGTAATTGGCCTGTCGGCAGCGTGTCTGCTTATGTCAGCATGCGGAAGGGGCGGCCGGAATGGGGACCAGCCCGAGGAAGTAGTGGAGCTTTTTAATGATACCTGGGTTATGGAAAAATACATGAACGCCGTACAGGATTATGACCATGTCATAAATGAGCAGGTATATTTTGACTGGGGCGGCCGTTCCATAGGACCTACAGAGTACAGATACAGGGGAATTGTTTATCTGACTGATGAGGAGGCCGAGCGCCTCCGGAATGAATATGAATGGGACCAGGTGGATGATGTTACGTTCGAATTCGGAAAGATGGAGACAGACTTCATAGGTGACGGCCCCTGGTATTCCAGCCAGGAATTCATTAATGACAACTATTCCACGGTCATTGTACAGTACACGGTTTTTGACGGGGAAAAACTGGTGTTCGATTTCAGCCAGATGTGAATTAAAAACCCCCATAAAAGGGAGGATGCCGGGAAGACTTTCGTCCACCCGGCATGAATTATGAAAAAGTTTGTTATTGTCACTTGTTATTTAGGAAACCGTTTTCCTCTTCCTGATAGTTATATAATAAATAACAAAAATGGAAAAAGAATGGTTAAAAAATAAACGTTTCAGCAACAAAATGTAAACAAATTATGAACCTCCACATTATGTAAACGAGATCATCTTTCCGGGAGTTTTTCGGGCTCCGGATACTCCACTCCGAAGGTTTCTGCGGTGATGGATTTGATGCGCTGGTCCTCTAAAGGCCTGTCGCTGTAATCGGTACGGACCTCTGCAATCTTGTTTACTACATCAAGCCCTTCGGTGATCTTTCCGAATGCGGCATACTCACCGTCCAGGTGGGGGGAGGTCTGATGCATTATGAAGAACTGGCTTCCGGCAGAGTCGGGGATCATGGTGCGTGCCATTGAAAGGACTCCGGGAGTGTGCTTGAGGTCATTTTTAAAACCATTGTGGGTGAATTCACCCTTGATGGAATAGCCGGGGCCGCCGGTTCCGTTGCCCTTGGGATCTCCGCCCTGGAGCATGAAGCCTTTTATTACACGGTGAAAAATAACTCCGTTATAGAAGCCCTTGTTTACGAGGCTTAAAAAGTTGTTGACGGTATTAGGAGCTATCTCGGGATAAAGCTCAGCCTTCATTACGCTTCCGTCTTCCATAGTGATGGTTATTATAGGATTTTGTGCCATTTTGTTTTCCTCCTGTCTGTTTAGGGAATGTTTCCCGGTACAGCGCACCGGGATGACTTATTGTAACATACTTTGTGCAGTTTCGCACTTAGACCGCTGAAATGCGGGGGATACTGGCGTCACGGTGGAGAATCGATCTATTGAAAGAGAAGATTTACACAACATTGATAAAAGAAAAAAGCTGTGATCTCTGGATCTCCGATGAGCCGGAGTTCATAAGGGAGTGCGTAAAGCAGCGCATTCCTGTCATTGAATATACACATGCAGATCTAAAAGATGAAGATTTTCCTGATTCACATCCTAATCCTTCCGACGGTTTTCTTAGTCCCTGGGCCGCGGATTCGGTGGATGCTGTGAAAAATGATCCTGAATATATGGAAAAAGTTATACACCGCTTTGCGGAGATTCCGATGACAGTGGCAGAAACGGATGATTTAATAATTCGCGAGCTATGTGAAGCTGATGCGGAGTCTGTGGAACGGATTTTTTCTGATGGCGGAGAATCGGGATATATTGGCATATGGTCAGATGATGTGTCAGACAAGAAAAAAGCCCTTAAGGAATATTGCAGCCTTCACTATGACCTTTATGGGTTTGGATATTATGGAGTGGAGATGAAGGGAGATGTCGTTCTTGCGGGTATAGTCGGTTTCAGGGAGTACAGGGAGAATATAGTTGAGGACGACCTTCTGAAATATGTTATTAAGGGTCGAAGTCCCGAAGAAACCCCTCTTGAACTTGGCTACGTCATGGGTAAAAAATATCGCAGGAAGGGCTATTGCGTATCCGCATGCAGTGAGCTGATAAAAAAAATACCCGGGGATGTTTATATCATGGTGGACAGAAACAATCTCCCGGGAATAAGAACTGCTGAAAAGATATCCGGTCAGACAGATATTTTTGCAAGTGATTCAAGTGCGTGATCTTTTATCATCATGGTAAAGTGCTCATCTATGTAAGCCTCACACATGCCGGATATGAATGATCCGCTGCAGAAATCAGAAATCACTGAACAGATGCGCTGATAGTCCTTCGCACTAAGGCTTTCGGGCTGCAGCACCAGGCAGTACATATCCTTGTCAGGACTGCAGTACAGTGTATTGCGTCCGCATGGCCTGTCTGCAACAGCAGCTGAAGCCTGCATTACATCGTTCAGCGTTGCAAAGCGGAAGAAACGGTAATTTTTATTGTTCTCTGAAGCGCCTGAAGAAATGGGGATGGTACCATTCTTGGTTTGGCTTGCTGTATTATTCCCGGATGCTCTTCCGCTTCCGGAAAACATTTCCCGGAAGAGGTCATGTATTGAACTCATGACCGGAGTAATCGAATCTGATATATTGCCGTTGGAAGCGATAGAGAGAGTAAAAGGATCTCCTTCGTCACCTTTTTTCACTCTTCCGCTTATCTCGATGGTATTTTCCCTGAGTTCGTCATCTTCTTCAAGCTCATCATCCTCCGACAGGAACGAATCGGAATGGATATTGTCCGAAGAGTTACGGCCGGAAACCTTTGTTATAACTAAAACTATGATACCGGACTGCATGGGGACTACCTCTATCATGAGAGGCTTGTCATCAGCTTCAAAGCCGAACTCACAGCTTGCCTGCTGCATCATGTCACGCAGCAGACCATTTGCCTGGGCACTTCCAAAGGTGAGCTCGCTGAAATTTAACTTGCGGGCATCCAGGTCCTCTTTGGTCAGTATGCATTTGATCTGATCATCGCTGATCTTCTCAATCCTCATGTTACGTTGTCCCTCTTTAGTGTTGTCTATACTTACTGTAAGTATAAGGAATTATGTGTTAATAGTCAACGACCAGGGGTCAGACCCCTTGGACATTTAGTCCAAAGGGGCTGACCCTATAGGTGCATCACCGGTTTTTAACAGTTTATAAAGTATTCTGTACAGTTCAGCGGCTTCCTCTCCGGTGAGAACAGAATTGCACTTCATACCCTCGGGCACTGCCAGTGCATCATCCTTCAGGGCTTGACCTTCATCTGTCAGAGTGACAAAAAGCACTCTTTCGTCTTCCTTGGACCGGCTTCTGGTTATGAGATTCTTTTTCTCCAGTTTTTTCAGGAGCGGCGTCAGGGTGCCGGAATCCAGGTAGAGATATTCTCCCAGCTCGCTGACGGAGATCCTGCCATGCTCCCACAGAACCAGCATAGTGATGTACTGGGTGTAGGTGAGATCAAGCCTGTCCAGGAAGGGCTTATATTTCCGTGTTATCTCCCTGGATGCGGCGTAAAGCGGAAAACACAGCTGATTGCATAATTTCAGGGAATCATATTTTATATCATTCATACTATTCACTCTGCTGTATATATGCTCAAACTAATAATTGTTCTATGGCAGTGGCTGAACTATTTATACTGCTCAACCAGCTCGGTGATCTTGTCAGCGGGAACGAAACCTATGTTTGAACCTGCTACGGCGCCGTCTTTGATAAAGAAGACAGCAGGCACACTCATTATATTGAACTCCTCAGCAAGCTTGGGACTTTCGTCAACATCAACGTTGTAGAATTCAACGCTGCCGTCGTATTTTTCCGATACCTGCTCAAGCACGGGGGCAAGCATACGGCAGGGACCGCACCATGTAGCTGAGAAATCGATGACCTTGAGTCCTGACTTGTCCATTGCTGCATAATCTTTTTCCGAAATTTTTTTAACCATGATTTTTTCCTCCTGTTGGTAATTATTAAAATGGATCTGCTGCTGTAACCGGACGACCCCGAAAGTTCCGAACGGTTACCTTTTGTTTGTTGAAACATATCGCTGCGTGAAAGCCCGATCTACTTCCCTGACAGGAAGCTTACTGCCGAAAGGGCAGCCACATTACCTTCACCGGCAGCCTTTGCATACTGATAGGGTGTGCCGGTTATATCTCCGCAGGCAAAAAGCCCGGCAAGATTAGTTGTCATTTTTCTGTCCGTGACCACATGTCCGTCTTTTATCTCAAGTCCAGGTACCAGGTCGGTAGGGGCTATGTTTTCCCGCAGTATAAAGATGCCGTTAGCTTCTGCGGGCTCACCGTTTTCATACTTAAGGGACATAAGTCCATTTTCCGCTTTTTCAATTGATGAAGGTTTAACTCCGAGTATAAGTTCTGTTCCTGCAGGGGCAGTGTCGCATCCCTCATACATGGGCAGGTAGTAAACCTTGTCAGCAACCTCAGCAAGGAAAGCTGCCTCAGCTTCTTCCTTTGCACTATAGCCTATGACTATGGCGCTTTTACCTCTGTACAGGGAAGCATCGCAGGTGGCACAGTAGCTGACCCCGCGGCCCAGGTTTTCTTTTTCTCCGGGGAAGGGCTTCTCAGCTGATACGCCGGTTGCAAGTATTACCGTGCTTGCCTCATAGTTTTCAGCATGTCCCTGGATGGCAAAAAAGTCTCCCATTGCGTAAATGGCAGCAGCACGGTCTGCTGTAATGGATATGTCCATTGCCTTAAGGTGTCCAGTAAAGGCTTCCCTCATGCTGCTTCCGCTTACATCTGGCAGCCCGAGGTAATTCTTTATCTCGTGGGCAGAGTCTATTTTGGCGCTCAGCTCTTCGCTGCCCAGAAGAAGAATGCTTTTGTTCCTTAGCTTTGCGGTGATCGCAGCTTCCAGTCCTGCGGGACCGGTGCCGATTATTGCTATGTCGTATCTTTCCATGTTGTAGTCTCCGTTCTGTGCAATGTTTTACAGTTATAGCTTCTTCCGCTTGTTCTGTGATGATACAGGGTTGTTTACAAATAGATTTTACACAATTTAATTTTGCGTGTCAAGCATTTAATGCGGGAGACAGCGCAAGCTATTCTTATATGAGGGTTTATCTGATAAAATAGGGTAATAGTGAAGCCAGACAAATTTGTATAAATTCATCAAGAGGAGGAAATCAAAATGCCGTTTATTGATTCAAAAGTAAGTGTAAAGGTAACATCGGAGCAGAAGACAGAGTTAAAGCAGCGCCTTGGTCAGGCTATTGCCATCATCCCCGGCAAGAGCGAATCCTGGCTGATGGTGAATATAGCGGATGAGCAGAACATGTACTTCAGGGGCGACGACTCAGAACCCATCGCTTTTGTACAGGTGAACATTTATGGGGGCGAAAACGATGCGGCATTCCGTAAGATGACGGCAGAGCTTACGAAGATTTACGGCGATGTTCTGGGAATCGCACCGGACCATATGTATATCAAATATGCTGCTTCCATGGACTGGGGCTGGAATGGCAGCAATTTTTAAAATAAGCCGGTATGGAACTGTGGGAAAATAACCTTCTGTTTATGTTCGGAAACGTTTTTGTAATGCAAGGGGGAGAAATTCCCCCTTGATTTTTATTACCCGGCTTTCTATAATGAAGCACGTAAGATGCTTGCGGAAATATGCGTGCCGGAAAGGAGCGTTGATCTGCCGGAGTTTTTTAAAACTTCTATTACATCTGAGTCCCGTCCGGGACTGTCTTACAGGTATTTATACCTGATCGGTGATCTTTATTTCTAAAGAATTGATTTCATTTTCTCTGAAATTGTTCTGGAATATTGAATCCTGAAGTAGCACAAATAATACAAAATAATACACTTAATACATTCTTAATCTTATTTTTTATTTGGCACTTCGCACGTCTTACGTTTCTGCAGACCGCAGCAAAAAAGCTGCCTGACACCGCTGCGTGGGATATTTCACGGATATCTTCTTTTGGAAATGCAGGGTGGTATTTTCGGATAAAACTGTTCATGTACATCTGCGGCAGGACCTTCTCAGACAAAATGCCGTGATAAAAGCTGTCCGAAGATTTTAGGTGACTATAACGCTGCGGTCTGTTATACTATAGTGGTGTTATGTAAAGTGGTGGCATATCGCCCCGGTTAATTTTTATTATATTTACATAAGGTAAGACACAATGAGTGAAGAAAGAAACGAACATAAAAAAGCAAGAAAGGTGACCAGGAAAAAACGTACACCGGCATATGACGATTCTGATGTGAGGGAGTATGTGCCTTCCGGACGGAGCAGGTCATCGTCGAAGGTATCTGCCGGGGCACCAGAGAAGTCTTCCGGGAAGAAAAGAGGAAAGCCTGTGAACCGCAGACGTCCTGTCAGGGATAATGATGAACCAGACAGGGATATGCTTAAGTCTTTTTTTCATAAGCTGATCGCGGCACTGGTTGCCATACTGCTGATCGCAGTGGTCATAATAGTCGCTTTCGGTGACAGGATAAAACTTGCAATGGCCAGCGGCGAGGGTTTCGGAATGCACACCATACTGATGGTGCTTTATCCGGAAAAGTATTCCTATTCCACAGAGATGGCTGATATGAATGAGTATTTCAGGCTTTTTTCCGACGAGGATATAGCCATCATCCTTCAGGATGAGAGGCTTGAATCCAGGGCAAAGCTGTTTGATGGAAAGGTTTATTTCTCGTCAGATACGGTTTATGATCTTTTTACAAAGAGATTCTATATTAATGAAGAAGAAGGAGTGCTGCTTTATACCACCTCAAACGATATATACAAAGTGTCGATCGATGATACAGGCAGTTTTTACCAGAACGGAGGCGGCCGGGTGCAGACAGACTACGATCCGGCTAAGCGTTCTACTGAAGGCGTGGTCTATATAGCTGCGGACTATGTGAAGCTTTTTGATGATTTTTCATATGAGTTTTTCCCTGATCCCAACAGGATGCAGGTTTATACCCAGTGGGGAACCGACAAGGTGGCAACTGTTGCGGAGAGTACCCATGTAAGGTATCAGGGGGGCGTAAAGAGTGATGTGCTGAGGGCTCTTGACGCCGGAGAAAAAGTTGAAGTCCTTGAGACCATGGAAAACTGGACCAAGATAAAGACTGACGACTGCTTCATAGGATATGTGGAGAACGGCAAGCTCAAGGACTATGGGGATGAGAATCCGGCGCCTGTTACCGGTGCTTATGATCCTGTGGCTGACTATGGTGCGGCAGCGCTTACCTCGGACAGCCGTATACTGATGGGCTTCCATCAGATAAGTGCCGGTCCTGATAATGGCAAGGCGATGGAAAGCCTGACCGTGTCGGCGAATGGGCTCAATACTGTGTCTCCCACATGGTTCTTCCTTAAGGATGAGGAAGGTGAATATACGGACCTTGGAAGCGTTGCCTATGTCGAGGCGGCACATGCGAAAGGCTATCAGGTGTGGGCGTTATTTGAGGATATGACCAATGATGTAGATGAGTACGCGCTTTTCTCATCATCTTCGAAAAGAAAGGCTCTTATTGAAAAACTGATGGCCAGCGTGGAAACCTATGGGCTTGACGGACTTAATATAGACATAGAACGTATAGATTCAAGGACCGGTCCTCATTATGTACAGTTCCTGAGGGAACTGTCGATAGAGACAAGGAAGGCCGGAGTAGTGCTTTCGGTTGACAATTATCCGCCGAACCAGGGCAACAGGTATTATAATTACGGTGAACAGGGACTGGTTGCGGACTATGTCGTTCTTATGCAGTACGATGAGCATTGGAGCGGTTCGGATCCCGGATCAGTATCGTCACTTCCCTTTGTGGAAAAGGGCATAGACGATTCTCTGGAGCTGGGAGTTCCTGCAGAAAAAATAATCAGTGCACTGCCGTTCTATACCAGGATCTGGCGCATTGAAGGGACAGAAACTCATTCTGATTCTGTGGGAATGAAGGCTGCCTCGGATTTTCTTGCCAACAGGGGCGTTACTCCTGTCTGGGATGAGGAACTCTGCCAGAATTATGGTGAACTTCAGGATGGTACGGCAAAATATATGATCTGGCTTGAGGATGAAGCATCCATGCGTGCAAAGCTGAATGTCCTGTCTGAGAAGGGCATACATAACATAGCCGGATGGCGTTTGGGACTTGAAGCCGAAGGAACCTGGAACTGGATAGATGAGATTATCAGATAAAAGCTGAAATAAGCCGGATAAAAATTAACAGAATAAATGGAAACTGAATTTTTGACCATCGATCCGAATGAGATCGATGCAGACATTATTTTAAAAGCCGGAAATATAATAAAGCAGGGCGGGCTTGTGGCTTTTCCGACAGAGACGGTATACGGTCTTGGCGGAGACGCACTACAGGCTGAGTCTTCTAAAAAAATATATGCGGCAAAGGGCAGGCCTTCGGATAACCCTCTTATAGTGCATATTGCGGATATGGAGCACCTTTCTTACATATGCAAAGAAGTTCCGGAGACCATGAAGGTTCTGGCAGAAAACTTCTGGCCGGGACCCCTTACCATGATAGTTGAGAAAAGTGATGCCGTACCCCGTGAGACCACCGGGGGACTGGATACGGTAGCAATACGGATGCCGGATAATGCCGTGGCACTTGAATTCATAAAAGCGGCCGGCGGATACATTGCGGCCCCTAGCGCAAATGCTTCCGGACGCCCCAGTCCCACCCTTGCTGAACATGTACGTGAAGACTTGGACGGCAGGATAGAGATGATACTGGATGGCGGTGAAGTAGGGATAGGTGTTGAATCCACTATAGTGGACCTGACGGTGGATCCGCCCATGATACTCCGTCCGGGCTATATCACGAAGGAAATGCTGGAAAGGGTACTGGGACAGGTGGATGCCGATACCACCATAATGTCAGGAACCGACAAAAAAGCGCCCAAGGCACCCGGCATGAAATACCGCCACTATGCTCCCCGCGGAGAGATGACAATAGTAGAGGGTGATGCAGAAGCTGTTATAAAAACCATAAATGATGAAGCCGGAAAGGCTTCTTCCCAAGGTCAGCGTACAGGTGTATTATGTACCGATGAAACGGTGTCCCGCATCCGGGCTGATGTAATAAAAAATGCCGGCAGCAGGTCTGACGAGCATGAGATAGCAAGAAATATCTACCGCATCTTAAGGGAGTTTGATGATGAGAATGTGGATGTGATATTTTCCGAAGGCTTCAGTGCGGACGGATTCGGTCAGGCAGTAATGAACCGGCTGCTCAAGGCAGCAGGGTATAAAGTAAGAAAAATATAGGGGGATGTTATGCAGGTAAAAAAGATTTCAATCGGAAGTGACCACGGCGGATATGAGCTTAAGGAAGCGGTTAAGGAATTCCTTACTCAGAAAGGTTTTGAAGTTAAGGACTGCGGGTGTTACGGACTTGATTCCGTAGATTATCCGGTCTTCGTAAAGCCTGTGGCTGATGATGTGGTAAGCGGCGCCGCAGACAAGGGAATAGTCATCTGCACAACCGGAATAGGTGCAAGTATCGCGGCTAATAAGGTTAAGAGTATACGCTGTGCACTCTGCCACAATGAGCATACGGCAAGGATGACAAGGCTGCATAATGACAGCAATATTCTGGCACTTGGTGCTGCGGAAATATCCGTATTTATGGCACAGACTATTGCTGAAATATTCATGACCACGGACTTTTCCGGAGAGGAAAAGCACAGCAGGAGGATCGCTGAGATCACTAAGATCGAGGCCGGCGAGGAGCTGTAAAGGTTGTTGACATATTGATGCCGCTGAGGGCGGCAGAAAGGGGAGATATGAAAAAGAGAGACGGCTATATCACATGGGACGAGTACTTTATGGGAGTTTCAAAGCTTTCGGCCATGAGGTCAAAGGATCCAAATACACAGGTAGGGGCCTGCATCGTCAGCGATAACAATAAGATATTGTCCATGGGATATAACGGTTTCCCCAATGGCGTCAGCGATGATGAATTCCCCTGGGACAGGGAAGGTGACGAACTTGATACAAAATATCCCTACGTAACACACAGTGAGCTTAACGCAATACTTAATTACAGGGGCGGTTCGCTGGAGGGAACAAAGCTTTACGTGACGCTTTTCCCCTGCAACGAGTGTGCAAAAGCAATAATCCAGGCGGGGATAAAGACTGTGGTTTATGCCTGCGACAAATACGACGGAACCCCTTCAAATGTAGCAGCAAAGAGGCTTTTCAATGCTGCCGGGGTAAGGTATTACGAATATCAGCCTACGGGAAGAAAGACAGAAATAGATCTCTAAATGAACAGACTTAAGTTTAAGAACAGAATACGTATCATCGGGGCTCTGTCTGTTGCAGTGCTTTTCTTTTCGTACTGTCTGGATGTTTCTGCCAAAACAGATATAAACGGCCATAACTATTATGATGTCTCCGATACAAAGGAGAAGCTGGAGGAGGCTGAGAAGGAGAAGAAGGAAAAGGAAGCTGAGCTGGATTCTGCCAGGCAGGATCTTGCACAGACCCAGGCTGCACTTCAGGGTCTTGAGAATGTAAAGGATACCTACCAGGGCCAGATGGCCATCCTTAACGGAAACCTGCAGGAGGTGGCTGCCAATCTGGAAGTGCTGGAGGCTTCCATAGACCTCAAGGAAATAGAGATAAACGAGACAACAATAGAGCTTGAGGAAACCCGGGAGACCAGGATCAACCAGTACGAGAGTATGAAGGCAAGGATACGCTTTCTTTATGAGGGCGGCAGCGACGGGTATCTGACCATTCTTTTCTCTGCGGAGGATTTCGGAGAGTTCCTGAATTATGCCGATTATATAGAGGCTCTTTCAGCATATGACAGAAAGATGCTGGAAGAGTATGTCCAGACTGAGCATGAGATAGAGGAAAAGGAAGCTGAGCTTGAGGCGGAGATGGAAGAACTTCAGGCTATGCGGGAACAGGTTGTTGAGGAACAGAACAGGGTAAACGGGCTTATCAGCGTTACGGCTGAAAATATTGCCATAACAGCGGACAACATCAATATGACCCAGGCTGCTGCGGATGCCTATGAGCAGGAAGTGGATCAGAAAGCGGCTGAAGCTGCTGCAGCAGCGGCTGAATATGCCGCCATCAAGGCACAGTATGAGGAAGAACTGAGATTATCCCAGCTGGCTGCCCAGTCTGCATGGAGAAATATATCTGAGGTGACATTTGCGGAAGGTGACAGGTATCTTCTGGCGAATCTGATCTACTGCGAGGCCGGAGCTGAACCATATGCGGGTCAGCTGGCGGTTGGGGCGGTGGTTATTAACAGACTGCTGAGTTCCCGCTATCCCGATACGGTGACCGGGGTTATATACCAGTATAAGCAGTTTTCGCCTGTGCTGGACGGACATCTGGCGCTGGCACTGGCTAATGACAGAGCGACTGCAAGCTGCTATCAGGCTGCCGATGAAGCCATGAGCGGCAAGACAAATGTGGGTAACTGCCTTTATTTCAGAACCCCTATAGAGGGGCTTACGGGAATGCAGATAGGCCACCATATATTTTATTAGAAATCACTTTATTTTATATAGAAATTTATGTAAAATTATAGATAGTCGGTTTACAAAAATACTTTTTGTCAGTATAGTGCGGGGGGCAGTATATGGAAAAGTTACCGGTACTTTACAGGAAGCGGCTTATCCCGCTGGAATGCGTGCAGCTTAAGGATGATGTGATCCTTGAGTGCGATGATGAGGTGATCCTTACCAAATGGTCTGCACTTAAGCCAAAAAAGGATCTTCACCACGGCTATTCCTGCTATTTTCGTAATAAGGGCTACAAGGTCAGCAAGTTCTATACGGCAGACAATACGCTTATGTACTGGTATTGTGATATCGTGGATTTTGATTACAATGAAGAAACAAACGAGCTTGTGGTGACCGATCTTCTGGCAGATGTGATAGTTTATCCCGACGGTTTTGTCAAGGTGGTTGATATAGATGAGCTTGTTACGGCTCTTGATGACGGACTTATCACCCTTGAACAGCTGAAAAATTCGCTTACCGGCCTGGACAGTCTGTTACAGTCCATATATAACGACAAATTTGATCTTTTGACAATATACATTGACAGAGCGGAACAGAATGAAGAGGCTCTGAACTAAAATATCAATTAAAAACAAAGAGGAGGAATCAGAATGAAAAACAAGATTGCCAAGATCGTAGGCCTTATGGCTGCGACAGTCCTTTCACTGTCTGTATTTGCACTGCCTGCACAGAAAGCTGCGGAGGCTGATGCTGCACCTGCAGCAACAGGGACATACATCAGTGAGCTTACAGGTCTTCCTATAAGCGCTGCACTTCAGAACCAGCGTCCCGTGGCTATAATGGTGGACAATGAGAAGACTGCACTTCCTCATTATGGTCTCAACCAGGCTGACATAGTATATGAGATGATGAACAGCACTGCAAACGGCCGTATCACAAGACTTATGGCTATCGTTAAGGATTATGCTTCCATTACACAGTTCGGTAATGTAAGAAGCACAAGACCTACCAATGTCATTCTTGCTTCTGAATACAATGCTATACTTATCCATGACGGCGGTCCTTACTATATCAACCAGTTCCTTGCAGATCCTGCAAGCAACAACTTAAGCGGCGGATTTGCTCGTTTCTCAAACGGAAAGAGATCTGAGTTTACAGAGTATGTGACATATAATTCATACACCAATCCTAAGACCGGCAAGACTTATTCGGGTCTTGCACAGCGTCTTGCAGCATCAGGCTACAGCACTACATATAACCAGTACTACATGGGTTCGGGTCTCAAGTTTGCAGCTGCAGAGTTTAATCTCGGAGCAGGAGCTACCTCAGCTACATCCGTATCACTTCCTTTCCCTCATAACAGCAGTGCACTGTACTACAACGCAGGAACAGGAACATATGATTACTCTGAGTATGGTAAGGCACACAATGATGCTCTGACAAACCAGAGGACAACTTTTGAAAACGTTATCATCATGAACTGTGATTTCGTACAGCTTGATAATCACGGTTACATGGCATACTACATCCTTGGCGGCAATGTTGGTTACTATCTTACAAACGGAAAAGCTATTCCCATCAGCTGGGCAAAGGCTGCAGCAAACTATCCTACAGTTTATACCAACGGTGTAACAGGCGAGCCTCTTGTACTTAATCCCGGTAAGACATACATTGCTATCGTTCCTTCAGATGTATGGACCAGTCTTGCGATCAAGTAAGGATGGGTAATAATTCCGAAAGTAAAAACAATTCAAAGAAAAAGGGGTGCCTGAAGATTTTCAGACACCCCATTTTGGGATTGATATTTATTATGGCAGGAGTACTGTTGTACCTGCTTAATTTGCTGATCCCTAAGTATGGTTTTACCACGCCCTTCTTTACCGGCATAAGTTCGCCGTCTGAAGTGATGAGGATGTCTGATGGACTGCTCATGGTAAACGAGGGCTACAGTACTTTGTATTTTGTAGATGATGAAAATGACCGCATCGATCATATCATAAGCATTTACGATATGAAGAACGGAGAAGATTCATTTATCGATTATGTGGTGCAGGGCAGGGATGATCATATATATGTGCACATTGCGGAAGTTGAGGATTCGGGCGGCCGGATAACGGGCGAACGTATCTGCGAATATGACGGAAAGGGACATTATATTCATGACGCAGTGTCGCTTCAATACAGCGAAAATGACATGCAGCAGGTTGGGGATGAGCACATCCGTGCCGTTGGTTACAGGGACGGAAAGCTTTCCTATGTTTACAATTATAACGGTGAAAACAGCATTGTAAGAGTCGGAGCAGACGGCTCGACACTTGATACTACGAAGATAGAATGTCCTGACGGACTGGAGATATATTATGTCTGCGAAGCGGATGACGGATATATGGCGATACTTACCGATGCCTCAGTT